>CAIZWU010000272.1 GCA_903936775.1 uncultured bacterium | reverse complement strand
GGTTTCGTCCGGCAGCCGGGAGATATCCTGAAGGACCAGCCGCATCTGATAGGCCCGCGCCGTCGCAAGGGGTTTGCCTTGGAGTTCTTTGATCTCTGCGGTCTCCTTCCCGGTGAGGTTCTCCGGATTTTTCCGCCACAGCCATGGTGTGCCTTTGAGCGCGGGCCGCGCGCTGCGTTCCTGCCGGCTTTCCTGACGTCACGTGTCGTCCACCGCTTTACTCACAGGCGCGATGATATGGAATTTGTCGCCCCCCCGCGCCTGCGAGCCGATGTTTTGATCCGCTCCCGCGATATATACCCTGGACTCATGTCCATGGAGATTCCCGTGATCGCCCGGTAGTGTCCATGGGGCTCCCCAAGCGCGGCGACGAACTTTTCCCACACACTTTTGGCTTTGCCCTCCACGGCAAAAAGCACCCGCTTTCCCACCAGATCGCAAAAGACCCTGACGTATCGGTGGCCTTTGCGGGCACTGAGTTCATCGCAGCCCACGATGCTGACTTCGCTCCAGTCCACGCACGGCCATGCGTGCTCCACCTGCGCGCGTAACAGCCGCCAAAGCCGGGTGTCTGTCTCGTTGATGAGGCAAGCGGCGGGGCACACGGGCATTTCCCGCATCAGCAATATCGCGAGGGCTTCGAATGCTTTGGTGAAGGCTTTGCTCAAGCCCTCCCACGGCGGCGTGACCCGGTAGACCTTTCCCGTCTTGAGGCATGGTGCCCGCGGCAAGCGGCAGACGATATCGCCGCGGTGCTCGAAGACGTTGAGATGCCGCCAGCAGACACCACCAACATAATCATAGCATTTTACGGCACCGTCCTCCGCAAAAATGCTGCGCCCCTCCCGCCAGAACGCTTCCGTTTCCTCGACCCGGATCAGGACCCGGCCATCAGGATCAAAATCAATCTCCCCCACCCGCCACGCGGCACCCAAATTCAGTAATTCAGGAAACAGTTTCTCGGGACTCATCCCTCTTCGACGAATCCGCTTGCCCTTTTCTGCCCACTGAAATCAGCGAAGAACCTTTAATCTGAGTCATCGCGCCTTGAGTGGTAACGACTTGCAAAACGGTATGGAGAAGGTCCGGTTGGGCCGGGTGTTTGCTAGACCTCAACACAGCCCCCCATGACCCACCCCCTGCCAACGCGCGCAGGGCAAGGCTGAAGCCTTTTACAGAACACTCTTTACCCCCCGCCCGGAAGATCCAATTCGAGTGCGTATTTGCAACCATTGCCGGCAATCAAAATCAATTTGGGCGAAGCTGCAGACTTTCTTTAGGGGTAAGTCACGGCACGTTAACCGCACGCTGCTTTCCGCCGGGTGCCCGCGCTTGCTGGCGGGGGTGGGGCTGCTTTGATGGGGGGATGGTTTGGATTGAATTCTTCGCGGTCGCGGTGTGCGCCATTTCGGGCGTGCTGGCGGCTTCCGGACAGCGCTTGGACTTGTTCGGCATTCTGGTGCTGGCCTTGGTGACGGCGGTGGGCGGGGGCACGATCCGGGATGTCTGCCTCGGTGCCTATCCGATTTTCTGGATTCAGAATCCCAGCTACATCGTGGCGGCGCTGGTGGCGGCGCTGCTGACCTTTGTGGCAGCGCGCTTTTTCCGGATGCCGCACCGGGTGTTATTGATCGCAGATGCCTTTGGCCTGGCGCTGTTTACCATCGTGGGGACGGAGAAGTCGCTCCAACTGCAAGCTTCCGGATTGATCGCGGTCCTGCTGGGGGTCGTCACCGGGGTGGCGGGCGGAGTGCTCCGGGATGTATTAAGGCGGGAAGTGCCGCTGGTGTTCCGCCCGGAGATTTATCTGTATGCCACGGCAGCGCTCGCGGGAGCCACCCTGCTGGTGGGGCTGCGCCTGGGGGTTCCGGACTTCCCCCACGCCCCGCTGGCGGCGATGGGGCTGACCTTGGTATTGCGGCTCAGTGCGGTCCTGTTCAAGCTGCGATTGCCGGTTTTCCGGACGAAGGAACTGCCCTGAAGTGAGGCCAGGGAAAACGGTCAACTGGCAGACTTGGGTTTCGGGTTGGCGTCATCCTTGACCGGGATGTCCTTTTTGATTTCAACCTTCAGTACCTTGCCACCGGTGGGTTTCACGATTTCATTCTCCACTTTGGCCACATTGATGGCGAGCGGGTCGCCGCCCTCCAGCCACTTGGGATTGGACGGATGAATGTAGAGTTTCTGTTTCCGGGAGCGCAGCTTCTGGCCCACCTCCTCCAGGCGATCCTTGGTCAGGCCATCGGCGAAGTCTGCAAACCAATAAATGGCATCGACATCCTTCAGCTTGGAATCGGTGAGGGCCACCCAGGTGGTGCCAACGTTGGTGGACGGCACATAAAAGGTTTTCGGCCGCTTCTTCACCAGGGCCAGCAAGGCTTCCCGTTCGCTTTTGCTCATGGCTGCGGTGGCGGACTCCAGCAGGGAAGTCACGATCCGGTCCTTGTCGAACTCCTTGTCGGTGGTGAATTCGAGGGCGGGTTTCCGGACCTCGGCATCAGAAAGCCCACAGCCATAGTGGAGGATGACCATGGAGCCAGGGGCCACCTTGTCCACCTCCTTGATCACGATAGGGAGGTAGGGATACATGGAACCCGACATATCCAGCACCACCGCCATGCGCCGGGCATCGATCTTGGTGCCAAACAGGGGAAGCCCCACAAAACCGCGGCCAATCCCGGGCCCCATGCCGGTGCCCCGCCCATTGCCCATCATGCCGCCGCTGCCACTGCCGCTCAATCCGCCACTGCCGCCTCCGATCCCGCCTCCCATGGCTGCGGTGGAGGTGAGATTGCTGAAGTCGCTCATGCTGGTCTGCAAATCGGGCAGGCTGACGGCGGAGTTGGTGGCCGAGCTAACGGTGCGGGTTTTGGGCACATTCATGGACACCGCCCGCCTTTTTTCGGCAATTTTAGCGGCGCTGCCCTTGCCGCCACCTCCCCCGCCGGGCAAAAAGTCCACCGTTTCCGGGGGCACCGTGGTGACGGTGCGCACGATCAGAATGGCGATCAGAATGACAATCGCATGGATGATCATGCTGACGGTGAGACTGCCTCCGCCGATGCGATACCACCAGGATGAATGGGCTGGCACCACCTCGCCGGCAGGGTGGGTTTCCACCACGGGGTGCGGCGCGTCGTCAGAGGTGGCGGGGGGCTCAGTATTCATTAAAATCGGCGGGGGGCGTCATCCGGAAGCGACAAAGGACCAAGGGTGGCGAATCAGATGTTGACTGCCAAGCTCTAAAACGCAGGGAATTCCCTGATTCCTGGAGGAAATCCACGTGCGCCCCGGTTCCAGGCGGCTGAGCCTCAGGACATGAGACCGGTGATGGTGCCATCGTCCTGAACTTCGATCCGTTCGGCAGCAGGCACCTTCGGCAGGGCGGGCATCCGCATCATGGTCCCGGTAAGGGCCACAAGAAATCCGGCTCCGGCGGCGAGTTCAAAATCCCGCACGGTGATGGTGAATCCACGAGGCCTGCCGAGCAGCGCCGGTTGATCGCTCAGGGAGTTCTGGGTTTTCGCCATGCAGAGCGGGAGCCGGTCGAAGCCATGGCGGCTGAGGAGTTCCAGCCGGGCCTTGGCTTCCGGGGTGAAGATGACGCCGTCCGCCCCGTAAATCTGGGTGGCGACGGCGTGCAATTTCACCTCCACGGGGTCGTTCGGCGCATAAAGATAGGGCAATTCCGGCACCGTCTCTTCGGCGGCTTCCGCCACCAAATCCGCCAGCGCGATGGCTCCTTCACCCCCGGCGCCAAAGACATTGGCCGTGGCGCTGCGCAAACCGTTGGCTTTGCAGAAATCATGCACTGCAGCCAGTTCATCCTCGTGGTCCGTGCCGAATTGATTGATGGCCACCACTACCGGGCGCTGGAACCGGGACGCGCTCTCCGCATGGGCGGCGAGATTTTCCAGGCCACGCTGCACTGCGGCGACATCCGGGAGGGTGAGATCGGCAAGGGCGGTGCCTCCATGCATTTTCAAAGCCCGAACGGTCGCCACCAGGACAATCACCGCTGGAGCAAGGCCTGCCTGGCGGCACTTGATGTGGAAAAATTTCTCGCCACCAAGATCGAAGGCAAAGCCGGCCTCGGTCACGGCAAAATCGGCGTAACCCAAAGCCATACGGGTGGCGAGGATGGAGTTGCAGCCATGCGCGATATTGGCAAACGGCCCACCGTGGACAAAAGCCGGCACGCCTTCCACCGACTGCACCAGATTGGGCGCCAGGGCATCACGCAGGATCGCCATCATGGCGCCGGTGACACGGAATTCCTCAGCCGTGACGGGATCACCGCCGGCCGTGAACCCGACCACCATCCGGTTCAGCCGCGCCCGCAAGTCCGCCTGGCTTTCCGACAGGCAAAATACGGCCATGACTTCGGAAGCCGCAGTGATATCGAAACCGCTGGCCCGCTGGGTGTTTTTGGAACCCACCGTGATGCGGCGCAGCGCCCGGTCATTCATGTCCATGACACGCTTCCACGTCACGCCTTCCGGGGCCAGCCGGGTGCTGCCCAGAAAAAGTTGGTTATCGATGGCGGCAGCAAGGAGATTATGGGCCGCGGTGATGGCGTGGAAATCACCATTGAAGTGCAGGTTGATCGATTCCGCCGGAGTCAGCGAACTCTTTCCCCCGCCGGTCGCCCCGCCCTTCCGGCCAAACACCGGTCCCATGGAAGGTTGCCGGAGCGCCAGAGCCACGGAACGCCGGGTCTTTTTCAAGCCCTGAGCGAGTCCGATGGACACGGTGGTCTTCCCTTCCCCGGCCGGCGTGGGCGTGATCGCGGAAACCAGAATCAGTTTCCCACGGAGGGGGCCCACCGGCAATGCCTCCAGCGCCACCTTGGCCTTGTCCCGTCCATAACAAACCAAGTGCTGGGGATCAATACCGAGGGAAAGACCGACAAGATCGATGGTGGGAAGAGCAGACATTACCCTCGATCATGAGCAGCCCTTCCCTGAAGGAAAGCGGAGAAAATCAGCCTCTGCCGCCCCCTCGCCTCCCTCTCCCTGCGATCCCGCCGCCAGTCCGCTTGCCGGAGACGGCGCGCCCCGCATACTGAATCCGTGATTTCCCCGCCTGAAACCCCTGCCCTTCCTGATGCCCGCACCTGGATCGAGATCGATTTGGAAGCCCTGCGCCACAATTGCCGGGCCGCTCAATCCTGCTTTCCCGACCCCGTCCCGGGTGTGCTGGCTGTGGTGAAGGCCGACGGCTATGGGCTCGGCATGGTGCCGGTGGCACGGGCCATGCAGGATCTGGTGCGGGCCTTGGCGGTGGCCAATGTCACCGAAGCCCAGGTCCTGCGCGAGGCAGGCTTCACCCTGCCCATCTACATCCTCGGACCTGCCCTGCCTTCGGAATGGGAGGCGGTGGCCGGCGGCGGATTCTGCCCGGCCATTTCCACTCTGGAGGAAGTTTCCGGTTATGCCCGGGCCGCGGCGCGGCAAGGTCATCCACTGCCGGTGCATGTGGTGATCGATACCGGCATGGGACGGCTCGGGGCTTTGCCCGGAGAGGCGGCGGCCCTGCTTTCGGCGGTGTTGGACAGTCCGTTTTTGAAATTGGATAGTGTGGCCTCCCATTTTCCCTCGGCAGATGACGATCCTTCCTACACCGAGGCGCAGACCAACCGTTTCAAGTCCCTCATCACGGAATTCCGGGCTGGCGGACTGGCGATCGGGCCCACCCAGCTGGCCAACAGCGCCGGGCTGACCGCCTACCCACAGACCGAGGGAAGCTGGGCCCGCGCGGGGCTGATGCTGTATGGTGTTTCCCCGGTGCCCCGGGACCAAACCAGGCTGCGCCCGGTCGTGACCTGGAAAACGCGGATCGCCCTCATCAGGGAATTGCCCGCCGGACATGGAATCAGTTATGGCCGCACCTTCATCACCACCAGGCCCACCTGGGTGGCCACGCTGGCAGTGGGTTATGCCGATGGCTTTCCCCGCCAAGCCTCCGGTCAGGGAGCCGCAGCACTGATCGCCGGCTGCCGTTGCCCCGTGCTGGGCCGTATCACCATGGACCAGATCATGGTGGATGTGACGGATCTGCCGGACAGGCCTGCTCCTGGCGATGAGGTGGTACTGGTGGGCCGGCAGGGAAATCTGGAAATCACCGCCCCGGAACTGGCGGCCCAGGGCGGCACCATTGCCTGGGATCTTTTCACGGGTCTGGGACCACGGGTGCGGCGCTGTTATTCGGTTCCATGTTCTGATTCAATTCCTCATCCATCAGCATAGCTCAGCTTACCCAGTCAGTGGCCGGACTTCGGGATGCACCTCAGTGAGGCAGGAGGGATCGGGTCATGTGGGGGAAATCCAGGGAGAGACACCCGGCCTCCGGGCGGGAGGCGGCATTAACTCAGTTATACGCAAGGTTCAAATCAGCCCATGGAATACGGAGCCTTTCCCCAATCCCTGACGCCCGAAGCGCGGGAAGCACAAACCAATCCTCGAACTTCCCGGCCATCGGATGGCCGGTCGGATCTCCCTGTTTTTTGACTGGCTCTTTGCCTGTCGATTGAGCTATTAGCGACTTCTCATGAAAGATTCCCGATACATTCTGACCGCCTGCATGGTTCTCCTGCTGCCTGACTTCCTACCGGCCGCGGAAACCATCATTTACAAAAAAGTGGAGGGCCGGGATATGAAGATACTGGTGGAAAAACCACCGGGCTGGACGGCGGCGGATCAACGGCCGGCTATCGTATTTTTCTTTGGCGGAGGGTGGGTCGGGGGTACGCCGGAACAATTCCGGCCCCAGAGCACCTATTTCGCCTCGCGGGGCATGGTCGGTCTCCGCGTGGAATACCGCACCATCCCCAAAGGCGACAACGGGCCTCCCCTGGTCTGCTGTGCGGACGCCAAATCGGCGATGCGTTATGTACGCTCTCATGCCGCGGAGCTGGGGGTGGATCCGCGACGCATCGCCGGAGCCGGTGGTTCCGCGGGGGGACATCTGGCAGCCTTCACGGCGCTGGTACCGGGATTGGACGACCCGCAGGATGATCTCAAGGTCAACTGCCGGCCGGATGCCCTCGTGCTCTTCAATCCGGTTTTCGACAATGGCCCGGGAGCCTGGGGTCACGAGCGCACCGGCAGCCGTTACCGGGAATTCTCCCCGGCTCATCACATTACCAAAGGCGCTCCTCCGACGATCGTGTTTCTGGGGGACGCTGACAAATTGATTCCGGTCCGGGTACTGGAGAACTTCCGCGAGGAAATAAAAAAGGCCGGATCGCGCTGCGAGACCCGCGTCTATCCCGGAGCCGGGCACGGGTTTTTCAACAAGGCACCCTATCTAAACCAGACGCTGCGGGCGGCAGATGATTTCCTCGCCTCGCTCGGCTGGTTGAACGCCCCCCCCACCCTCAACCCGGACGAACCCGCCAAGGCCCCCAAACCCACCGCGGAGTGAAGACCGACAGCGGAGTGCCAGCCAGCTGCTTCCCCTGCCCCCCGGATGTCAGGAAGGGAGTTCGCTCCCCTGCCCGGGCCGAATCCATCCCATCTCATTCCAGCACCCTTCCCCTTCTTTTCCCCGCCATGTTGCCCGTCTCCATTCTCTGCCTCACCCTGTCTTTTTTTGCCGCTGCCCGCCTGTCTGCGGCGGCCCACCGGCCAAACATCATCTACATCCTGACAGATGATCTCGGTTATGGGGATGTGAAGGTGCTCAATCCCAAACGCGGAAAAATCGCCACGCCGGTGCTGGACCGGCTGGCCGTGGAAGGAATGACCTTCACCGATGCCCACAGCGGCTCGGCGGTCTGCACCCCGACCCGTTATGGAGTCATGACAGGACGTTATGCGTGGCGCACCTCCCTGGTAAGCGGGGTGCTGGAAGGAGTCAGCCCGCCGCTGATCGCGGCAGACCGGCTGACGGTGGCGGGAATTCTGCAGCAGCAGGGTTATCACACCGCCTGCATCGGGAAATGGCATCTGGGATTGGAGTGGGCGAAATGGGAGGACCCGGCCGGAAAGGCCAGTCATCCCCACTGGCAGTTCGACTTCTCTAAGCCGTTCCGGCGGGGTCCGGTGACCCTCGGATTTGATACCTTCTTCGGCATCAGTGCCTCGCTGGATATGCCGCCCTTCGCCTTCATTGAGCAGGACCGTCTCACCGCGCTGCCGACGGCGCTGAAAAACTGGGTTCGGGAAGGGCCGGCGGCTCCGGAGTTTGAGGCCGTGCAGGTGCTGCCGGCGCTGACCCGCCGGGCGGTGGAAACCATCACGGCCCGCGCCCCGGACGCCAAAAACGGCAAGCCCTTCTTTATCTTTCTACCCTACGCCTCGCCGCACACCCCGATCGTGCCCAGCCCGGAGTGGCAGGGGAAAAGCGGGATTGGCGCCTACGGAGACTTCGTGATGCAGACGGATGCCTGCGTGGGCGAGGTGCTGGCGGCGCTGGAGCAAAACGCGGTGGCGGATAACACCCTGGTGATCTTCACCAGCGACAACGGCTGTTCCCCGGCGGCGGATATGGCGGGGCTGGAGAAAAAGGACCACTTTGCCAGTGCCGGTTTCCGCGGGGCGAAGGCGGACATCTGGGAAGGCGGGCACCGGGTGCCGTTTCTGGTACGCTGGCCTGGCAAGGTGAAAGCCGGCACGACATCCAGCACGCCGGTCTGCCACACCGATTTCATGGCCACCGCGGCCGCTATCACAGAGACGAAGCTGCCCGATACCGCGGCCGAGGACAGCTTCAGCCTGTTGCCCGAGCTGCTGGGCAGCGGCAGGAGCGCACGCCCCAGCGTGGTCCATCACAGCATTCACGGCCAGTTCGCGATCCGCGAAGCCTCATGGAAACTGGCCTTCTGTCCGGGCAGTGGAGGATGGGGCAAGCCGGGGGATGGCGAGGCCCGGACCAGAGGGCTGCCTTCCACACAGCTATACGATCTGGCCACCGATCCCATGGAGGAGAAGAACGTGGTGGCCGCGCATCCGGAGGTGGCCGCACGCCTGACTGCAACCATGGAAGCGATCATCACCCGGGGGCGCAGCAGTCCGGGGGCGGCACAGCAAAATGATACCGTAGTCGATTACCATATCGCACGGCCCAAGGCCCGCCGGTGAAAGGATCCGGGATGCGGATCGCCGGGAAATCCTAACTGATGAGGCAAGTCCACCATCCGGATGCAGGAGCATCAGGCTCCCTTCATCAAGTCAGCCAAGGGCGGTCCAGGGGGCGGGATGGAATACCTTCCGCCGTGCTGATGGCCCGGCGGGGCGTGGCCTGGGAAACCGTACAGACTGAATCTACTTCTTGTATTGGCATTTTTATTGAAAGAGTCCATATTTTGAGGGAGTTGAATGCTCCGATGACGTCCGACCCCGCTGAACTGCTCCGACAAAATGCCCTGTCTGTCACGGCCCAACGCTTGGCCGTGCTGCGTGCGGTGTCGGCCCGGCCCCACGGCACAGCGGACACCATTGCCGAAGACGTCCGCGCTGAAATCGGAGTGGTCTCGAAGCAAGCGGTCTACAACGCCCTTGGGACCCTTGTCGAGAAGGGCCTGATCCGACGGATCCAGCCTGCGGGGTCGCCTGCCCTCTACGAGGATAGGGTCGGGGACAACCACCACCACGTGATCTGCCGCAGCTGCGGAAAAACGGGCGACATCGACTGCGCGGTGGGCGAGTCGCCCTGCCTGACTGCTGCCGTCGGCATTGGCGCCGGTGCCGGCTTCCAGATCGATGAGGCGGAGGTAATCTATTGGGGCACCTGCCCGGCGTGCCTCGCGGCGAAGCCGGGGAACTGAGGCGCGGCCAGCCCCCCCACGAAAATTCGACCCAAAAAAACTTGGGCTCACATGAGCAGCAACCCATACCAAAACCCCATGAAAAAAAACATAGCAACAACCGGCAGTTCCGGAAAGCACCGCCTGAACAGTCCTGCACAACTCCCCACGATGAGGCTGATCAGCGGAACCAATCCCATGGGACTGGCCGCCTGTGCCATCGGCCTGTGGATGGCAACCCATGGCGGTCTGGCGCTGGCCCAACCGGCCCCGGCACACCCTCCGGCAGGGGGCGACATCAGCAAGTGTCCGGTGATCGGTGGAGCCAAAAAAGATCCCTCGGCCCGGACCACTGCTGCCGGAGGCATGTCGAACGGGGACTGGTGGCCCAATCAGTTGAACCTGCGGATCCTTCATCAGAATCCGCCCGCAGGCAACCCTCTGGGCGGCAAGTTCAATTACGCCGAGGAGTTCAAGAAACTCGACCTGACGGCCTTGAAGAAGGACCTTGAGGCGCTGATGACGACATCCCAGGACTGGTGGCCAGCCGACTACGGCCACTATGGACCGCTGTTTATCCGCATGGCCTGGCACAGCGCCGGAACCTATCGCATTTCCGACGGCCGCGGCGGGGCCTCGGACGGCACCCAGCGCTTTGCGCCCCTCAACAGTTGGCCAGACAATGCCAACCTCGACAAGGCGCGCCGATTGCTCTGGCCGATCAAGCAGAAATACGGTCAGAAAATCTCATGGGCGGACCTGATGATTCTGACGGGCAACGTCGCCCTTGAGTCGATGGGCTTCAAGACGTTCGGGTTTGCGGGCGGCCGGGAAGACGTCTGGGAACCGCAGGAAGATATTTACTGGGGCCCTGAAAGTAAATGGATGGGAGACGAGCGATACTCCGGCGAGCGGAAGCTGGAGAACCCCCTCGCAGCAGTACAGATGGGCTTGATCTACGTGAATCCGGAAGGCCCCAACGGCAATCCCGACCCGCTCGCCGCCGCCAAGGACATCCGGGAAACATTTGCCCGTATGGCAATGAATGACGAGGAGACCGTGGCGCTGATAGCCGGCGGACACACCTTCGGAAAAGCCCATGGTGCCGCCAATCCGAAAGGAAACGTCGGGCCGGAACCTGAGGGAGCCGGCATCGAAGAGCAAGGGCTTGGCTGGAAAAACAAACATGGCAAAGGCAATGCCGGTGACACGATCACCAGCGGCCTCGAAGGAGCCTGGACCAGCGCCCCGGCCCGATGGTCGCACATGTATCTCTCCAACCTCTTCGCCTATGAATGGGAACTGACCAAAAGTCCCGCCGGTGCCCACCAGTGGATTCCCAAGAATGGGGCAGGAAAGGGCAGCGTGCCGGATGCCCACGATCCGAAGAAGAGCCACGCCCCGATCATGTTCACCACAGACATGGCGCTGAAGGTGGACCCCGCCTATGGGGCGATCTCCAAGCGGTTCTTCGAGAATCCGGGCGAGTTCGAGCAAGCCTTCGCCAAAGCATGGTACAAGCTGACCCACCGCGATATGGGCCCCATCGTCCGGTGCCTCGGACCACTGGTTCCCGAGCCACAATTGTGGCAGGATCCTGTGCCAAAGGCTGATTATAAGATGATAGAAGACAAGGATATCGCTGACCTCAAAGGCAAGGTCCTCGCCTCGGGACTGACGGTTTCCCAGCTGGTCTCGACGGCCTGGGCCGCGGCCTCCACGTTCCGCGGGACCGACAACCGGGGCGGAGCCAACGGTGGCCGCATCCGCCTCGCCCCACAGAAGGATTGGGCAGTCAACCAGCCGGCTCAACTCGCCAAGGTCCTGCAGGCCCTTGAAAAAATCCAAGCGGATTTCAACAGTGCGCAGACCGATGGGAAGAAGGTTTCGGTCTCCGACCTGATTGTGCTGGGCGGGTGCGCCGCGGTTGAGGAAGCGGCGAAGAAGGCCGGGCGGGACGTGAATGTTCCCTTCTCGCCAGGACGGACGGACGCTTCGCCGGAGATGACCGACGCGGCTTCGTTTGCCGTGCTCGAACCGGCCACGGACGGGTTCCGGAACTACTTCGGCCACGAACATGACCGGCCTGCGGAAGAATTGCTGCTCGACCGGGCCAACCGGCTCACGCTCTCGGCTCCCGAAATGACCGTGCTGGTAGGCGGCTTGCGGGTCCTCGATACCAACGTTGGGTTCCCTCAGCTGGGGGTCTTCACTGATCGCCCTGGAACCCTGACCAATGACTTCTTCGCCAACCTGCTGGATATGAGCACGGAGTGGCAGAAGTCCCCCATGTGCGAGCACTTCTTCGAAGGAAAAGACCGCCAGACCGGCAAAGTCAAATGGACAGGCTCCAGGGTCGATCTCGTGTTCGGTTCAAACTCGCAACTCCGGGCTATCGCGGAAGCTTATGCTTCCGGGGACGCGCAGGAGAGGTTTGTGAACGATTTCGTGGCGGTCTGGAACAAGGTGATGAATCTGGATCGTTTTGACCTGCCCCGCTGACCCCGGCTAAGAAAGCGCCTGTAACAACCCCTGCCAAGGACCTGTCCGGAGACCTCTTCGGACAGGTCTTTTTTGTGTGTGGCCCAAGGTCCAGCCGGGGATGGGCCTTCCGGAAGTAATTGGCTATTTACTGAGGCAGGTGGCGATGATGCTTGTACATACCAGTCGGGATCTGCCCCTCGCAGAAAGCGTTTCTACGTGAGCAGGGTGCGGTCCAAGGTGCGGTTCCGGTCGAGCAAGGGGCCGCTGATCCGCTGCCGGTAGCGCGTGATCTGCATGGGATTGCAGCAGCACTCGCGTTTGGGATCGCCGTAGTAGCCGCACGGACAGGGATTACAGCGGGGGCGACGCCAGCAAGAAAACAATGCCCACAGTTAAACACGGTTTTCGTGGGAAATCTTCAATTCAAACAATTGCGGTTCCAATTATTATGGAAATTCGCATTTTGCAACCCTTACCCTTCCCTTCCCGCTGTAGTCTTCCTTGAACGTATCTCCCCCACCGGCCAGCAGGCCATTGCTCCCCTTCAACAAATCGCCGCCGGCGAGACCAAGACTTCAGCGCGATGAAAATCCGCAGCGAACCCGGAAAAACTCAACATGGCGCGCTGGAGGCAAGGGCTTGAATGATCCGCACCGCCAGTTCTGCCTGCCGGGCATAGCCCACCAGCAACCGCGTCCCGCAGCGCAGTTCCACCCTCAGGGCCGACCCGCCCTCCGCCTCAGGATGGACCGGCCCGGCCATCACCGCCTCCATCAGACGGACCACGGGAACCGGCCGCCGTGAGTCTTTGAGAGCCGTGGCCGCCATCCGGTAATCGCCCCGCTCATGGCGGCGGCGTTGAATCCAGGAGGCGAAAGTCTGATATCGCAGTCCCGTCATCCGCGCAAACGCCGCCCCCTTCAGCCCGCTGCGTTCAAACTCATCCAGAATCGCCTCGCGTTGTTCCGCACGATAACTCACGCGGCCCGCCGCGTCCCGTTTCAAAATCTTCAAGGCATTGGCTCCCAATAAGAGCCGTAGTTTATGTCTCCAGCTACGCAGCGCACCACGCTTCAGCAGGCAAAGCTGGGCGGCAAAACCCAGCCGGTTGTCATCTCCACTCCGTTGTCGGATCAGAGCCAGATCGGATTTGTTGAAAGTGTAGTGCCGGGCCAGTTCATCCTCCGATTGCGGAGTTCTGAGAAGAGCCGCGCGGTCGGCTTCCGAGAAAAGAGAGGGGCGTGGCATGGACCGTCTTAGGCGCGTCCCAGCCCCGGCCAAACCGGCTGTTTGCCGCAGGCGGGGGCCTTTGCGTCACATTTTCCCTTTTGCCTCAGGACCCCGATGTCGCGAACTCAAACCTGCCTGCTTGAGACCCGTTCATGGGAAAATGGGTTTGAAAAATGGATGATCGACCAGTGTTTTCCCCGATGGGATCCCCCCTAAAGCGTCTAACGGTTCCGTTGCTACTCGAATCTCGTCCTCCGGAGGATGGGCGGGGTATTTGTTGTAGATAAGCAAGTTCCAGCGGATCAACGGGAGAGTGTCAAGGAATGCTC
>CAIZWU010000271.1 GCA_903936775.1 uncultured bacterium | reverse complement strand
GCATAACCCGGAATCCCCCCGCCGCGGAAGCCCTTTCTGATTCAGGCTTTGCGGCGCAGGCGCCGCGCATTGCCGATCACCGACACACTGCTGAGCGCCATCGCGGCCCCGGCGATCATGGGGTGGAGCAGCCAGCCGGTCAGGGGATAAAGCAGCCCGGCGGCGAGGGGGATACCCACGGCATTGTAGATGAAGGCAAAAAAGAGATTCTGCCGGATGTTATGCATCACGTCCCGGCTCAGCCCCAGCGCCCGCACAATGCCGCGCAGATCGCCCTTCACGAGGGTCAGTCCGGCGCTCTGGATCGCCACATCGGTGCCGGTGCCCATGGCGATGCCCACATCCGCTTCGGCCAGGGCCGGCGCATCGTTGATGCCATCGCCGGCCATGCCCACCACCGCTCTCCCGGTCCGCAGCTGGCGCACCGCGGTGAGTTTTTCGGCGGGCGATACTTCCGCACGCACGTCGGTGATGCCCAACTCCCGGCCCACCGCTTGGGCGGTCTGCAGATTGTCGCCGGTCAGCATCACCAGGGTCAGGCCCATGTCCTGCAGGGCTTTCACGGCCTCCGGGGTGGAGGCTTTGATCGGATCGGCCACCGCGATGAATCCGGCGATGGCCGTTCCCTCCGCCACCCAGAGGACGGTGTGGGCCTTTTCCTGCAAGGCCATGGCCGCCGCCGCCAGTGGCGCCGGGAGGGTCAGCCCTTCCGTTTCCAGCCACCCCCGTTTGCCCACCCGCACCAGCGTGCCGTCGATGGTGCCGCTCACCCCGGCCCCGGTGATGGAGGTAAAATCAGTCACCGCCGCCGGAGTCAGGCCCTTTTCCTTGGCCCGGCTCACGATGGCATGCGCCAGGGGATGTTCGCTTAACTGTTCCAGCGCCGCTGCCAGGGCCAGGACGTGATCTTCCTTGCCAGGATCCGCCGCCACGATCTCCCGGGCCACCGGCCGGCCTTCCGTCAGGGTGCCGGTTTTATCGGTGATCAGATGGGTGATTTTCTCCGCCCGCTCCAGCGCCGCGGCATCGCGCACCAGCACGCCCATTTGCGCGCCCTTGCCCACTCCCACCATGATGGACATCGGCGTCGCCAGCCCCAGGGCACAGGGGCAGGCAATGATAAGCACCGCCACACTGTTGGCGATGGCGTAGGCGAGTCGGGGTTCCGGCCCCCAGATCATCCAGCAGATAAAGGTCAGGACCGCCACCAGCACCACCGCCGGCACAAACCACCCGGACACCTGATCGGCCAGCCGTTGGATAGGGGCCCGGCTCCGTTGCGCCTCCGCCACCATCTGCACGATTTGGGAAAGCAGTGTCTCACGGCCGATCTTTTCCGCCCGCATCAGGAAAGCGCCGGTTTGATTGATGGTAGCTCCCACCACCTGGGCCCCGGCCTGTTTACTTACGGGCAGCGGCTCGCCCGTGATCATGGATTCGTCCACACTGCTGGTGCCCTCCGTCAGCACCCCATCGACCGGGATCTTTTCACCGGGCCGCACCCGCAGCACATCGCCGATCTTCACCGCCTCCAGCGGCACATCGGCTTCCTGTCCGTCCTGCACCCGCCGGGCCGTTTTGGCGGCCAGCCCGAGCAGCGCCTGCACCGCTTGCCCGGTCCGGCTGCGCGCCTTGGCTTCCAGCCATTGCCCCAGGATCACCAGGGCCGTGATCACCGCCGCCGCTTCAAAATACAGCGGGACATGCCCCCCATGCCGCAGCGAGTGGGGAAAGAGCCCCGGAGCCACCACCGCGATAGTGCTGTATAACCACGCCGCTCCTACCCCGAGGGAGATCAGGGTGAACATGTTCAGACTCTTGTTTTTCAGCGACCGCCAGGCCCTGCCGAAGATAAATCCCCCCGGCCCGAACACCGCCGCCGTGGCCAGCACCCATTGCCCCCAGCCAAAGGCGTGTTCCGGTAGCCACTCCTGCACCCGCAGCGCCGGGACCATCTCCCCCATCGCCATGAGAAACACCGGCAAAGCCAGCGCCGTGCTCAGCCACAGTTTCCGTTGCAGGGAGACCAGCTCCTGATCCTCTTCCTCCGCTTCGCCGGGCGGCAGGGTTTTCGGTTCCAGTGCCATGCCGCACTTCGGGCATTCCCCCGGATGATCCTGCTCGATCTCCGGGTGCATCGGGCAAGTGTAGATCGTTTTTGCCGCCGCCTGCCAGACCGGGTTGCGTTCCAGGGCCATGCCGCATTTCGGGCATTCCCCCGGCCGGTCCGAGACCACGCCCTCACACATCGGGCAGAAATACTTCGCGCCCGCCGCCGGTTTCACCGCCGCATGGTTGGCATGATCCTGTCCCCCGTGACAGCAGGAAGCCGCCGCCGCCGGCTTGGGCGGTGCCGGTGCCGTCTGGCAGCAGGGTTTCTTCTCCGGTTCCGGCTTGGGGGTATGGCAGCAATCACTCATGACAGGTTTCTCTTTGGGGTTTGATATTTTGGCCTCCGATGAACTCCGCGATGGGACAGCCCCGCAGCGCCCCTTTGCCACTGCACTGGGCCACCAGCCGGCTCAGGGATTTTTCCATCGCCTGCAGATCGGAAATTTTCCGACGGATCACCACCAGCCGCGCTTCCGCAAAATCGCGCACCGTCTTCCGCGGGGTTTTGATATTCCCCGTCAGCTGCAGCAGTTGTTTGATGTCCTGCAGGCTGAATCCCAGATCCTGCGCCCGGCGGATGAATTGAAGCCGCTCCAGATCGCCTCCGTCATAGATCCGGTAGCCCGCCTCATTGCGCGCCGGTTTTTCGATCAGCCCCTGCTGCTCATAGAAGCGCAGGGATTCAGCCCCCACCCCCGCCAGTTTGGCCAGGGTGGCTCGGGTCCAGGAGCTTGGAGCAGTATCCTTCATGACGCCACCCTACACCCTGTAGTTAAGTGCAGGGTCAAGGAGTTTTCTTCACCGCTCCATTCGCCCGCCCGCCCGGGAAGGCACGTAGTATGACTCTGCCGCAGACGAGTCGTGGGCAGAGCAGGGGCGGAGCATTGGCCGAGGGACAGTCATGCCATCTTCCAGGAGTGGTGAATTGCCATGCCCTCACCAAGCGCAGGGGGCCAAATGAACGACCCAAGCCCAGCGAGCCGGCTCGCGGGACGCCACGATTCCAACCACGATGCGATGGCCGGGGCCGCTGCAGATTTTGAATCCGCTACGTGGTCATCTCACTTTTTGTCAATTGCACGTCCGCCGTCCCCGAACTCAAGCCAGACAATCTGACTCATGGGAATAATCTGAACGTGTGAATCACGATCCTGCCCAAATCGCACTTCAAGAAAGGTTGGATGCAAAACGCCATACGTCTCGACGCCAGCTCTAAAACGACTGCCGCCGTCGGCCTTGTCAACCCGGCGCAAGGTGTAAGTAGAGTCTCCGCCGTCTGGTGCTGTCCAACGCAACTCTGAAATGCGGCCTTCTTTGAATGGTGCTGGCTTTTGGTCGCAACCCGTCAATAGGCCAATCAGCGCGAGGCAACCGATGCTCAGCAGTGCGATGTGTTTTTTTAGGCGTGACGTGCCTAACTTCTGATTTGCCGGCAGGATTGCCGGGGGGCTCAGCCTTATCCCTGCGGGCATGTTGGGGAGATACGTAATCATGGGATAAGAGGTGGTGCTGGATTTTCTGCATGGTTCGATGAAAGCCGCAAAGATGCCGGTAAAACCTCCCAATATGGCAGAAACGGGGAGGTCGATTTTCCCCAAGGGGTCGGGTGGCGGGGACGGCTGGGGAGGATGGGCTGCTTTGTGAAGTAGGCCCCGCCAGGGTGTCCCGGAGTCCCATCAATCACGCGCCGGAAACACGCAAAGTTCCCAGCGGCAAGGGGTGACCCGGATGAAAATTGGAAGTGTGCCGGGGCCGGGCGCGCGGGGACCGGGATCAATCCCACTGATGCCGGAGGCAACCGATCCAGGCGAAGATGAGGCCGGCGGCGAGGTGGAAGGAGAGGACGGTGACCGGGAGGGTGGGGTCGGTGACGACGGGGGTGGGGACGGCGAGGTGGAAGGCGACGAAGTAGTCGGTGGGGCGCATGGCGGCGAGTTGGCCGGACCAAGCCCAGTAGGCGGCGATGAAGGGCTGGATGAATTTCTCCAAGGCAGCAGGGAGGGCGAGGACAGCGCCGGACAGGGGGAGCTGGAAGCCCACGAGATAAATGCTGAGGAGGGAGGCCTGCTCGGGGGAACGGAGGAGGGCGCTGATCGCAAGGCAGACGGAGGTCATGGCGCCATTGACGAGGAGGAGGAGGAGGGCGCGGTCCGGCAGGGAGCCGGGGAGGTGGGCGAAGTGGTCTACAAAAAAGGCCATCCAGAGGGACTGGGCACAGACGAGGACGCTGAGGAAGAGGGCTTTGCTGAGCAGATAGGCGGCGGGACGGAGGCCGGCGAGCCGTTCCTTTTCATAGATGAGGCGCTCGCCCGCGATTTCGCGGGAGGCGTTGTTGGCGCCCATGAGGGTGAGGAGGATGACCTGGAACATCACCAGACCGGAGATGAGGCCGCCGAGGCGGGTTTGGCCTTCGACGGCGCGCGCCTGAATGTTGATGGCCTCGAGGACGGTGAGGTCGCCATGGCCGGCGGACTCGGGCATCGGGCCGATGCCATTGTGGGCGAAGAGGACGACAAGAAGGGGGAAGCCCAGCAGGAGGGCAAGGTGGAGGAGGAGCTGGGTGCGGTCGCGCAGGAAAAGGGTGAGGCGGCGGGAGAGGAGGACACGGAGCTGACGGAAGAGGGAGGGGAGCTGGGGCGAATTATGATTTATGGGGGAAGATGGATGATGCGGTATGTCATTCGTCAGGACGGCGGAGGGCAGGAGGGGGGGGGAGGCGTTGGTGGGAGAGTAGGCGGAGTCAGGGGGGCGCCCTTCGATGGGAAGGGGGATGATTTTCAGGCTGCCTGGGGTGGGTGGGGCGAGGTGGAGTATTTCGTAATAATAGACGCGGCGCTTTTGCCAGGACTCGTGCCACTCGGTGGGGGTGCGGGCGGCGAGGCGGGGGTAGATTTCGCCAGGATCGGCGACGCTGAAGTAATGGGCGAGGGCGGCGGGCGGGCCGTGATAGGCGACACGGCCTCCGGTGAGGACGAGGACGCTGTCGTAGAGGTCCAGGCCATCCAGGCTGTGGGTGACGGTGACGACGGTGCGGCCGGGGTGGCGGGAGAGGTCGTGGAGGAGGTGGACGATTTCCGAGGCGCTGCGGGGGTCGAGGCCGCTGGTGACTTCGTCGCAGAGGAGGAGGGCGGGGTGGCTGACCCATTCCATGGCGAGACCGAGGCGGCGTTTTTGCCCGCCGGAAAGGATGGCGACGCGGTGCTGGCGGAGTTCGCCGAGGCCGGTGACGTGGAGGGCTTCGTCGACGGCGAGGTAGAGGGCATCACTGGTCAGGGTGGTGCGCAGGCGGACGGCGTTTTCGACGCATTCCTCCACGGTGAGGGGATCGTGGGCGATGCTGAACTGGGGGACGTAGCCGAGCTCGGAAGCGGTGAGGTCGCCGTCTTCGGCGAGGTCTTCCCCGCGCCAGAGGAGCCGGCCGGAGGACTCGGGCTGGAGGCCGGCGATGATTTTGAGGAGGGTGGTCTTCCCGCAGCCGGAGGGGCCGACGATGGCCATGAAGTGGCCGGGGGGGAGGGTGAAGCTGACCTGGTCGAGGAGGGGGATCTCGTCCGGGCCCCCGTCGAGGGTGGACGGGATGAGGTAGGTCAGGTCTTCGACGGTGAGCATGGGGCAAAGGATGATGGAGTTGGGAGCTTCCGTTTCCAGCGGGAAAAATTGAAACGGGGGCCGGGGCGGGCCACGGATAAACACGGATAGGAAGGATGGCACGGAATTTTTGGGGGAATGCGGGACGGATGGTTTCCGCCTTTGTCATCCGGCATGGGGGAGGCAGAGTGGGCGTTTCTTACCCACCCCCTCTTATCCTGAATGCACCGCTGGTATTATGTATTGTTGATCGCGCTGACGGCCGCGATGGGATGGTTCGGGTTGTCGCGGCTGAATTACAATGTGGAGGTGCTGGACCTGCTGCCGCAGAAGATGTCCGGGCTGGAGGGGACGCGGGTCCTGCGGGATACCTTCCAGAAGGCGAACCGTCTGGTGATCACGCTGGAGGCGGAGGATGCCGCGGTGGTGGAGGCGGCGGCGCTTTCCCTTTCCGACCATCTGGCGACCCTGACCAAGCTGTGCCACAAGGTAAGCGCGACTCCGCCGATGGACCGGGAAAATGGGGAAGCGTCGGGGACGGAGCTGGCAGGCATGGTGGCTTATGCGCTGCTGAATGCGCCGCCGGAGCGGGTGCAGGCTTTGACGGAGGAATTGTCAGGAGACGGGGCGGAGAAGGCGGCGGCGGCGATGCTGGAGGAGCTGGCGACCTCGCAGGACGCGCAGGTGCTGGCGGCGGGGGCGTATGATCCGCTGGGACTGACGGGACCTTTGTTCGAGGCGGCGGATCCGAAATTGCTGGGGGCCTCCGGAGCAGGGAATGGCTACCGGAGCAGCGATGGGAAATTCCACCTGGTATTTGCCGAGCCGCTGGTGGCGAGCACGGACTATCATGTGGTGGAACAGTGGCTGGGCCGGATGCGGGCGGAGGGGCTGGGGGCCTGGAAACAGCAGCACCCGGAGTTTGCCGGAGTGGCGGTGGCGTTCACGGGAGAGCCGGCCTTCCGGGCGGAGGTCTCGGTCGGGATGGAGAAGGATATGTCGCAGTCGGTAGGGGGGGTCACGGTGATCGTGGCCTTCCTGTTCTGGCTGCTGCACCGGACGCTGAAGCCGCTGATCCTGCTGATGATAGGACTGTTGATGACCAATCTGCTGACCCTGGGGGCGGCCGGGCTGATTTACGGAGGGCTGAATGTGATGTCGATGGGGTTTGCCGCGATCCTGACGGGGATGATCGAGGACTTCGGGGTGGTGGCCCTGCATGAAGCCCAGGCGATGCCGGGGGCCACTTGGCCGAAGGTGTGCCGGCGGGTGCTGCCAGGGGTGATCTGGTCGGCGCTGACCACGGCGTTTGTGTTCGGGTCGCTGGCGCTGAGTTCGCTGCCGGGGATCGCGCAGATGGGGACGCTGACGGCGCTGGGGGTGTTGATGGGGGCGGCGATTATGGTGTTCGGGTTTCTGCCGCTGGCGATGAAGTTGAAGGTGCGGGTGAAAGCGGTGGAGGCGGTGACGCCTCCGGCTTCGGGTTTCCGCCGCCGGTTGCCCGGCTGGTGTGCCGGGGCCTTGCTGGCGGCTTGTGTGGCGGTGTTGCTTTCGAAAGGCATGCCGGGAATTCACCGGGGGCCGAACGTATTGCGTCCGGTGGAGAGTGAGGCCTTTGCGGCGCTGGAGCAGATGCTGGCGAAGATGCAGCCGGTGGAGAGCCAGGGGGAATGGTTGCCGCTGGTGGCCAGTGGCAACCAGGATGCCGCGGTGGCGGCGGCCATGGAGGGAGCCCGGGCCATCCTGGATCCGGCGCAGGCGGCGGGGACGGTGGTGTCGTGGTATTTGCCGGGCCGGCTCTTCCCGGACGGGACCCGGCAGGCCGCCAATCTGCCGCGGTTGCAGGCGCTGGCGGCGGAGGCCGGGCGGCTGGAAACCGCGGTCACGGCTGCGGGGTTTGAACCGGAGGCTTTCCAGCTGGCGCGGCGGGTGCTGGCCACCCTGACGGAGTGGGCAGCGGCTCCTCCGGCCGGGGCGCGCTGGCCGGATGCGCTGCTGCTGGAGGGCACCCTGGGGAATCTGCTGCAGCGTTCCCCGGACCAGGTGAATGCTTTGGGTTTTGTGCAATTGCCGCCGGGTCAGGTGCCGGGGGATGCGCCGGTGGTGGCGGCCTTGGAAACCGTGCCGGGATTGTATCCGGCGGGCTGGCGCTACCTCAATGAGAAGATCCTGCCGCTGGTGAAGGAGGAAGCCGCACGGATCTGCCTGCCGGTGGGCGGGGTGCTGGTGATTCTGTTGTTTATTGTCTTCCGGGGCGCCCGGGAAAGGCTGCTGGCGGTGGCCACCATGGTTTTCAGCAGCCTGATCCTGCTGGCCTTCATGTCCCTGCGGGGGATGGAGTGGAACTTCGTGAACATAGCGGCTATCCCGCTCAGCCTGGGGCTGGGGCTGGATTTCACCATCCACATGATCTATGCGCTGCGGCGGCATGACCTCGAGGGCGGCGATGGAACGCACGGGGTGGGCCGGGCGCTGGCGTATTGCGGCCTGAGTACGGGTTTGGGGTTCGGGTCGCTGGCGATGTCTGGGAACACCGGACTGATCAGCATGGGCACCTGCTGCATGGTGGGGGTGCTGGCGACGCTGTTCACGGCGGCCTTTATCCTGCCGTGGGCTTGGAAGGCGTGGCCCCGGCGGCGGCACCGGGGGGGCATGGCGGCCCTTACGCCGGCATCAGGGAAATCCTGATAGGCATCCAGCGGGGAATGGCCGACAGTCGGGGCAGGGGAATGGCTGAAACCGCCTCTTGTCGAACGGCCTCAACCACGCTAGACACCAACAACTCTATTTGTCCCTGCACCCGATGCCCAAAATCACCATCATCCATCCCGATGGCAACACCGCCAAGTATGGTCTCAACGGCCCAACTTTCACCATCGGCCGTGCCGAAGGGAATGATATCATGCTTCCGGACGGGGCGGCCTCCAGCCACCATGCGGTGCTGAACATGAATGAGACCGGGGACTTCACGGTGACGGATCTGGAGTCCACCAACAAAACCACGGTCAACGGACGGGCCGTCCAGACTTCGCCCCTGCAGCATGGGGACAAGCTGGTGTTTGGGGATATTGAGGCATTTTATGAGTCCGATATTCCGGCCTCGGGCCGATACCCCGACGATCAGCGAACCCAGATTTACGAAGGGACCGGCAGTCCGCCCCAGACTCCGGCGGCCGCTCCCGCCTCCCGTCCGGCGCCGGTCACGGTGGTGCCGCAAGTGATCCACCGGCCAGCCTCCACCACGGCGCGCCGCAGCACCCACTCGTCTGATGGGGGATGTTTCACCCTGATCGTCCTCGGTTTGGTGATCCAGATGGCTTTTTTTGTCGGGGTGGTCATCCGGCACCGGCAGGAGAAGAGTCAGTGGTTTTGGGATTATCTGCAGCAGTATCTGAACAGCTGACCGATCTGGGTCAGGCCATGGCGGTCGTGGCGGGGGCCATCAGTCCGGATGCATAAAAGGCAGGATTTTTCATGCTGCGTCATGCCGCATCGACGCTGCACCGGCAGAGGATCGTGATTGGAAATTTCCTTAACGGCGGCAACTCCGGTGCGGCGGTCTGGGGGCCACGGAAAGCCGGCGTGCGCGGCAGAGAAGAAGCGAGGAGCGCTTGACGGTGCGGAGGGGCATGCGACTGAATTTCATCATGCAGCTTTTATCGTCCTGGGCTTGGATAGCACTGCTTTGGGCGGGTGGGGGAATGGCATGGGGGGACGGAACGGGAACGGTGGTGGTTGGGATGGAGGACTTTATTGGCGGGACCGGGGAGACGGCCGCGCAGGTGGTGAGGGAAGATTTGAACGCGAGCGGGGTGCTGCGGATGAGGGACGGAACGGTGGCATCCGGCGCTGGCTGGACGCTGCGGGGCAGTTCCTCCGCGGGGCGGATTGATGGCGCGTTGCTGGATGGAAAGGGGGCGGTGGTCTTCAATAACCATTACGCGGATCCGGATTTGCGGGACAATGCCCATGCCTTTTCCGATGATGTGGTGACCGCGATCACAGGCGGGCGCGGGATGGCGGGCACCAAGCTGGCTTTTGTCAGCGGGAGATCCGGGGCGCCGGAAATCTATCTGGCGGACAGTGATGGGCAACGGGTGCGGCAGGTCACCACGGATAGGGCTCTGAAAGGCGCTCCGGCGCTGGCTCCGGGCAGTATTCTGCTGGCATTCACCTCCTGGCAGAGCGGCTTTGCGGATGTGGTGCTGAAGGACTTGCGGTTTGGCACCGAGCGCACCGTGCTGAATGCGCCGGGCACGAATAGCGGGGTGGCGTTTTCCCATGATGGGACGCGACTGGCGCTGAGCATGAGTTATGAGGGGAATGCAGAAATTTATGTGTCCACCCTGACTGGATCGCGCGTGAAGCGGGTGACGGAGGCGCGCAGTGTCGAGTTTTCGCCGGCGTGGTCGCCCGATGGGGCCCGGATCGTCTTCTGTTCGGATGCCGGGGGGGCGCCGCAACTGTTTGTGGTGCCGCGGAAGGGTGGTGACCCGGAGCGGTTGGAGACGGGTTACCGTCATAATACCTCGCCAGAGTGGTCGCCTGATGGATCCCGCATCGCCTTCACGGGCAGGCAGAACAGCGGCGCGGCAGTGATGCTTTATGACTTGGCGGCGGGGAAGAGCCGGGTGCTGCTGCCGCGCGCAGAAGACCCGACCTGGGCTCCGGATGGCCGGCACCTTGCCGCGGTGCAGGAAGGCGCGCTGGTGGTGGTGGATACGGTGACCGGGAGCAGCCGGACGATTGTGAGTGGCTTTGCCGGATTGAGTGAACCGGCGTGGTCGCGCTAACTGAATAGAACTTATGAGCATGTCCCGCGCTTTGATTTTGCTTGCCTTGCCGGTCTTGGCTGGGGCGTTGCTGTCCTGTGCCAGCAACGAAGTGGCCAGCGGCGGGGAGGATGAGACGGCGCCGGGCATGGGGGAGGCTCCGCGCCGGGCCGTGTTGCCATCCTATCTGAGTCCGGAAGTGACGCGGGGGAGGCTCGAAGGGATTGATTTCGGGGATACGGTCTGGGAAATTCCGGAACTGCAAAAAGAGAAGGTGAAGGCGGTGGCCCTCTATCTGAAAGTGCGGGCGGAGCGGGTGATCGTGGCGGGGGGCGCGGAAGTGGGCAGCGCGGAGTATGCACGCCAATTGGGCCAGCAGCGGGCGTTGGCGGTGAAGGCTGCCCTGATGAAAGAAGGTATTCCGGCTAACCAGATTGTGACCGTCAGTTATGGATTGGACTTGCCGGGAAAGGGAGGGGGCCGGGTGGAATTCGGTACGGTGCCCACAGGGGAAAAAGCGTTTTAAGGGCGGGGCCGCGGCGTTCCGGTGGAGATGATTTTGCTGGTCAGGAGGCCGGGCAGGCCGGGGAAATAACGGCCCAGTGAGAGGAGGCCATTACCGAGGGAGCGGTGGGTGACGGCGAGGCGGGCCAGTCGGTTCACCCAGAGGCGGTGCCGGTAGAGCTGGCGGTGGGCCGCGCGGTAGAAGGAGGCGGCGGCCGGATCGCCGGTGAGATGCCGGACGGCTGCTTCGGCGGCGAGTTGGCCGCTGCGGAGGGCGTAGTAGATGCCTTCACCGGTAAAGGGCTCGACGACGCGGGCGGCATCCCCGGCTAGGAAACACCCGGGCAGGGGCGCGGGAGGGAGATCGGGACGATCAAGCGGGGCGAGGCTATGCCAGAGTTGATCGGAGGGCAGCTGGAAACGGCGGTGGGCTTCCTGCTTCGTGGTGGCCAGTTTCGGGGCGTCGCTCACCAGACAAAGGTTCATTCGCGTGGCATCGACCGGAGCGATGCCGCAGTAGCCGTGGGACAGGAGTTCCAGAGCGACGGTGCCTTGATAGGATAGGGACAGGGGGGCGTGGCATTGCAGGGCCACGCGCCCGGCGTGCCCGGGGCGGGCCGGGGGAACAAGGCCTAGCAGACGTCCGGTGGTGGAGTTCCGGCCATCCGCGGCGATGAGGGTTTGGGCCGTCAGCGAGGTGGAGGCGGTTGAGAGCGACCAACCGGTTGCCTGACGTTGGATGGCGGTGAGAGGAGCCCCGGAGCAAAGCGTGACCCCGGCGGCGAGGGCAGCCTGCAGCATCACGGCATCGAAGGATTCCCGGGTCACCGCCCGTTCGGCTCCCGCCGGCAGGGGGATTTCAAGCGCCCGGCCCTTTAAACTGACAAGACGGACGGTGTGGAGTTCGGCGTGGTTCAGGGCGCGCAGGGCCGCGGCGGTGCCGAGGGACTCGAGGACGGGCCAGACGCCGGGATTGAGGCAATCGCCGCAGACCTTGTGCCGGGGAAAGGGGGCGCGTTCAATCAGAGCGACCCGCCATCCGGAACGGGCGGCGGCAAGTGCGCTGGCCGTCCCGGCAGGACCGGCCCCGCAGATGGCGAGATCGAAGATATCAGGCATGGAAGCGGTGGAACTACGCGCTGCGGTAGCCGTAGGTCCGCCCGAGTTCGAGGCATTCTGCGAGGGGGCGCAGCCCGAGGGAGGGGGTGGGGTCGGCAAGGCACGCGGCCGCGGCACACACGCCCAGTTGCAGGCCTTCCGCGGTGGGCCAGTTTTCATGCAGGGCGTAAACCCAGCCCGCAGCGAAGGCATCGCCAGCCCCGGTGGCTCCTTTGATGTAGCCGGAGGGCAGGGCGACGGAGGATTGCCTGACGCATCCGGCGGCGGTGGCGGAGACGGCTCCTTCGACGGCATGGATGGTGACACTGTGGCGGACACCGGCCCCGAGGAGGTCCCGGGCTGCCAGTTCCATGGCCGCGAGGTCGGGCTGGCTATTGGAGTGGCGCAGGGAGCGCCCGACGAGTTGCCCGGCTTCCAGTTCGTTCAGGATAAAGTGATCGATCCAGGGCAGGGCACTGCGGGTGCCGGCGACGAGACCGGGATCGGCGATGCTAACCATATCGACAACCGTGCTGAAGCCATGGTGAACCGCGTTTTCGAGAAGATGCGAGGCGGCGCTGCGTCCATCCGGTCCGGTGGCGTCGAGGGAATCCAGCAGCATGAGGTAGCCCAGATAGAACAGGCGGGACTGGCTGGCGGCGAGGTCGAGGTCGGCGGCCGTCAGCCTGGCATTGGCGCCGCGATGATGGAAAAAGGTGCGGCGGCCGGTGGCGATGGCGGTGAAGGCATCTGTGTAGCTGGTGCTCAGATCATCACGTTGGGTCAGTTGGAAGGTGTTGATGTGATGGCGTTCGCAGTCTTCAAGGATCCAGGCCCCGGCGGCGTCCTTGCCCAACAAGCCGGCTGCTTCGAGCGGAAACGGAGCTCCGAGGCGGGCGAGATCGATCAGAAGATTGTAGGCTCCGCCGCCATTGCTGGTTTGCTCGGAATGGATGGTGGCCAGCATTTCCTCGGCAGGCCAGGCATCAATGAGCTTGACGTGGTCGATAATGAAATTCCCGGCGGCGAGGACACCGGATCGGAGGGCGGGGGAATCGGAGGAAGACATGGGGCTAGCCTGACAGGCCAGGCAGAATCGTGCAAGGAGGGGAAGGGCTTGAACGGCCCGACTCGTGAAGAAAATTCCCCAGATGGGGTAATTCATTAATTAATGAGACTTGGTCTCATCAATTTCTGTGCGGGAGACTTCATTGGATGGGAGTGGCTGCTTTTGCAAAACCTGTCCTTCCAATCCTTTGAATCTGAGCGCCGCCTGTCGAGGTGGCTGCGGGAGGCGGCTCGTCTGGAAGTTTTGAATCGGTGGCCCTGATCGAAAGGGGTGGCTACCAAAAACCGCCCGGAAAGGAAAGGCTCTCCGGGCGGCTACCATGGCGATGCCGAAGCCACACGGCACCTGTTTTGCAGAAGCAAAGGAAAGGCAATCAGCCCGGCTAAAGGGTCTCCTGCCAAGGCACGGCGACGAAGTTGCCGGCGGTCAGTTGATCAAACGGCCCCATTTGATTCATGCGGCGGAGTTCTTTGGTGGTGGTGTTGAACTCCTGGGCAATGCTTTCCATGGTATCTCGCCCGGTGATCCGGTAAGCGATGCGGGCGGAGCTGGCCTGAGCTGGTGACTCTGCTGGCGACTCTGCTGGCGACTCTGCTGGCGACTCTGTTGGTGACTCTGTTGGCGCAAGGGAGTCTTCGGAAGTGCTTTCCTCCGTGAGGCTTGGCTGATGAGTTGTGGAACGGGTCTGGGGGATGGCATCAAGCACCTCGCCGGTAGCTCCCCGGGAGGCGACCTGAATGCCGGGAACGTTGAGGCGTTGATTTACGGAGAGCCGGTTGGGGTTCACGGAGCGATTGGCCTTGGTGAGTGCTGCAACCGAGACGCGGCATTGACGGGCAATGGATGAAAAAGTATCCCCATTCTTCACCACGTGATAATAGGTGCCTTGGGTGGCAGGGGGATTGACCGGAGGGGCGGAGCGCCGGGAAGGGGACTCATCCCTGGACTGCCGGGGCGGTGGTGTGAGGTCCACGGTGTGTTCCTGATCTGCCGCGGTGCGGACCGCGGGGGCGGGACTTCCGGGGACGATGAGTTTTTGTCCCTGATGCAGGTCGGGGGTATCCAAGCCATTCATCTCGGCGAGTTCACCTACGGAGACGCCGCTGCGGCGGGCGAGGGCGGTCAGGGTATCGCCGGACTGCACCCGATAGGTCGTGATGGATGGGGAAGGGGTCCGCTTGACGGGTTTATTGGCCGTCAGTTGACCGGCCTCCCGGGCGCTTTCTGCAGGGATTTTCCGGCTGGTCCGGGCGGTCGTGGGTTGCTCAGGGCCCGCAGCGGCCTTTTTAAGGGGAATGACAGGCGGGGACTTCACGGCCGCCGTCTTTGCGGTGGACGGGAGCATCAACGTTTGGCCTTTCACAATCACTCCCGGATTGACGCCGGGATTTGCCTTCTGGAGGCTGCCGACAGAGAGATGGTACTTCTTGGCGATCTCGATGAAAGTATCACCGCTGCGGACGGTGTGGCCCGCTGCCGAGGCGTTGGGAGCGGCCAAGGTCGTCAGCAGCAGGGAAACGGCGAAGCCGGATGATCTCCAGAGTTGCGGATAGTTCATACAAGTGTATATTTTAAATTGTATTGAGAAAAGTTCAATGAGTTTGCTCATTTTTTAAAAATTTCCCCATTTCTCCTCTGGTGGATACGAATTCTTTAGCTGTTCGGCCAATATTCTACCTCCGGTTGGGAGTGGCGGTGCTCAGTTTTATTGGATTTTGGGTTTGCCTGGCACGGGTGGAGAGCCCCACTGCGGTTTCGCTGAAAGGGCCGGGTTTATCCCGGGTCGTTCCAGCCAGCCCGGCGTCTGCGGATTCGACCGTGCCGGAGGGGGGGGGCGGTCCTGCGGGCAGTGGGAGTCAGGAAGTTGATCCTGTGGTGATGATTGACCCGGGGCATGGCGGACTGGATGGTGGCACGGTGGGCAATGGGCTCCTCGAAAAAGACTGGACGCTGAAGATCGGGCTGGCGTTGGCGGTAGAATTGCGGGCGAGGGGACACCAAGTGGCCCTGACCCGGGAAGCTGATGAAACCTTGCCTCTGATGGATCGCCCTGCAGTGGTGAATGCCGCGGCCCGGGTGGCCTTGCTTTCCATTCACTTCAACGCCGGCACCGCGGATGCGAGCGGGGTGGAAACTTGGTATTCCTGGCCCAAAAAACCGGAAACGATGGCGCGGCTGCATGATGCCGCAGGAGTGCCGGTGGCGGGAGTGCTCCCGGATGACGGCCAGCAGCTGGCGTTGGCCATTCAGGCTGCGGTGCAAAGTAGCACGGGAGCCCGGGATCGGGGAATCAAGAACCGGGAGGATCTGGCCATGACTAGCCGGACGATTTGTCCAGCGGTGCTGATTGAGTGTGGTTTTCTTTCCAATGCCGCGGAGAGCCGGAAAATCCAAGAGGCGGGATACCGCAAAAAAATGGTCCAAGGGATTGCCAATGGCTATGAGGACTGGCTCAAAAACCGATGGACAGTTCCCGCGGTGCCGGTGGTGGTGGCCCCTCCGTCTGCTGTCTCGGGGGCTGATGCGGAGCACTGAGTGGGAAAAGTCACCCTTCCATAGTCTGTCTGCTGGCGGAAGCAGCCAACATGGCACGGGAGGCTTGAAACGCCTTCCAGCAATTTATGAGAAGAAAGCCCACCATCAAGGTGCTGAGCACGCTTTGGGTGTAATAAAACAGGGCAACCATCAGGCCCGCCCCGCCCACCAGGCCGATTCCGGAGGCAATCAGCAGGGCTTTGGCGTAACCAAGCTTGAACCAGAGCAGGGCTTGCAGGATCTGCCCGCCGTCCATGGGGTAAATCGGCAGAATGTTGAATATGAGCAGGAAGACGTTTATATACTGAAGGATGTAAGCGAAGGCTTGGGCGTCCCTGCTCGCGTCCTGCGGCAGACCGTAACGGAAACCGAGCCACAAGACCGGAATGAGGGCCAGATTCACCAAGGGCCCGGCGGCGATGCTCCAGAGGTGCGCGCCGGGACGTGGCGGAGCTTTTACGTAAGCAATCCCCCCAAACGGCCAGAGCAGGATATTGTCTGAGGTCCCGCCGACCTGTCGCGTGGCGAAGGAGTGGCCAAATTCGTGCAGCAGGACGATGGCAAAAAGCGAGACATATTGGGCGATCGCCCAACCCAAATGTTCGTAAGTGTCGCGCTGGCGCTCGATCTGCCACATGGCGACCAGCAACCACGACCAGTGGAGCGATACTTGGATGTCTTTGAATTTGAAGAGGGGGAAAGCTCCCTGTTGCGGGTGGGGGACGGACATGAGGACATCCTGACGTCCATTCGGAGGACTGCAATCGTCCAGCGGGCTGCAAAACGCCAGACTCATTCGCAGCAAATGCGCTTGCGGAGCGGTGGTTCGGTGTTATCGGCGACACTCCCCGGCTCTGCCGTTCATCCTGTCCCTCTGCCATGACTGCCGACCTCTGTCCGCTTCCTGCTCCGGAACCCGGTGCTGCGCAGCGTCTTTCCCCGGTTTCCCGAAATATGAAAAGTGATCTCATTGACAAAGCGGCGAAAGTAATCCCGCATCCTCCGATTCTCATCAACCTGGTTTCCCGCCGCGTCCGTCAATTGAATCAAGGCCGCGCGCCGCTCATCAACACTGCCAACTATGGTCCCCGCCTTGGACAAGGCGACATTGCCCTCATTGAGATCATCGAAGGGCTAATCACAGCGGAGATGCTGACTTCGGAAGAAGTCGTCTAAGCTTCGTTTTTCAAAGGAGATATTGTGCTCCCCTCAGTCCTGCGCTACCGGTATCCGGAGCGGTTTGATTCCGTGCCTGCTTCCTGCCATGAACGCTGAAATCGCCAACAACAAGCGGGCGCTCCACGAATATACCATCCTTGAAACTATCGAGGTGGGCGTAGAGTTGAAGGGGACGGAGGTAAAGTCGGTGCGGAATGGCAAGATCAACCTGCGGGATGCGTTCGCCCGGGTGGAAAACGGGCAATGCCTGCTCTATGGGCTGGATATCCAGCCCTATGAGAAGGCCAGTTGGAGCCAGCATGAGCCCCGGCGGGTCCGTCGTCTGCTGCTGCATAAAAAGCAGATCATGCATCTTTATGGGGTCTGCCAGGTCAAAGGACACTCCCTTGTGGCCCTGCGGGCCTATTGGAAAGGCAGTCGGGTGAAACTCGAACTGGGGGTCGGCAAGGGCAAGATCTCCTCCGATAAGCGTGAGGACCTGAAAAAGAAGGAGTCCCAGCGTGAAATGGCCCGGGAGATTTCACGGTTCAACCGGAAGTGAGACCAGGATCAGATAGGATAATGGGATCAAGGCCTGATGGCATTCAGGAGGTTGGTGGATCGAACCGGGCCAGCGGATGACCTGTATTTCATGAAGCCCGGGCTTGAAAGATGAACTCCCCAACGAATATTGATAATTATTGCGCTGTAAAATAGCCAAAGAGATTGGCTGCAACATCAACCCTTCCTATTTCCTTGATCCAGAAACTAAAATCCCTCGAATCATCCGGACGGCGTATTCGGGTTGGCATTATCGGCTGCGGAGCCATGGGCACCGGCGTCGCACTCCAAGTGTCGCGCGCGCCCGGAATGGAGGTCGTTTTTGTCAGCGATATTCTGGACGAGGCATTGGTCAGTGGGGTGAGCGCCACCGGCCGGACTGGCGTGGAGGTGACGGATGTCACCAGCGTTCCGGCAAAGTCCAGCGGCGAAGTCTATGTGGTGCGGGATACGCTCGGGTTTCTTCAGGCGGACAACGGGGTGGCCATTGATGCCATCGTGGAATGCACCAACACCATCGCCATCGCGGGCCGTTATTGCCTCGCTGCTATCGCGCGCCGCGCCCACGTCATCCTGATGAACGCGGAAGTCGATCTGGCGCTAGGACAGTTGCTGGTGCATGAAGCTAAAAAGCAGGGGGTGATTGTGACCAGCGATGCCGGTGACCAGCATGGGGTGCTGGCCACCATGATCGCTGAGATTGCGCTTTGGGGCGACCGGATCGTCCAGGCGGGCAACATGAAGGGGTTCCTGAACCGCTACGGCGATGCTGCCGGGGCGCGCCCATGCGCGGAACAACAGCGCCTCAGTGTGGT
>CAIZWU010000270.1 GCA_903936775.1 uncultured bacterium | reverse complement strand
CGTGAATTCATCTCCCTCAACCCGGTCAGGTCCCTTGTGATTCCGGAACTCTGGCACCGCGCGGTCATCGATTGACGGCCCGTGTCAGGGCTCCTTCAGGGTAAGCAGATAGGCGATCAGATCCCGCAGTTCACGCAACGTTAGAACCGCTCCCATCGGAGGCATCGCACTGCCGGATTCCGTTGCGTCAGCCGGCCCTTCCGCCGGGGTCTTGGGCTGACTGTAGCCTGGTGCCAGTTTCGCCCCAGGGTGGATCAGGGACTCGAGCAATCCGCCGGCGGTCAACCGTCCGGCCACCCCGTCGAGATCCGGGCCGTTCAGCCCTCCGGTCCCGCCAATGGCATGGCAAGACAGGCAGTCGGCTTCCGGATGGGACTCAAACAGAATGCGGCCGGCCAGCGGATCGCCATCAGCCATCGTCATCCGCCAGGCGGCCAGGGGATCGGTCTCTGTGGACAGGGAAGCTTGCCAGGCCTCGGTGGATTTCCGCCAGACTGACCGGCTCTCGGTATCCCGGCGCTGCAGGGCTTCCACCACTTCCACCTGCACGCCAGGCTCCAACGTCCCGGCTCCCAGCTTTCTAGTTAGTTCCAGTATCAATTTTTCACTTTCTCCCCCATTGCCGGGCAACTGGTCGAGGGTGCGGATGGCGGCCTGCTTTTCGGAGGTGCTGCCGGAGGCGAGCGCTTCCCGGGTCAAGAATGCGCCGGCTTTCGGATCGCGCCTCATCAGAAAGGATCGCGCTTCGGCACGCAGGGCGGGAGGAATGCTGCCGATGGACGGATTGGTCAGGGATTTGGCGGTGTCGCTGGACAGTTCATCGTCGGAAATAAGGCCCAGCAACGCCGCCACGCGCTCCGGTTCTGCAGCCTTGGCATCATTCACTGTCTTCAGGCGGGCAGAGGCGCCCGGGCTGGCGGCGGCCGGGGAGTCCAGGAGGTGCTTCGCTTTCGCTGCGACGTTGTGGTCTGTGTAGTTGAGCAGGCCTTCGGCAGCAATGCGGGCGGCAGGGCGGGCACTGCCGGGGAGCCGGGGCTGGGGCGTTTCCGGCCGGTTCCAGATGGGGTCCACCAAGGCGGGCCCGTCCCATGTTTCCAAGGCGGTGAGGGCCATGATTTTCAAGGCCGGCGGGGTCTCCGGGGCGAGCGCGGTCTGCGCCACTCTCCGGGCCTCGGCGGAGGTTCCCAGGTAGACCGCCGCAGCAATAGCCCGCCGCATCACGGTTTCGTCCAGACGATGGGTCCCGTCAGGAGAGGGATCGAGCAGGGCGGTGAGGGCTGGAAAGACCGACCGGACCGGTATATCATAAATGGCACGGGCGGCTTCGGCGGCCACTACGGGATCCTGATCAGTCAGGAATGCAGCGGCTTCGCGTGCGGCCAACCGGCGCAGGGCATGCACCACCGTGAGGCGCGCTTCCGCGGCAGGATGCGCCAGGGCGGTTTCTGCCAGGGCCGCGGCGGATGCGGTCCGGGACATGGCATGGGCGAGACTGCCACGGACGAGGGGGGAGCGTCCGGTGTTTCGTGCGGCGGCTTCCAATAAATCAGGGAGCATCCCGGGGGAACGGAGGCGGGCGAGGGCCGCGGCCGCGGCGAGCCGCACGGGCAGGGCCTCATCTGCCAGGGTCCGGCGCAGGGAAGGGGGAGTCTCGGTCAGGGAACCTTCCCCCAGCAGGGTCGCGGCGGCGGCGCGGATCACGGGTTCGGGATCGTTGAGGAAAGGGATCAACTCATTCAGGAGGACTGGGTCCTGCCGCGCCACCGCGCCGGCGCCCCGCAGGCCGTGCAGCCTTGCGCTCAGGCCATTTCCCCGCCGCGCCACCTGCAGCAGAGTCTCCATCGAGTCCTGGAAGCGCATCCCTTCAAGCTGCTGACGGGCGCGCAAAGCGACCCGGGGAGCGGGGTGATCCAGCAGACTTTTCAATTCCCGGATGCTCAGCCCGGGCAGGCCTTGAATCAGGGTTTCCGGTGTCTCCGGCGGTGTTTTGGCAGAGGCGTCAGGTCCTTGGCCGGAAGGGGCCGGCCAGGTCAGTTTCCTCACCTTGCTGCGGCGGCGGACGTCCACCGACTCCCCCCAATCGGCAAAATACACGGAACCCGCCGGGCTTGCGGCCAAGGCCATCACGGCCCCGCCCCGCCAGAGGTCCTGCCGGATCTTAAAATGATAGGACATGCCGCTCCGTTCCAGGTTCCATTGCAGCAATCCCCCTTTGCCCTCCCCCTGGGGGTCTGCGGCGAGGAGGGTGCCGTCGGGCAGCAGGTGGAGGGCCGCGCAGGGCGCCTCCAGAAACGTCAGGGCAGGCAAGGGCCATTGCGGTTGGTTGGCCCCGGGCGGGCGGTCCAGGGTGGCTGGCTCCATGCCTTCCTCAAACCACAGCCCCACGCCGGAACCCGTTACGGCTTCCGCCCGCCAGCCGTAGTCGGCCCCCGGGAGGATCAACAGCAGGCGTGATTTCCCACCCGGCGCCGCCTCGTCCACGGCGATCAACTGCCCGTCCGGCAACATGGCCAGGGCGGTAGGATTCCGCAATCCGCTGGCCACCCGTTCCAACCCTGTCCCGTCCGGACGGCAGCGGAAAACCGCGCCGCTGCCGGAACTCCGGAGTGGCGTGCCGTCGGCCTGGCGCAAGGCGTAGCCGCGTTCTCCCATCGCAAAATAAACCCACCCGTCCGGCGCTTCCAACAGAGCGTGCAGATCGCCTCCCCACGGGTCATTCCTCAAGCCGAAGCCCCGTGCCAGCGGGACGCGTTCCTCCGCCTGCTGGTCGCCGTTCCGGTCCACCAGCTGCCATAGATGCGGGGCGCAGCCATAGAGCCAGCGTCCGCCTGCCAAGGCCAGCAGGGTGCTGCCCGGGCCGTCCATCGGGTCGCGGAAGGCACCCGCCACCACGAGGGACGACTCTGCGCGGCCGTCGTGATTGGCATCGGTCAGCCAACACACGGATTCCGGGTATTTGGTCAGAAAGTTAGCCGGTCCATCACCTTCGGACTGGTAGAAACCAGCCTGGTCCTGCAGCAGCGGGGCCAGCTTGCCGGAAGCCAGCCAGCCGGTGACCAGCCGCTCCCGCGCTTCCACCGACCGCACCGCCCGGTCCTGGGCGGTCATGCCAGGGTCCCCCAGTGCGGACACCGTGCCGCGTCCCCAACTCCGTCCGGTGACGGCGGCGTAGAGGCGGCCGGCGTCATCCGAGGTCAGCGCCAGCACTTGGCCGCATTGTTCTTCCGTGGCGAAAAGGGTGATTTCCGGCACGGCCGGCATCGTGGCGGGCTGCGCCGGCAACCCGCCGGGCAGCATCAGAAGAGTCAGGAAAAGCAATTTGACCACAGGCCATTCTTTTCCCCATCCCGCTCCATTGCGCAAGCCGGGTCGCTTCTTGCATCGCACCGTGGTCTGTATTAAAAGGCGCCAGACCATGATCCCCAATCTCCACGAATTGCCCCCTTTGACGGAGGAAGAGCATCCCTTCAGGAAGCTGCTGCGGCCGCTGCTGGGAGGCTTGTTCATGCTGAGCCTGCTGGGAGGGCTCCTCTGGCTTTACACCACCGCCATCCGCCAGGGAGCGAACCAGGAAGTGAATGTCATGGGCGGACTACGCAGTGTGGCCCAGGACATTTGGACCACCGGCACGGCTCCGGAAGTGAGGGTTCCTGATCCTGATCTGATCACGGAAATGGCGCGATTGCGCGGCAAAGTCACTACCGGTACGGAAATCCTCGTGCTCCCGGCGGAAAACCGCCTTGGCCAGCCACGGGCCACTCATGAGCTGGCCTACCTGTCCAAGGGGAGGATGATCATCACAATCCGGATTTTCCTCGACGAAACCGGGGGGAAGCTTGATCTGCTGTCCTACCAGACAGGCTTGGAATTTGCGGATGCCACCCTCATGCCCTGATAGTGGGGCGGCAGGGGAACCGGGAGGAACCGGAGAAGTTGGCGGTAAAACCACGGGGAAAAATACCTGAATTCTCCCGAAAAGGGGTTAAGAAGGGAATCGACGCCAGCGTTTGAAAACTATAGCTTCCCTTCATCAGAAGCTCTGACATGATCATGAACCATTCCCCATTGACCACTCCCCGCCGTGACGTCCTCAAAGCTGGCGCGGCCGGCCTTGCCGCGGCCGTCGCCTTTCCTACCGTCACTTTCGGAGCGCCGGACAGCCGTCGTCTCAAGATCGGCCTGATCGGTTGCGGGGGCCGGGGCACCGGAGCTGCCCAGGACGCCATGAATGCCGACAGCAACGTCGAATTGTTTGCCGTGGCCGATGTCTTTCCCGAGTCCGTTGCCACCAGCCTGCGCAGCCTGAAGGAGCAGTTCCGCGACCGGGTGACGGTGGATGAAAGCCGCACCTTCCTTGGTTTGGACGCTTATCAGAAGCTGCTGGCCAGCGGCGTGGATGTGGTCTTGCTGGCCACTCCGCCCGGATTCCGGCCGATGCATTTCGAGGCCGCCGTGGCCGCCGGAAAACACATTTTTTGTGAAAAACCCATGGGCGTGGATATCCCCGGGGTGAAGCGCATCATGGTCGCCGCCGAGCAGGCCAAGTCCAAAGGCCTGGCGGTGGTCGGGGGATTCTGCTGGCGCCGCAGCGCTTCCCGCAAGGCGGCG
>CAIZWU010000269.1 GCA_903936775.1 uncultured bacterium | reverse complement strand
CGGAAAGTTGACGGTGGAACTGGACTGGCTGCGAAAAAAGTCCAAACAACTCGGTCTGTGAGGGAAAGACGCGGGTTGCTGGAAAAGAAACATCCTCAAATCAGTCAGCGGCGGCAGGCAGCGCTGTTGGGGGTGGCGCGGTCCTCGGCCGCCTATGAACCGGTACCGGAGCGGGAGGAGGACCGTCAGGTGATCCGGATCATGGATGAGCTTTATCTGAAGGCTCCGTCTCTCGGCAGCCGTCCGCTGGTGACGCTGCTGGAGCGCGACCATGAGATCCTGATCAACCGCAAGCGGGTGCAGCGTTTGCGGCGGGCGATGGGGCTGGAAGCGATCTGGTGCCGCCCCCGGACCACGGTCCCCGACCGGAGCCAGCGCAAGTATCCCTATCTCTTGCGGGACCTGAAGATCGACCGGGCCAATCAGGTGTGGTGTACTGATTTCACCTACGTGCCGATGCCGGTGGGGCATGCCTATTTGTGCGCCGTGATGGACTGGCACACCCGCAAAGTGTTGGGCTGGACGGTCTCCAACACCATGGATACGGAGTTGTGCCTGAACGCTTTGCAGCAAGCCCTGACCCTGACCGGGACCAAGCCTGAAATCTTCAACACCGATCAGGGAAGCCAGTTCACCTCGGAGGAATGGACCGCGCGGCTGACGGGCTTGGGCATTGCCATCAGCATGGATGGCAAAGGCCGGTGGATGGACAACGTGTTCATCGAGCGGCTCTGGCGCAGCGTGAAATACGAGGAGATCTACCTGAAGGAGCACGCCACCCTGATCGCGTTGCGGGCAGGCTTGAGGGATTGGTTCAAGCGATATAACGAATGGCGTCCGCATGCCTCCCTTGGGAATCTGACGCCATGCGCGTATTATGATCAGAGGATGGCAGCGGCGCCGGCGGAAGCGCTGAGTGCAGCATAGGAAACAATCCTAACTTATAAATCCTCCCCCCCCCATGCGGCCCCGATTTTGGGAAGCCTCCGCTGCGGGCTGCGCACGGCCCTCCGCTGCGCTCCGGACCGTGCTGCGCCCTCCGCTCCAGCTTCCCAAAACCGGCCCTCCCCCCGCACCAAGCTTGACATCCTGAGCAGGCGGATTAACTACAGGGACGCACCGGGCAGCATAGCTTAGCTTAGCCAGTCGGTGGCCGGACTTCGGGGTCCACCTTAGTAAGTGGATGAGGTGGAATGCTTTGGTTTATTCATTCCTGTTCTTGGGAATGGTGGTTTTACAGATGTTGTTGTTGGTGGTGGTGCGGTTCTCCGGGAACCAGAGTCTGGCCAAGTTGACACTACCCTTTCCGGGGATGTATTGGCTGTGGTCGGAATTCCAACAGGCGCGCGCCGTGGGACGATTCGGAGAAATGATGGTTTCGAGGGTGGATTGGTCCGGGAAACAAATCATGATCCTGACTGGAGTGGTTTGGGCATTTTGGTGGTCGATAGCTCTGGTATTCGCCCTCCGATTCATGTATGCATCGGCTGGTTTGGAGCTGCATCGGGAAAAGATGAAGCCCACGATGGATTGAAGGAATGGGAGAAAATGATAACCCCAGCCTATGTCACGCAGCCGCTCCGGTATGTGGTGGAGAAATTCATTATTTGAGTGGAACTTTGAAACTTTTTGGGGAGAGAGGGCTGAAGCATCGTTCAGCCGGCAATCAGTTAATGAGAATGAATGGACAACTGGCCCGGATTCAGGCTATGAATGCTTCATGGCCATAAAAGAAATCCCGACGTCTGTGATATTTCCAGGCGGTGCTGTTTTTAGGGCATGGCTGAAGCCTGTGCTATGGTGTTCGTGGTTTGGAGTAATCCTATTTTTGCTTGTCTTCAATGAAGCAGCAGGGCGGAGCGTGCCTTTTAACACGGAGCTGTCATTTGCCGTGATTTGGAGCCGGGTGAATTTATGGTCGGGAGCGCAATCACTCCTGGACGGCCCGTCGGCTTGGATCACCTTGGTTGGAGGAGTCTGGGTCACCGCTCAATTGGCCAGTGGCAAAGATCTGCCAAAGCGGAAGGCTGCGGTGTTGATTGGTATTCTGCTCCCTGCACTTCATGGGTTTCCTGAGAGTTTGTGGGGTTATTTGTTTTGTCCTCTTGGGTTTTTGATGAATCTTGGAGATTTGATGAGCGGGAAGGCCGACGGAGAGCTATTCCAGGATGCTGGTTTTTACTCATCCGGACTTTTTTTCTGGTTGGTGGGATGCGTGGGGGCGGGTTTTTCGATGTGGCTTACCAAGGCGGGGAATGAGGGGCCACGTGTCATCCGGGAAAAAAGGGTGAATAGCAGATTTTGACGGCATGTGTCTACATGGGAAAGATGACTGCTGTGGGCCGGATTTTGCAGTGCTTCATAATTTGAGTGGCAATTTCAAGCTATTGTCGCGAGTGATGAATGCTGGTACGGGGGCTCAAGGTAGGGTAATGGAGATGCGGAAAAACGTGGGGAGGCGTCCGTCCTGCAACACGGTCGGGAATGGCACCTCGCAGGCTTCCACAATCGCGTCCTGAGCGATGATCGTTGGAGGTGTCAGGTTGTTCTCCCAAGTCTTCAGATCAGCGCTGAACTGTACGATTGTTTCGAGGCCGGAGTCCTTTCTTCTACCGAAAAGGGTCCGGAATTTCCCGCTACCCGCTGCGCCAGGCAGCAGGGCGGGAGTGCCACGATGAACGATTGTGGCTCCATTCGTGGAGATGACTCCAGCGCCCGTTGCTTCGGGATTCAATCCGAATGAAAAATTGACGAGGTTCACCCCGCCATTGGCAAGGGGATCGTTGGGGAGGGCGTTTTCAAGGGCCCACGCCTGGAAGGGCCCCGGGGCCCTCATATTTAATACAAAGCTATTCGCGGTGGGGTCGAGGTTGGCAGGGGCATCGCCATCATCCTCCACTTGAAAAGTGAAACTGGTGTAGGGCGTTCCGTGGCCTCCTGGGGCTGGGGTGAATACCAGCGTTTGAGCGGGCAGAATATCGGAGATGTAAATCTGCCCTCCAGTGACGATGGCGGCCAGTTTGGTGCCGTCGCCGGAGGATGTGATGGTGCGCCAGTTCCGGTTGGTTTCCCGTGCCACCCAGGTGATGCCCGAATCTCCCGAGAGATAAATCCGGCCATCCTGCACGACGGCGGCAAGGCGGGTGCCATCCGCTGAGGAGACGATGGAATACCACTTCCGGCTGGTCTCCCGGGGGAGCCATGTCATTCCGGAGTCGGATGAGGTGAAGATCCGGCCACTATCTACAATGGCTGCCAGCTTTGTGCCGTCAGAGGAAGAGGTGATGGCTCTCCAGTTGGCGACATTTCCGCGCGGCGTCCAGGTCACGCCTGAATCTGCGGACGTATAAACGTTGCCCCCATAAACAACGGCCGCGAGCTGGATCCCATCTGCTGAAGAAGCGAGAGAGTACCAGGATCGATTGGAATCACGTTCGACCCACGTGACGCCGGAGTCCGGGGAAGTGTAAAGATGGCCGCCGAAGTCCGCCGCGACGAGCTTGTTTCCATCCCTTGAGGAACAGACCGATCTCCAGGCCCGGGTGACGGCCCGTGCCGTCCATGAAGCGCCGGAATCCACTGACGTATAAATCCGTCCATTGTTAACCGTCGCCACCAGTTTGGTGCCATCGGCCGAGGATGCGACCCCAAACCACAACCGGGCGGATTCTCTGGCGACCCAAGTGGCCCCCGAATCGCTGGAAGTGTAAATGCGGCCCGTGGCGCTTGCCTGATCCACGGCCACCAGTTTGGTTCCATCTGCCGATGAGGCGATCGAATACCAATTCCGGGTCCCTGAGGGGCTGGCCTTCCAGACCGCTCCTGCCGAACTGGGCAAAACGCGGGCGAAGGCTCCCGGAGCGAGCACGGCCCCGTTGACTGTGAGGCTGCCCATGGCCGGTGCCGTGGTGAGCTTGATGCGGGTGAATCCATCCGCCGGGAAGTCATTGGGGTCTGTAAAACCGAAGTCCCCGGCGCTGAATGAATAGCTGGTGCCGAAAGCCAAAGTGGCTTGGCCATCCGTCCCTGCCGGCACCTCGTCCACCCCAGTGACGCTGATGGTGAAAATATCACTCCTTGATAGGCTGGGGACGCCGTTGTCGGTGGCGGTAACTTTGACCTCCCATAACCGGGGATCCACGGTTCCAGGGGTGCCCGAGAAGGTCCGGACGGCCGGGCTGAAGTCCAACCAGGCGGGCAACGGGCCGTCATCACTTTGGGAGGCGGTGTAGGTCAGAATGGTCCCCTCATCGACATCGGAGAAGTTGCTGATATTGAATTGATAGAGAAAAGGAACCCCTTCCGTCGCATTGCGGTCGAGGAGCTGATTGGTCAATGCCGGACGGTCATTCACCGGATTTACATTCAGGGTAAACGTCCTCGGGACCGGGTCCAGCCTTGGGCCCCCGGTTCCGGCATCCTCAACCTGGAAGGAGAATGTGGTGTAAGGGGTGCCAAATGCATTCGACGCTGGAGTGAAGACCAGCTGGGGAATGGATGCCGTGGAAGTGTGAATCCTAACGTTTTGGCCTGCGGCGACCAATCTATTGCCATCGGCGGAAGAGGCGGCACATCTCCAGGCAGTCGCAGCCTCGCGGGCAGTCCATGTCTCCCCTGAGTTTCTGGAAGTGTAGATCCGGCCATTGTGAGCTACGGTGACAAGTCTGGTGCCGTCTGCCGATGAGGCTATATCATGGTAGGCCCGTCCCGGCTCCGTGCTGGCCCAGGAGATCCCGGCATCGGAGGAAAGATAAATGCTGTTTCCATCAACGGCCGCCAACTTATTGCCGTCTGCCGAGGAGGTGACGGCATACCAAACACGGTTGGTTTCCCTCGCCGTCCACGTGACCCCGGAATCGCTGGAAATATGAATCTGCCCACTGTTCACGGCGGCTACCAGCCTTGTTCCGTCGGCGGAGGCGGCGATGGCTTTCCAGTTCCGGCTGGTTTCCCTCGGAGTCCAGGTAGCTCCTGAGTCCTGTGAAGTCTGGATTTGACCCCCGTTGACCACGGCAGCCAATTTGGTGCCGTCTGCCGAGGAGGCCACCGCAGTCCATGCCCTCGGAGCATCCCGGGCAGTCCACGTGGTGCCGGAGTCGTATGACGTGTGGATTTGCCCATTATAAACGGCCGCAACCAGCTTGGTCCCATCGTTTGAGGAAGCGACAGCCTCCCAGGCAAAACCGCTTTGCCGGGCGGTCCAGGTGCTCCCGGAATCTGTCGAGAGGTAAATGGCAATGCCATCTGTCGCGGCCAGTTTTGCTCCATCTGCCGAAGAGGCGATGGAAGTATAGTTGTGGGCGAAATCACGCGGAATCCAAGTCTGACGCGCTTCCAGGATGGTCGCCACGAACTCCCCGGCGACCAGCGGAATTCCTTCAACCGCAAGGCTGCCCAGTGTGGGCAGGGAGGTTATTTTGACCCTGGTGAACTGGTTGGCGGGGCTATCCCCGGGATCGGTAAATCCAAATTCAGTGACTTCGAATGTGTAGGGCGTGTCCTCATTCAGAGTCGCGGAACCATTTGTTCCGGCTGGAGCATCGCTGCCCACGGTGATGCGGAACCCGGCACTGGTGGAAAGTGATGGCGTGCCATTGTCGACTGCGGTGACGGTTATTTCAAAGGTGCCCCAATCCGCATCTCCTGGGGTTCCCGAAAAAGTACGGACTCCGGGGGTAAAGGACAGCCACGCCGGGAGTGCGCTGCCATCGCGCCTGGTGGCGGAATAGGTGAACACTGTCTCCGCATCAATGTCAGCAAACACAGAGGGGGCAAACTGAAAGCTGAAGGGATTGCCTGTCGGGGCAGATTGATCGGCCAATGGTTCTGCTGCCGTAGGCGCATCATTGACATTTTGTACCTTTAACGTCACGAAGTTGGGGGATGGATCCATTTTCCCCGGTTCCGGTCCATCATCCACGACCTGAAAGCTGAAATTGGCATAGGGGTTGCCAAGGGCATTTTCCCCCGGGGTGTAGGCCAGGACGGGAACGGTGGCTCCCGATGTGTAAAGTTGCTCGCCACCGGCCACCAGCTTTGATCCGTCGGCGGAACAGGCAATACTCCACCATGATTGGATTGGAGCCCGGACCGTCCAAGTAACTCCGGAATCTCTGGAAAGGTGGATCTGGCCACCCTCTTCTGTCGCCACCAGCGTATTGCCATCAGCTGAGGAGGCGATGGCAGACCAATGCCGGTTGCTTTCGCGGATGAACCAGGAATTTCCCGAATCCTGGGAAGTGCAGATCACACCGCGGATGGCCCCGTTGGAAGCGGGGATATAATCGTGATGGACGGCAGCCAATTTGATTCCGTCCGCCGATGAGGCCATCTGCCTGGACCAGACACCGATGGAACCCCGGGCGCCCCAGTTGGTTCCAAAATCGGTTGAGGTGTAACACCTGCCGTCCGCTGCTATCCCCATCATTTTTGTTCCGTCCTGGGATATCTTGATGACGAGACAACCCGGGGCGGAGTTGCGAAGGATCCAAGTCAGCCCCGCGTCCACCGAGGTATAGAGCCGTGGTGTTCCGGAGTTTTCGTCGATGGCAGCGAGTTTTTCCCCATCGGCCGAAGAGGAGACCGCTCCCCACTGCCGGCTGGTTTCCCGCAGGATCCAGGTATTCCCGAAATCGGTGGAGGTGTAGAGGTGGCCAAGGTAGGCACTGGCCACCAGTCGGCGCCCGTCCGTGGAGGCCGCCAAATCGGCCCAACTGAGGGGGGCCCCCCCGACCGTCCAAGTCACGCCCGAGTCCGTGGACTTGTAAAGACGGCTTCCCTGATTGCCTGACCCGATCGCCGCCAGTTTCGTCCCATCTGCCGAAATGGTGACGCTTCCCCAACCGCGGTTGGTTTCGCGGGGTGTCCAGAGAATACCCGGGACCGGATTCATGGAAACAAAATCGCCTGCATTGACCGCCTGGCTATCCAGTGTTAGGGAGCCCTTTCCGGGCAGAGTGGATAATTTCACGCCGGCGAAGGCATGGGAGGGAACATCACCCGGATCAGTGAAACCAAAGTCTGCCGCGCTGAAAACGTGGGTAGTGTCCTCGTTGATTGTTAAAGTAGTATCGCTTCCGCCGGGCGGAGAGTTGGCCAGCAGGGGGGCCGGCTGGCCCGGTAGCCAACTAGCAGCCAAGGCCGCGATCCGGAGTAAAAGGGCATTCGCCAGTGGCATGGGAGGGTGGTTGAAAATGGAAAAATCAGAGCGGATGGGATTTGCCTGCCGTGGCAGGGTACCTTGGCGTTGGCTGAAATAGCCGCAATTGCTTACGATCATACAGGGCGGCTATTCTGAGTGCAGGCTGAGGGTTGTCCGGTGGCGGATTCTTGTCAATGATATAACAGGAAGCAAAACTGACAAAACGCGCTCCGCCCAGGATGATCTGAACTTCAACAATGCCGGGATGCTGCTGCTGCCTGGCTAGGTTCCTTTTCTCTTCAGTAGCGCGGTCATTTCGGTGCGGCCGAATATTTTGGCGAGGACCAGAGGGGTGGCTCAACTGCCGTGGTCGATGTGGAGGTCGGAACCTTAAGTGAGTAGCAAGCAGGCAGGTTGGCCGGGTTCCCCATCTGATCAGGCCGCGACGCGCTCCAGGTGGCAATACTTTTTTCCTGCCTCTATTTCAGGAAGTGCCAACGGTGGTGGGCGCACAGACCACCGGGGCAGGTGCGACGGTGCTTCAAGGAAGGATTGACAGGAGGTGGTGAGGAAGGTTTGGATTGGCGGGATGTTTCTTCACCACTACGCCATGACTGCCATCGGAAGAATCATGCAGCACCGGGAGTGGGCGGTTTTTGCGGTGTTGACCGCGCATCTGTTATTTTTTGCAGTGGATCTGCTGGCCGCCCAATGGAGAGCGCCGGGTCCTTTTCGTTCCCTGCGGCGGCGATTGGTCGGGGTGGCAGTGGTGGGCCTGTATCTGTGGATGTGGAATCGCTGGATTTCCCCAGAGGTTCCCCAAGCGGTTTTGGTTAATAATGACCCGCAGTTTCCTGTCGCGCAGGAACGTTTGATCTCGGTTCTATCGCTGCTGATACCCGGGACCCTCCTGCTGGTGAGTTGGCAGGCGATGCTGGAAAAACCAGTCCATGAAGTCCGGATGGTCCGGGCTTGGATCAAATGGGGGTGGAAGGGCCGGATATTGGGCAGGGTTTTTTATCCGGGGTGGCCCTCCGGAGTAGTCTTTGCATTTCTTCTTGCCTGCAGTTTTGCTGCCTTGCTGGGGTGGCGGGACTTTGAATTCTGGCAGCGTTGTCAGGTGAGATTCAGAAATCCTGCTGCTGGTTGGACCGAAAGTCTTTCATATAATTGGCATGATTTGCTGAGACGCAGCCCTTCCCATTGGGCCGCTTTCACCGGCTTGCTGATTATGCCGCTGGTTCTGTGGCAGTGGCTTTTGCCAAATCTGCTGCGTTGGAACCTTTTTGGTTATTTGCTCATTTTCGCGGGAACGGCGATGTTGCAGATGTCCATTTTGGCTTTGGCTTTGTTTATGGGAGACAAGGGAATAGCGAAGTGGGCTCTGCCTTTCCCGGGGATGTATTGGTATTGGCCGGCATATCAGCGGCCGGAGTGGGAGTTTGGGGAAATCATCGTCCCGGGAGTTGATTGGTCCTCCGGCACCATCCTGATCCTGAGTGGAGTGGTCTGTTTGGCGTGGTGGATGGCGGCTTTGGCGTTCGCGGCGAGGGCTTTTCGTTCCGTCAGGGTGGTGGAACGCAAGGCCGAGGCCGCGCTGACCGCTGGGCCGCCGGTCCCGGAAGGGAGTGGGGGGATGGATTCGGAAGTGGCGGTGTTTCCGGGAAAGAAACGGCCCCGGATTCAAGGATGTGGTCCTGCGGCGGAGTAGCCCTTAAAACCCCAGCCGATGGAAAGCCAGTAGTTCAGGTGTGACTATTTATGCAACGTCAGCTTCGCGCCAAATACCAGCATGACGGCGGCGGCGAGGAGGCCGAAGGCTCCGCAGGTGATCCAGAGGGCGTCGTGGTGGTGGGCGAAGAGCCACATGCCGCCGACGGGACCGACCATGGAGGAGAACGACCAGGCCATGCTCATGGCGCCGCTGTAACGGCCCCGCATTTCCCGGGGGGCGATGCGGGCCACGTAGGCGCTCTGCATGGGCATGGCGATCATTTCACCAATGGTGAACAGGGTCATGGACAGGATGAGCACGTTCAGGCTATCGCCGATGGCGTTGAGAGCGAAACCGGTGCCGAGGATGGCGTAGCCGAGGGCGATGACCCTCTTGGGGGCGAACCGCAGGGTCAGGGAAGTGAGGGGTAGCTCGAACAAAATGACCATCAGTCCGTTCAGCGCCAGCAGGGACCCGTAGTAGGTGGTATCGAAGCCGCGCCGGGTCACTTCCATCCCATAGGACGTATTGAACTGGCTGAAAACGATGGAGGCGAGGAGGGTGCTGGCAAACATCGTCAGGAAGGCCCGGTGGCGGAAGATGTGGCCCAGGGCGATGGACCAGGGGATATAACCCTTTCCTCCGCGCTGGTGACGCACGCCATGCGGCAGAAAGGCGAGGGCGATCCCGCCAAAGATCAGCAGCGTGAAGGCGTCGCCGAAGAAGAGCCAGGCGAACGAATATTTGGCGAGGAATCCCGCGGCGGCCGATCCGATGCCGAAGCCGGCGTTGACGGCGAAACGCAGCGCGGCAAAGGCGCGGACCCGCAGCCGGTCCGGCACAAGGTCGGCAATGAGGGCGCTGGCGGCGGGGCTGTAGAGGGCATTGGCAAAACCATTCAGGGCTGCGACGGTCATGATGACGGGCAGGCCCCTCGCATAATAGAGGGCGATCAGGCAGGCGGCGGCTCCCCACGAACCGACCACCATGGTATGGCGCCGTCCGATGGTATCCGCGAGGTGTCCGCCGATCAGGGAGGCCAGCAGGGCTCCGGTGCCATAGGCGGAAATGGTCAGGCCCGCCTGGCCCACGGTGTAGCCTTCCCTCACCAGATAGATGGCGAGGAACGGCATCACGAAGGTGCCGAAGCGGTTGATGAACGTGCCGGTGAAGAGCACCCAGAACGCCCGGGGTAATTCCCTCAGGTCGCTCATCAGCGCGCTTTGTCCGGCCCGGGCCGGCAAGGGCGGGGCGGCAGACCGGCCAGGGTCGGGAGCTTCGTGGGGATTCATGAAGGTAGGTGTCAGGGAACCAAAAACCCTGCCCGTTGGATCGGGCAGGGTGGGATGATTTGGGGAATCCGGCGACAGGAATCTGCGGTGAAATCCGCTTGGCCTGCGGAATTCAGCCGCGGGCGACCGTCAGGACGATGATGCGCCGGGCGCCCGCTTTTTTGAGGGCGGTGGCGCATTCGTGGGCGGTGGAGCCGGTGGTGAAGACGTCATCGATCAGCAGGATGTGAGAGGGGATCGGAGCGCCTTTCCGGGCCACCGGGAGGAAAGCGCCCGCCAGATTTTTGAGGCGTTCCTTCCGGCTGAGGGCGGCCTGGGCGGTGGTGTAACGTGTGCGGCGGAGGAGGTCCTGACAGGGGAGGCCGCTCAGCTTGGAAAGGGTGCGCGCCAGCTCGGCGGACTGATTGAAGCGGCGCTCGCGGAGGCGGCGGGGGTGCAGGGGCACGGGGACGAGAATCCAGTCCGGGATGGTCTCCGGAGATTCAGCGGGAGGCGCGTCAGGTTCCTCCATGTGGTGGGCGGGCGGGCCCGGTTGGGTGAGGCGGGGGTCGCTGAGAGTGTCGAAAAGTTTCCGGGCGAGGGGGAGCCGGAGGTGGAGGTGCCGGCCGTATTTGAAGCGGTGGATGGCTTCCCGCAGGGGGCCGCTGGAGTGCCATGAGGAGATGGCGCAGTCGAAGGCGAAGGTTTGGTCCGCGCAGTTTGGACAGGTGAAGCCGTGCGGCAGGAGACCGGGAAAGGGTTCGCTGCAGATTTGGCAGGCGGAGGCGGCGACAGGTTCAAGGATGGCTTCACAGGCTGGACAGAAGTCGGCTGCGGCGGGGGATGGGAGCCTGACCACACAGGCGGCGCAGCGGGGAGGGTAGAGCAGGTCCAGGGCGGAGCGGAACAGGGGGCGGGGCCATGCCATCAAGCGATGGGCAAAGGAGGGAACCACGGATTTCAAGGAGGGCACGGAGGACCGGGTTCGGAGGTGGGAAGGACATGGGTCGGAGGCCCTTGCTCCGGCGCGTCAGGCCGGGAGCTTTTTGAGGCGGAGCCGGAGCCACCAGAGGACCGCGAGACTGGTGAGGGCGAGCACCGCGAGGGGGAGCAGGCCGATCTTCAGTTGGGCGCCGATGAGCGGGATGGCACTGTCGCCGGTGCCGAGATTGAATTTGCCGGCGCGCATCGCCTTGGTGGTCAGGGTGGTGCCCATGTAGAGGGTATTCATGAAGATCCAGCCGGCGTGCAGGCCGATGGGCATCCAGAGCGAAGCGGTGCGGGTGCGGGCGAGGGCCAGAATGAGACCGATGGCAAAAAGAGTCAGGAATTCCGAAAGAAAAAGGGCGGGCTGGGCATTGCGCCGGAAGATCTCGGCGGTCATGGCGAAGCCGGCGGTGGCGTCGAGTTTGGAGGGCGCGAACCGGGCCATGGAGGGATCGGTGATCCAGTCATTTTTGGCAGGGTCCGTGGCGTGGTTGGTGGCGAGCAGGGTCCAGCGTTCCTTGCGCATCACGGAAAGTTCCTGGCGGATGGTCCGGTCCTTCACATTCAGATCCGGAGCCTGCATCAGGTGGAGGATGGAAAAGAAGGCGGAGACGAAGACGATGGCCTTCCAAGGTTTGGCGGCGCGCAGGGCGATGCCGAGGAAGAGGCCGCGGAAGATCCATTCCTCCAACAGGGAGGCGCCGATGGCCGCGAGGGTGGCCTGGGTGAGGACGCTCTGCCAATCGGCGTTGGGCTTGCCGGTGAAGGCTCCGAGTTGGAGGAGGACCAGCCCCATGAAAGCGAGGAACCCGCCCGCGATGAGGAGCCCCATGAGAGTATCCGCGAGCTTGAGTGGGTTTTTTTTGAGCCCGAGGGAATCGCGGGAGATGCCCATCCATTTCAAAAAAGGCCAGAGGAGCCCGAGGGCGGAGACAAGGAAGGCGCGGTTATAATAACTGTCGAACTCATGGATGGTCAGTTTGTTGGCCAACCAGCCGAGCACGGGGGTCTGTCCCTGTTTGAAACTGACGAGGAGCGCCGCCAGCCACTTGCCGCCGGCATAGAGGACCGGGGCGAGGAGTGCCCCGAGCAGGAGGACACAGGCGAGGTAGAGGGCGATCTTGAGGATCGGTCCGGGGCCGCGGGCGGCTGGGGAGTCAGGGGAGTCAGGGGAGAGGGAAGCCACGGGATAAAGGAAGGGGGAACAGAGGGCGAGCGTGGGGCACGAATGGCACGGATTTAATGGAGGGGCACGGAAGTTGTTGGGAAAAATGAAGAAGGGATGGCCGGGCGGAAATTGCTTCCGCGGCGGCCATCCCTTTGATGGATGCTTTTTCCAGTGGGTCAGTATTTTCAGCGGGCCTTGGGGCGGACTGCCAGTCCGCGCTTCCTCGTTAGACGTTTCCGAAGATGGTTTTGCCGTCGGAACGAAGGTCGAGGCAGGCTTGGTAGAGGCGCTTGCAGAGGCCTTCCTCTCCCTTCTTCAGGTAGACGCGGGGGTCGTAGATTTTCTTGTCGCCGATCTCGCCATCGATCTTCAGCACGCCGTCGAAGTGACGGAACATGTGCTCGGCGATGGGGCGGGTGAAGGCGTATTGGGTGTCGGTGTCGATATTCATCTTCACGACGCCGTAGTCGAGGGTCTCACGGATTTCCTCGAGTGGGGTGCCGGAACCGCCGTGGAAAACGAGGTCCATTTCGGCGGTGGGGCCGTATTTGGCAGTGACGACGGCCTGGCCATCACGCAGGATGGTTGGCTTGAGTTTCACGGCCCCGGGTTTGTAGGCGCCGTGGACGTTGCCGAAGGTGGCGGCGAACATATAGCGGCCGATGCCTTTGAGGGATTCGTAAACTTCCAGCATTTCCTCGGGGCTGGTGTAGAGCTTGTCAGCGGAAACGCCGGAGGTGTCGTGGCCGTCTTCTTCACCACCGACCACGCCGGCTTCGACTTCGAGGATGATCTCGTTTTCGGCGCAGAGTTTGAGCAGGTCCTTGGAAAGGCGGATATTTTCTTCGAGGGGCAGCTCTGAGGCGTCGAGCATGTGGGAGTTGAACAGGTTGTTCAATCCGGCGGCGCGGCGTTTGGCGGTCTCGGCGATGAGGGGTTTCAGGAAAGTGTCTACTTTGCCGGGCTGGCAGTGGTCCGTGTGGAGCCCGACGAGGATGTTGTATTTTTCCGCGAGGCGGTGGGTGGCTTCCGCGAGGACGATTGCCCCGAGGGCCATGTCCTTGATGCTCATGCCGGAAGCAAACTGGCCCCCCCCGGTGGACACCTGGATGATGCCGTCGGATTTGGCATCGGCGAAGGCCTTCAGCGCTCCATTGATCGTGGTGATCGAGGTAATGTTGATCGCAGGGTAGGCGTAGCTGCCCTTTTGGGCGGCATCAAGCATGGCGGCGTATTGCGCGGGAGTGGCGACGGGCATGGTGGTGTTAGTTTATGGATGTGAAAACGGAGCGACATCTTGACGTGCTTTCCGGGGGCGGCAAGGCGGCAAATCCCGTGCCGGACGGGGTTTTTATCTTCCCCGATTCAGGATTGAAAGCCCTTCAGGGAAGTGGCTACCAGCCGGGGGACTGGCCAAAATGGGCGGGGAGTTTAGCCCTTCCATTCGGCCGCGGGACCGTTTTTACGGAAGAATTCGATGTAAACGTCGATCTGTTCGGCCCGGGTTTCCGGGAAAGGGTGGGAGCTGAGAATTTCTGGCGGGCGCTGGCCCTTGCCCATGCTTTCCGCGAGGACTTTCATGACGCTGAGGAGTTCTTCGGGCTTGTAGCCCGCTTCCAGCATGAGCTGAATGCCGATGCGGTCGGATTCGCTTTCGTGTTCGCGGCCGTACTTGGTCTGGACGACCTGGCCGACCACCTGGGCGATCTGGGAGCTGTTGCCGGTGCCGTCCGAGGTGGCGACCACGGCGGCATTGACGAGCCCGGAGAGGAGACCGCTTTTGGCCATCTGCTGCATCGAGTGACGGGCGAGGACGTGACCGATTTCGTGCCCGATGACCCCGGCGACGGCGTCTTCGTTGGGGAGCTTGGAGAGCAGAGCCATGGTGATGAAGATTTGGCCGCCCGGGAGGGCGAAGGCATTGATGGTCTCCTTGTCGGCGAGGACGTGAAATTGGAATTTGTAGTCGAACTCAGCCTCCTGCTTGCCGCGCTGCGTGACGATCCGTTCCTTGGCATCCAGGAGCCGCTGGCCGATCTCGTTGATTTTGCTGCGCAGGAGGGGGTCGCGCACGGCTCCTCCGAACTGCTGGGCCATCTCCGGCACTGACTGCAGGCCGAGTGCCGTTTCCTGCTCCGGAGTCATGTCCTGAACGGTGACGATGCGGCCGGTGAAGGGGTTTTCCTGCTTTACGGTAGTGGTGTTGTATTTAATGAGCGCAAAAAGCACAAGGCCCAAGGCCATCAGAATGCGTGGATTCCCGAGGAGCATGCCAAGCAGTCCTCCGCCGGTACGAGCTTGCCGGGAGCCTTGGGGGGATGGATGATAGGGCATGGCTGGGTCAGGGTTATAGGGATGGCTCGGGAGCAGCCGTCGGCCGTGGCTATATTTGACAGAATGCAGCGTTTCTGAAAACCCAAAAATAAGTTCCGGGCGGTGATGCCGTCAGGGTTGCACCCAGTTGTCGTGGATAAACTTTTCGATCATGACCTGGTTGGTCTTCCGGCCCTCCGGGGGAAAGCGAAGCCGCAGGATGCAGGAAATGGCAGCGTTTCCATCCTGATTGAACTGCCTTTGGCTGCGGGCACTTTTGAGGTGAAACAGCAGTTGGGAAGCGGCTTCGGAGTCTTTGTCGCAATAGGCCCAGCAGGAGCCATAGCGTTCAGGATCTTCGATTTTGAAACACATCAAATCCAGTTCACGGCCCTTGAAGGAGTAATTGTAATACTGGTCGCCGGGCTCGTAGGTCACGGTCACGCGGAAGTCGACGGACTGCTCCGGGGGGGATTTCAGAAAATCTTTCCAAGGTATTTCAGACCAGTTGACGAAAGACTCCCAGTCGACCTTGGGATCGGCCCCCGGGATGATTTCCAAAGCGATCGGATAGACCCGGAAATCATCCAATTCCCACACGGAGCGGATGAATTCCGTCTCCGCGATCCGGATTTCACTCCAGGACTGGCTCCCACTGCGTTTTTTGCGTGGTTTCAGGGGATTGGCCGCGTAGTAGCGCTCCATCCGGGGGCGGGAGAGTTCGGGGTGACGCACTTCGGCGGCCATTTTTTCGAGGCTGTCCGCATCGAGGAATCGTTGCATCACCCGCCCGGCATCCTCCACATTGCGCATCACATCCTCCTCGGCTTTGGCTTCCTCCTGGGAGGTGCCTTCCGCGACGTTAGTGGAGGCCCCTGGGGCCTGGAAGGCGTGGCGGAGCACATAGACGCCCACGCCACTGGCCGCGAGGAGAACGATCAGGAGCGCCAAGGACACAAACCGCCGGGAGCGGGCGGCTTCTTCAGGCGTGTGGGTGGCGCTACCCCAATCGCGGGCGTCTGATTCGAGTTCCGGCCGGTGGACGGGGCTGAAGTGGAGATTGCGTTCGGCCCCGAGGCGGAAGCCCCCCTTGGCGATGGCGTCCTCGCCCGTTTCCGGGTCAACATCGGGGCGGGGTTCAGGAGGTACGGCGGCAGGTGGGGTCGCCCCGACAAAACGGGATGGTCCGCGCAAGGGAGTGACGCTGATTTCGATTTGCGGAGGGGGCTGGATCGGTTCGATCTTCCGGATGATAGGGCTTGGATCCAAGGGGGCGCCGGTCGCCCGCCGGTTTGGCAGAATCTTGGCTGGCCGCAGTTCTGCTTGGGCTGGGGGAGCGGCTGCTTCCCCGGCTGGCTCAAGAGGATGGGCACGTTTGGTGGGAAGCACCGTGCGATGGTGATTTTCAGGTAAAGTGGCGGCTTCGGGTGGGAAGGAATGGGCCGCGCCTGCGGCGGCGGCGGCCGCGGCGAGGCGTTTGATTTCTTCCTCGGTCGACTTGGTGCGGTCTTGGGGAAGGGTGGATTTCGGTGCCGAATCAGCCGCGGACCGGGCCTGGGCAGAGGCCACGGCAGTCGGTTCATCCGGGGAGTTTTTTTTCCGTCCTTGGGGGAGGGCTGATTTGGCCGGAACCGAGGGGGGATTCAAAATCACGGGCACGAGATTGGCCGAAATATTGGGGGGAAGCCGCAAGTGGGCGTTGCAGTTCGGGCAAAAGACTTCCTGTCCGGCATTCTCTTCATCGAGGATGAGGGCCGTGGAGCAGGAAGGGCAGGGCAGGGAGACGGATGGCATATGGACGCGGCGTGGGGGAAGCAGCGCGGCCCCGGCGGGCGCGTGAAAGCTTGGAAGGAAACCGGTAAACCGTTATGCGGGACCGGGCTCCCGTCCAGGGAATTAAGGGGCGGCTCCACCCCGGCTGGCCGGGGCACGGCCAAACGGAGTGAAGTCAGGGGGCGGGATGCCGGGAAGGCTTCCGGATCAGGGCAGAAACAGCTGCCAGTCGGCCATGCCATGGGCATTGCGGATGAAGGCACTGGCGGGCAAATCCCGCGGTGGCAGGGGAGCCCGCAGCAGGCGCAGTCCGGCCTCTCCGGGGGTGCGGTCCCCTTTCCGGTGATTCACCCGCTGATCGGCCAGCACGCAATTTTCCCAGGAGGTGGCGCCGCCCCGGCTGCGGGGAATGACGTGGTCGATATTCGCCTCATCGAACTGTAACCGGCGGCCGCTGTATTGGCATACCCCGCCATCCCGAAGCCAGAGGCCGCGGCGGGAAAAGGAGAGACACCGGCGCGGCATCCGGGAATAACGAGCCAGCACCAGGACCGTGGGCGACCGCACGAGGCCGCGCGGGGTGCCCACCCCGGTGTCCTGTTCCCGCACCGGCAAGGACAACCAATCCTGCCAGGATACCGGCAGCAGGGCCCCGGCCCCGATGTCCAGGGCACGGGCCGCTCCTGTCGCCATCATGGCAAAAGCCTGCGCCGGCGTCTTGACGTCGATGGCCTGCCAATTCCGGTTCAGGATCAGCACGGTGGAGCTGTGGAGTGGTTGGTTCATGGGCGGTTGGGGTGGAGTTTGGAAAAAGCAGGGAGCCGTGGGGCGGCGGTGTTTGATCCTTGATACACACCTCCGGATGCCGGCCCCGGAAGCGGTCGCTTCCGGGCCCACCAAAAGTAAATGAACCGCCACGGTGCTGCCCCAGTTCCCCGGCGTTCACAGTGTCGTATGCTGGCTGTTACCCTGCGAACTCCAGAAAGTCCCGGCTCAGTGGAGAGCCGGAACCCGGATCGGCGGGCGTAACGCCCAGGCGCTGCGGCTGGTGCGCCAGACCAGATCCAGATCACGGTCCGGGGCCCCATTTTTGGTGGGGAAGGTGCCCTGGCAGGCAAACCCCAGCCGGGCCGGCACGGTGGCGCTGCGGCGATTGTCAGGATCGCAGACAATCGTGACCGTCTCCAGCGGCCAGGTCGCGAAAGCCACCGTGGTCAAAGCGGCCGTGCTTTCCGAGATGAAACCCTGGCCGGTGGCCGATTCCCGCAGCCAATAACCGATCTCGCGGTCCTGCGGTCCATGGCGCGGATGAATCCCGATGCTGCCCAGCACGGCGGTTTGGTCGCGGTTGAAGATGCCGTAGATAAAATCCCGGCCTTCCTGGAAATCGCGGGCAAACCGGGCCAGCCTCACGCTGATATCATCCAGCGTGGAAGGCTCATCCCGTGCCCACGGCATCCAGGGACGCAGGTGGTCCAGGCTGGAATCCAGCGCTTCCTTGAGCAGCCGGGCGTCAGCCTGCCTCCAGCAGCGGAGCACGAGGCGGGGCGTGTAAATAGGAGTGAGGGGATGGATCATGGCAGGGAAGGGAAGGATGGAGGATGGAGGGTGAAAAATGGGGGGTGGAGGATGGGGATTGGATGGAAAAAAGAATCCCCTGGCCGGAGTCGCACCGGCAGCCTCCCGCTTGGCAAGCGGACGTGTTTCTGT
>CAIZWU010000268.1 GCA_903936775.1 uncultured bacterium | reverse complement strand
CGCCCCCGCGGATGCTTGGCTCATCGCCGTAGACCGCGGCGGCACCTTCACGGATTGCTGTGCCACTGATCCCCAAGGGCACCATTACCGGGCCAAGCTGCTTTCAAACGGCCGCCTCCGCGCCGGAATCACCGCACTGGAAACGGGAAACACCCTCACTCTCCTTTCCCACTTCGGCCAGCGTGACGGATTTTTCAGGGGCTGGAACGCCCGCCTCTTCTTCCCCGGAAATGCCCATCGGCCCGTTTGGTCCGCCCCCGTGGAGCACTCCACCGGAGCCACCCTGACGTTTATTGAAATTCTTCCTGAGGTCATTCCTCCGGACAGTTTCATGGAGTTGGATACCGGCGAACCCGCCCCCGTCACCGGAGCCCGCCTCATCACAGGCACCCCGCCCGGCCACCCCTTCCCGCCCCACCGCTTCCGGCTCGCCACCACCCTGGCCACCAACGCCCTCCTGGAAAAGCAAGGCGCCACCGTAGCCCTTTTTGTCACCGCCGGCTTTCGCGATCTCCTCACCATCGGCGACCAGCGCCGGACCGACCTCTTCGCCCTGCACCACCAGCGCGACCGGCCCCTGCATCAGCATACTGTGGAAATCCACGAGCGTCTGGATAGCACTGGCCACGTCCTGGTTCCGCTGGATCTGACCACCTTGTCCGCCCTGGCCGCAGCTCTGGTGGGCCAAGGCATCACCACTGCCGCCGTGGCCCTCGCCCACAGCGACCTCAATCCCTCCCACGAAACAGCCGTCCGCGATTGCCTCCGCGCGGCCGGTTTCACCACCATCTCCCTCAGCTCCGACCTCTCCGCGCAGGTCCGGCTCCTTCCCCGCGCCTCCACCGCAGTCGTCGATGCCGCCCTCGCGCCCGTAATGCGCAGTTTTGTCCAACAAGTGCGCCAGGCACTCGGTCCGGAGTGCCTCGCCTTCCATTGCCTGACCAGCGCCGGCGGCCTCACTCAACCAGCCAGCTTCCACGCCAAGGACAGCCTCCTCAGTGGCCCTGCCGGCGGCGTGGCTGGCTGCGCGGCTGCTGCCCGCAGGGCCGGAATCGGCCGAATCCTCACTCTCGACATGGGCGGCACCAGCACCGACGTCGCCCGCTGGGAAGGCGACTTCCTTTATCAATTCGAGCAACGCCTCGGCCAATCCACCGTTCTGGCCCCTTCACTTCGCATCGAAACGGTCGCCGCGGGAGGCGGGTCCATCTGTGCCGTCACCGCCGGTGCCCTCAGCGTCGGCCCCCGCAGTGCCGGAGCCGACCCCGGCCCCGCCTGTTATGGCCGTGGCGGCCCCCTCACCCTGACAGATGTCAATCTCCTACTCGGCCGGATCGACCCTGACAAGGCCAGCATTCCACTCCTCCGGGCTCCTGCCCTTGCTGCCCTGACCCAACTCAGACAGGACATGCAAAACCAAGGTCTGCCAGTTCCCGATCACGATCATTTCCTTCTCACCGGCCTCCTCCAAATCGCCATCGGCCGCATGGCCGAAGCCGTCCGCTCCATCTCCGTGCGGGATGGCTGCGATCCCTCCGCTTACACTCTGCTCGCTTTCGGCGGGGCGGGCCCACAGCACGCCTGCGCCATCGCGGAAGAACTCGGCATCGGGCAGATCCTCGTCCCAGCCGAAGCCGGTGTCCTCAGTGCTGCCGGAGCTGCCGCCAGCCAGCCCGAGCACTTCGGCCAGCAACAACTCCTCCAACCGCTCGCCGATGCCGCATGGCTCACACCGGTCCTGACCAGCCTTGAGGCTGAAACCCTCACCACCTTTGATACCCCTCAAGCCCACATCCGCCGCCGCCTCGCCGACCTCCGCCTCCAGGGCCAGGACACCGCCCTTACCATTCCGTTCCAATCCCCAGCCGAGCTGCCCGCCTCTTTCCGATCCTCGTTCCAGCAACTCTACGGCTACCCTCCGCCCCGGCAACGCGCCATCGAGGTCGTTTCGCTCCGCGTCATCGCCTCCCTCCCGGAGGAGAGCCTGCCACCCGAAACCTTCCCCATCCAACCCACCCACTTTGCCCCGGCTCAAGCACAGGTTATTCAGGACCATTTCAGCACGCTCATCCTCGAACCCGGCTGGTCCGCCGTGCGCGGCAGCGAAGGCAGTTGGCTGCTGCACCGCGAGGCCGTAGCCTCCACATCCAGTGCTTCCCCCAAATCCGACGCCGCCTCCGCAGAGCTCTTCCGCTGCCGCTTCCAAGGCATGGTCGACAGTATGGGCGAGCTCCTCCGCCGCACCAGCGTCAGCACCAACGTCAAGGAACGCCTCGATTACTCCTGTGCCCTGCTTGATGCCTCCGGCCATCTCCTTGTCAACGCTCCGCACATCCCCGTTCACCTTGGAGCCCTCGGGGAATGTGTCCGCCGCACCACCGCCCTGATCCCGCCGGCGCCAGGAGATCTGCTCATTACCAACGACCCTGCCTTCGGTGGCTCGCACCTGCCTGATGTCACCGTAATCTGCCCCGTGTTCGGTCTCTCCGGCCAGCTTCTCGCCTACACTGCCAACCGCGCCCACCACGCCGAAATCGGCGGCATCACCCCCGGTTCCATGCCCGCCTCCGCCAAAAACCTCTCGGAAGAAGGCGTGGTCATCGCGCCCACCTGGCTGGTGAAAAACGGGGTCTCGCAGGAGGACACCCTCGCCCGCATCCTGACTACCGCCCCGCACCCGACCCGCGCACTCCTTGACAATCTGGCCGACCTCCGCGCCCAGGCCGCCGCGGCCCATCATGGCGCCACCGCGCTGCTCGCCCTTTGCCAGACGCATGGTGAGTCCACCATCCGCCACCACCTTGGCCACCTCACGGCCCAGGCCCGCCAGGCCCTCGCCCGCACCCTCGCCCACACCGGTCTGGCGGAAACGTCTGCCACCGGGCACCTCGACGACGGCACCCCGATCACCATAAAATTGACAAAAACTGGCGGCCACCTCACCATCGACTTTACCGGCAGCGGCGGCGTCCATCCAGGCAACCGCAACGCTACCCCTGCCATAGTGCGCAGCGCCGTGCTCTACGTGCTCCGCCTCTGGACCGGCGAGCCCATCCCGCTCAACGAAGGGTTCCTCGCCGATGTCGACATCATCCTCCCTCCCGGCTTCCTCAATCCCGCTTTCGCCAAGGATCCCTCACAATCCCCCGCCGTCGTCGGCGGCAATGTCGAGACCAGCCAACGCATCGTCGATACCCTCATCCAAGCCCTCGGCTTCGAGGCCGGCAGTCAGGGAACCATGAACAACGTCATCTTCGGCAATGCCATGTTCGGCCATTACGAAACCCTCTGCGGCGGTTCCGGAGCTGGTCCGGGTTATCCCGGCACCGATGCCATCCACACCCACATGACCAACACCGCCATCACGGACATTGAAATCCTCGAACGCCGCTACCCCGTGCGTGTCGAGGAATTCGCCATCCGCCCCCACTCCGGCGGCCCGGGCCGATACCCCGGCGGCAACGGGGCCATCCGCACCTACCACTTCCTCGCCCCGCTGACCCTTTCCCTCCTCACCGAGCACCGCCTCACCCCGCCCCTGGGCCATGCCGGCGGCCAGCCCGGAGCCTGCGGCCGGCAATTCCTTACCCTCCCCGACGGCACCCGCCTGGACCTCCCCGGGACCATCAGCCTGCCTGTTGCCGCCGGCACCCGCCTCCACGTCCACACCCCCGGCGGCGGCGGCTGGGGCACTCCGATTCCGGCCTCGACGACTGAAAAGAATTTACCGATGGATAAGGGAGCCTGATTCAATCGTATTGCCCCATATCATCCATGAAATCCAAACTGCTCTTCGCTCTCCCGTTCTCCCTCGCCTGTCTCGCCGGGGCCACCTTCCTCGCCACCGGTCAGGATGCCGCTGCTCCTGCCAAGGTGAAGCCCCTCAAGGCCCTTCTCGTGATCGGCGGCTGTTGCCACGACTACGCCAAACAAAAGGACATCCTCAAAGCTGGTCTTGAAGAGCGGGCCAATCTGGTAGTGGATATTTGCTATTCCGACGACAAGAGCACCAAGGCCACGTTCACCTGCTACGAAAAGGACAACTGGGCCGAGGGTTACGATGTGATCATCCATGACGAATGCTCCGCCGACATCAAGGACCTCGCAGTGGTGAACCGCATTCTCGATGCCCACCGCAATGGCACCCCCGGCGTGAACCTGCACTGCGCGATGCACTGTTACCGCACCGCTGCCGACGTCGGCAAGCCGGTGACATCCGGCACCAATGACGCCCTCTGGTTCGACTACCTCGGCCTCCAGTCCAGCGGCCACGGCAAGCAGGCTCCTATCTCCATCACTTATTCGGGCCATCCCGCGAATTCCGGACTGACCAGCTGGACAACGATCAACGAGGAGCTCTATAACAATATCAAGATCCACGAAGGCACCACCGCCCTCGCCAAGGGCAAGCAGGAGAACAGCGAAACCGTGGTGGCATGGGCCCACGAATACGGGGACAAAAAGACCAAGGTCTGGTCCACCACCATCGGCCACAATAACGAAACCGTGGCCGATGCCAAATACCTCGATCTGGTGACCCGCGGCATTCTCTGGTCCACTGGCAAAATCGGCGCCGATGGCAAAGTGGCAGCCGGATACGGTGCGGTCAAAGCCGCGGTCAAGTAGGTTCCGGCGATTCTGATTCCCCAAACGAAAGCAGCCCGGCAGCCCGGCCGGGCTGCTTTTTGCTTTGAATCCGGGAGGGCCGGAGACCAGTCAAATCACAGATTCTTCAGATAGCTTTTCAGCATTCAAAGGGTTTTTTCATGCGTCTGCACCCGACCAGTGTCGAGATCCTGCGTTTCCAGATTCTCTGCCTTGCCGGCTGCCTCGCGCGCCGCTGCCGCGGCGGCGGGCAGAGTCGCGAGGGCGGCCCTCACCGCGTCGGTGGTCTTGGGGATGGCTTTAGTAGTGCTCCCGGGGGGAGTTTAATAATTTGGAATGATTCCAAACAAGGAATGTCGTCCGCCCGCAGTTTCTAACTATTTTTTGGCGACGAGGCCGCTTTTCCTGCGTTTCTTGAGCAGATGGGAAAAACCATTATGTGACTGGAGTAAAAAGGAGATTGAGCGGCACGCGGCCGAGCGCCTCACCATCGTCACACCTCAGTGGTTCATCTGTTTCAAGTGCGCCCCTACCGCCTGCGGGAAGCACTATCTCTGCCGGCCGGAGTCGATCGGGAAGATCCAGCTCCGCGCGGCACAGGAAGATTGACCGTTTTGGACCGGATCGCTGTCCCGGCACTGCATTTTTCCTCTTGGCCCGACTCCCGGCCACGCGTTCAGTAAATCTGTGCCTGCCAAGAAATCCGCCGCCAAAAAGGAAAAACCCGCCGCCGGGAATAATAATGTCTGGGCCTTTGTCGGCACCGATGACATGGCCGTAAAGGATGCCGCCACCGCGCTGAGCCGGCAGTTGATTTCCCCGGAAGACGCGGAATTCGGGCTCGAGATGGTGGATGGCTCCGCGGACAATTCCGAGCACGCCGAGCGTATCATCCGGAATACCCTCGAAGCCTTGCAGACCCTGCCCTTCTTCGGCGGGGAAAAAGTCGTCTGGCTGCGCGGGGTCAACTTTCTCGCTGACACCGTGACCGGCCGCTCCGAGTCCACCCAGACCGCACTGGCGTCCCTGATGGCCTTCATGGAGGCCGGGGTGCCCCCTGACGTGAAGTTCATCCTCAGCGCTTCCGAAGTGGATAAACGCCGCTCGTTTTTCCTGAATCTCAAGAAGGTCGCCCAGCTGGAAGTGTTCGACCTCATCGATACCTCCCGGGCCGGCTGGGAGGAAGCGGTGGCGGATCTGGTGGAAAATCTCGCCCGCGAACTCGATCTGACGTTCGAAGACGAGGCCCTCGCCCACTTCATCATGCTGGCTGGAGAGGATTCCCGCCAAATCAGGAACGAACTCGAAAAGCTGGACCTCTACCTCGGCGAGGAGCGGCGCGCCACCATTGATGACGTCCGGGCCATCGTCTCCCAGACCAAGGCTGGGGTAGTGTTCGAGCTTGGCAATGCCCTCGGCAAACGGCGGCTCGATGAGTGCCTGCACCTCGTGGATGAACTCATCGCGCAGAAGGAAAACGCCGTCGGCATCCTGCTTGCCGCCATCGTGCCCAAGGTCAGGAATCTTTACCAGGCCAAGTCGCTGGAGGAACGCTGCCGTCCCCCGTTGAGTTCCTATCCGGCCTACAGTGCCGCCATTGGCAAATTGCCGGAAAAGGAACGCGCCCACCTGCCCATGAAAAAGGATGGCAGCGGCCTCAACGTTTTCCCCCTCTACCTCGCTGCCCGCGAAGCCCAGAACTTCACCAGTGCGGAACTCCGCAACGCCCTTGATGAGTGCCTGAAAGCCAATCGGCGGCTCGTCACCAGCAGCTTGGATCCTGTCATCGTGCTGAATCAGTTGCTGGTGCGGATATTAAGCGGGAGAAATTGAACCGCTTCCGTCCTGGTGGCCAAGGCCGGCAACGTGATTCCGCGTCATTTCCGAAACAGATCGTCGGCAGGTCAAACTTCTGATGTTTTCAGCAGATGGGTTACGGAACCGTCACATTCAGGTCAACAATTGCTCCAAATCCCCCGTTGGAGACCTTTGCCACAGCTCCGGGGTAGCCTATGGCATCTCCAGGCACCCCTCTCCCGGCCACCATTTGTGACAAAATCGCCACACGAACGTCTTAGACTATCCGCCTGCTCCATGATCAGACTCCCTACGCCGGGCGAGCCGTCCCTTCTGCTGCCCGCAATAACATTAACACCCCTTCAACTATGAAAAAAATCTTCGCTCTGCCTTTGATGGCAGCCCTCGCGTTTGGATTCACTTCCTGCGGAAGCAAGGAAGGCGCCAAAGCTACTTCCTCCATCAAAGTTTCCGGATCCAATACAATGGCCCAGGTCAGCACCTCCTGGGCCGAAAACTTCGCCGGGGCCAAGGTCTCGGTAGGGGGCGGCGGGTCCGGGATCGGCATCGGTGAACTGACCGAAGGCCGCATTGACATCTGCACCAGCAGCCGGCCGATGAAGCCGGCCGAAAAAGCCAAAATCAAGGAAAAACAGGGCAAGGAGCCCGTAGAGTTCGTCGTTGGTTACGATGCCCTGGCCATCTTCGTCAATCCCGGCAATCCTCTCAACGAAATCTCGATGGAACAACTCAAGGAAATCTACCGCGAGGGTGGCGGTATTACCACCTGGGAACAGGT
>CAIZWU010000267.1 GCA_903936775.1 uncultured bacterium | reverse complement strand
CGGAACCCAGGTAAATCCAAATGTAAAACGAAGGAGATGGTCGGCACTGTGGAAACCGAATCGTGCAAGGCTGATACCAAATTCCCCGCTTCGGAAAATACCAATTCAGCAAAGACCCAATGTGATAGCCCCGAACCTGAAACCACGGAGCCTCCGGGGTCGCCCGGGGATTCCCAGGGAGCCGGAGGGCAAAAACCCACCTCCGTGGATTTGAGCGAGGCCGCCGGGAATCTGCCCGGTCAGGGTGGGCCGGCGGTGGCATCCAACACCAAAGCAAGTGCCTCGTATTCGATGGGTGAGTCTGCCGGGAGCGATATGGCGGACGGGGTGTTGGCAGCGGAGGAAAACCTGGCGCAACTCGGATCTTACACCCTGCGTGGCCAGAGTGATGCCGTGACTCTCATCGTTGTGGCTGGAGCGGAGTCCACGATTTATCAGGCGTGGAAGTCCCCGGCAGGACTTATGGTCATGGAGCAGAAAGCCGCTCCGGGTTCCGGGGGAGTGGGAGCCACCTTGGAGATCCGGGCCTATCACCCTGAGGCCTACACTCACGCTTACGTTGATGGAATCCTCACCGCCACCCTGAACACCACAGGCTCCGTCCGGTATCCCCACAAGGTCACCACGGTTCACCAGTTGGACCCAGCCTCCGGTGCGGGGGCGGCTTTGCCCCAATTGCAACGCCCCACCTCTGAATATAATCATGGAGTACTCACCAGTGTTAAGATTCTGAATGAAGCAACGGAAGCGACCATTGGCATCAAGCATACCTCCATTTGGACGGGAGTGAATGTGGGAGGGGATAAATTGAATTGTAACCGGGAGACCTTGGAATCAGCCGGAGGCACCCTTCAATTGATCCGGGAAGAGACCATCACCACCATGCTTAACCTGGCAGCGCGTCAGCGGACCGAACGCATGGAGGTGAAAGTCGATGGGATCCCCGGCGAAGTCGTTCAGCGGACCTTCCAACTTTTTTCCTGGGGAGAGGAACTCGTCGAGACCATCCAGTACCCCGATGGCCTGTCCTCCGGACCCGTGCTGGTGGACCGCTATGCCTGGTGGGATATTCCGACGGGGCTGACCAGCCAGGCTCAGGTGGATTCAGCGATCCGCGTCATGGAACTCCGTTACGGCGCCTTGAAGCTGGAAACGTCCTGGCAGGGCATCGTGGGGGGCGGATTGATGCTCGGTTCGTGGAAAGCCATGTGGCCACAATCGCTCAATGGCGCCACCCGGTCAGTGGCCACCACGCTGACCCCCTGGGGAAATGGGCCCTCGAGCCCGCCTACCGCCGCTTCATCCTTGGAAGACTTGGAAACTCTCGCCAACGGCGGGAGCGGCGAAGTGCAGACGGAGCGGGTGTGGTACGCCATCAACGGGAAACCAGACCAACGGGAATTGCTTTGTGGAGGCAAGGTGCTGGAGTCCAGTAGTGACAACGACCCATCCGAATTTGTAACTGCGACCACGGTGGTGGCGGATCCTATTACGTCATATCTGACCCGCACGGAGCGGATCTCCACCAGCACGTTTTACCGGCGGCCCACCGTGGTCTACCGGCTGCGGGCCAATCAGACAGCGTACACGGTTCCAGGGAACCTGATCAGCCGCACGCGGTATCGTTATGATTATGCTTTTCCCTCGACCACGGCCCCGACAGATCCCAATCAGGCCACTTCCGGGGGCATCTCCACGTCTCCATATGAAGTAGTATGGTCCTCCACCCGCCATTTCGAAGGGTCTGATGATGACGCCAACCGGGGTGCGGCAGAGGGCGACCGTCTGCTCAAGGAGTGCCGCCTGACGGACGTTGACAGCGGGGACCTGCTGGTGGAGCGCCGCTATCTTTCCACCACGGATGCATCTGCGCAGGATGTGTTTGATGTGCCTTCCCCGGATAATATTTTGTTGGAAACCAGAATCTGGACCTACGATGCGGCGCACCGCCCCTTGACCTTGAGTGTCAATGGCGTTGTCCGGGAATCCTGGGTTTATAGCGTTTCGGGACTGGGCACGTCCACTGTCCATGTGGATGCGCGTGGTGTCCAAACCACCGAAATCCGGGATGCTCTGGATCGGCCCACCCAACTTACCCTTCATGCCAATGGCATTCCCGGACAGACCGACGTGTTCACCAAGTGGAACTATGCCTCCCGCGGAGCCGGTCTGTCGGGAGTGGTCGTTTCGGAGCGGGAAGGAAATGTGCTCACTGCGCTGGAGGATAACACCGTGCCGGGTGGGGCATGGAAGCGCGTCTCGACGGAAACGAGCGATGGCCTTGGCCGGCTGATTGCCACGACCGATCCCCTCGGTGTGGCCCTCACGTTTACTTCGGGACTGGACACCGACGGTCAGCGCGTGCAGGAGACCTCGCAGTCGACAGGCGACGGACTGGTGGTGATTGAGGCCAAAACTTATTACAAGGACGGGCGGCTCAAGCTCACCTCCGGCGCCAGTCAAGTGGGAGGAAAATATGTGCACAATCCCATCTCGGATTATATTACGGGCACCCAATTTTCTGCCATCGCCGCAGCTCCAGAGTATACGTCAGACACCTTCCGCAATGCGCTTGGTGACATTACTGGTTCTAAAAATTTTGCGGCCAGTGGGGCGTTGATCACGAGTTCAGTCGACTACGACTCCAACGGCCGGGTGGCCGCCCGGTCGAACGCGGGAGGCACCGCAGGGTTTTTCGAAGTCCACCATTGGGAGCACCTGACCGGTGGCGGTCACGCCCACGATACGGCGTGCAGTTCGGATGCGGCCTACGATGTCAACGACGCCAACCGCCGTCGTAGCGTAACACGATTTGTGCAGCAGGCCCCTTATGGCACCAGCGTGCCCGTCTGGTGGCAGGCGGTAGAGCAGTCTCTCCCCAATGCTTCCACGGGAGCATGGACCCTCCCAGTAGCCGCTGGCGTGCGGAAGCCACTGGCGGAAACCGTGGTCGCAACCTTGGGCGGAGCGGGAGCCATCCCGTTGCAGGAAACGGTGGATGGCGGCTCGGTCAGCACCACCACCTTGGTGAGGGACCGGGCGAGCCGGATTCTCACTCAGCGCCTCTACCGGCTGGGCACGTCAGGACTCTCGCGGACCACCGTAATTCAGAACGGCCTTCCTGCCACGTTCACTACGCCCGAAAAGGGCACTCATACCCTCGCCTACAGCCCTCTGAGGGAACCCTTGGCCGAGGCCTCATTTGAAACCCTGCCATGGTGGCCGGTGGTGACTCTGAATCCAGGGACGGGACAGACGCTCACGCGCCACCTGCCGAAGACGACGGACACTGCCAGCCTGGCGTTCCGCACTGCCTCATACACTTATTACCCCGGGAATGACCTCCGGGACGGCCAGGTAGCCACCCTGACGGAAACTTCCACGGGAGGTGTTACCACTTATGATTATAATGCCCGCGGTCAGCTCCTCAGCCAGACCGGCACCGGCACGTATCCGCAGGCCTTTGGATATGACACGCTCGGCCGCCGCACCAGCCTGACCACTGGTATTGCCGGAGTGGGCGCGGGCGTGGCCACCACCACTTGGGGCTACGTGCCCAACACGGGATATGAGGATTGGAAGGAATACCCCGCCGGCCAAGGAAATACCGGAGCCAATCTGAAAGTGGACTATACTTGGAACAATGGGAACCAAATGACCCTGCGCACTTCCCAGCGTGGGGTGTCGACCGGCTACAGTTATGATGGCTGGGGGCGGCTGGATCTGGTGGACTATTCGGAGACCACGCCGGATGTGAAGTTTGAATATTTCACGCACTCCGGGCTGCTACAGAAGCGGCATGACGGCTGGGCCACGGCCGCGGTGCGGGTGACCACCTATACGACTGGATTTGAGGGATCGGTGACAGGGGAAAGCGTCAATGATGCGGGATCGGTGATCAGCCTGACCCGGGGGCTTGATTCGTGGGGACGGCAGACCACATTGAATACGTCCTGGACTTCCGGGACCGGGCCGGTCTTTACCGGGATTTCTGCCCCCTCGTTGAGTTATGGCTACTCGGGGAGCCAGCGGCTGGCCCAGATGACGTCCGGAACGGGCTGGACGATGGATTTGAGTTGGGGACTGGGAGAAAGCTTAAACCTGCAGAAGCCCGGTTCCTATGGGTATTACTTTAACCAGAACTGGGCTGTTGATGCCAATGGACGCGCGTCCAGTAAATCAGGGTATGGCTACGGATATAATTCCTCGGGAAGCATCTATTCGTATTTCAACCCCACCACCGTCAGCCAGCGCTGGAGCGGGGACCGTCTGGCGGCCCGCTCCAGCGGCTCCGACCGCCGGTGGGAATACCGCTACAACGCCCGCGGTGAGGTGGACAGTGCCTGGCAGCAGACTGGCCTCGTCGTTATCCCTGCGCTGCCAGCCCAACCAGACCCCGCCGCCGGGGAAACCCTTGCCGGGACCGGCACCAGCTACGCCTACGACGCCATCGGCAACCGCCTCAGCCATACCGATGGCGGGCGGGGCAGTTCCGTAGCCATCCCCGCCGAGAACACTGTCAATGGAGTGGTCTCCAGCACCGTGACGCTGCAGGACCCTCTCCCCCACGTCTACACGCCGAATGCGGCCAACCAATACATTCAAATCGCCCACCCCGCCGCTTTCGATGTCCGGGGCACCCGGACCGCCGGAGCCACCATCGCGGTGAACGGAGTGAAGGTGGCCACGCCTACTCCCACGGCCGTTTCCGGCTACCAGACTGGAGGGAACGGCACCATCTTCCGTGCCCGGGTCACGAATACGGCCCCCTCCGGCACCGGCAATCCCGATTTGTATGAACCCGTCACGGTCACCCAGAATGGTTCCATTCTCACGGTGGACGATCCCATCCAATATATCGCCAAGCCCACCCAGACCCTGACGTATGATGCCGATGGCAACCTCAAAACGGATGGCCGCTGGACGTACACCTGGGATGCGGCGGACCGATTGATCAAAATGGAAAGTCCGGCGTTTTACCAGCCTGCGGTGGTACCGGTCTACCCAGCCACCAGTCCGGCATCCGCATTGGTGAATGTGCCTGCCAAGGTGATCGAGTTCGCCTATGACGGGTTGTCCCGGCGCATCCGGAAGAAAGTCACGGAGGGCACCTCCACCATTGCCGTGTGGGAAGCCTACGTCTATGATGGGTGGAATATGGTGCTGAGCGTCAAACTCAATCCTGAGGTGGGAGCCAGCCAGGGCCGGCCCCAGTCGGCGATTGCCAGCTACGTCTGGCGGCCTGACCTCGGCAGCACCCCGTTTGCCCGGCGGAACTGGCAGTCCGCTGGAGGAGTGCGCGGCTTGGTGATGGCCAACTACTTCACCGGAGCCAATGGCGGCGGGATCCACCTGCCGGTGATGGACGCGATGGGGAATGTGACCCAGGTAGTGCGGGCCGGAGTGCAGTTGAACTACAACGGCGACAGCATGCGCAGCGAGTTTGTGTACGACTACGACGCGTTCGGCAAGGAAACCCGCAGCAGCACCCTCGTGGCCGGGCTGAATCCCGACAGCTTCCCGTTCCACTTCAGCACCAAATTCACCGACCCGGAATCCGGATTCAACTACTACGGCTACAGGTTCTACGACCCGGCGAATGGGCGGTGGATCAACCGGGATCCATTGAAAGAAGCCGAAAGGTTAGAAGGCCCAAATCTATACCGGGCATTTAAAAATGCTGGCTCTGTTTGGTTTGATACGGATGGTAGGGGCACAACTGGTGCGGCCGTTGGCGCAACTGTTGGTGGAGCCGTTGGATATGTTACGGGTGGAGCATTAGGTGCTGGCGGAGGAGCCGTTGTAGTGCCAGGAGTGGGGGCGATACCGGGGGCTGTTGCTGGGTCAGCTGCAGGTGCGGCAACCGGAGCCGCTATAGGTGGTGCCATCGGTTATTATGCGGAAGAGGCAGCAGCAGCAACAGCGGCAGCAGCGGGTGCTGCGGCTGATGCTATTGGTGACGCGGCAAGAAGTGCTGCAGACGCGATTTCTTCATGGTGGGAGGACGAAGATGATGATTCTCCAAAGACGCAACCAATGAATCCACGGGATCAACCTGATGGAAGGCCAAGAAACAATACTGATCAAAATAAGCAAGCAGCAGCAGCT
>CAIZWU010000266.1 GCA_903936775.1 uncultured bacterium | reverse complement strand
GCAAACGGAGCCAGCACGTCCTTGTCCTTGGCCACCCCCAGGGGAATACACAGCGCCGGAGCCAAGAGGGCCGTGGCCGCCATGGGAATCGCTTCCGTCATCCAAAAAACCACCGCCAACCCCAGCACCGCCGCCAATCGTTGGGCTTCCACGGAGACCCCCGGCACCGGAAAGGCCAGCAACACGAGCATCACCGCCGGCCCGAGCACCAGCCCCACCCGCTGCCGCCACCAATCAAACGACGATTCCTCCAGGGGAACAGGAGGGCCGGAATTTTCAGAATCAGTCATCGTCAGGAAAAGCGGGCATTCTGCCGCTACCGCGCCGGCACTGCCAGACAATTTTGAACGCCACCGTCCTACGAAAAGCCGTAGGCCCCACCAGCCCGTCTTTGCGTATGGGGCAAACTGGGGATAAGGTGCGTCCTTCCGCCCGCATGACTCCCTCCAAATCCGAAACTGCTCCGCTCACCGTCTGGCTGGTGGAGGATTATGCCCCGTTCCGCAATACGGTGTCCCGCCTGCTCAATGGGACCGAAGGCATGGCCTGTACCCATATTTTCGCTACGGCGGAAGATGCCCTGCGGTCCCTCAAGACGCAGGCCAAACCGAGCGCGATCCTTGTGGATGTCGGCTTGCCGGGGATGAACGGGATTGAATTTCTAACTAAAGTGCGGGAGCAGGCCCCGGAGACCCGGGTCATCATCCTGACCGCTTTCGAGGATGAGGACAAAGTCTTCCGCGCCATCTGCGCCGGAGCGGCAGGCTATCTGCTGAAGAGTGCCGACGCCACGCAGATCACCTCCGCCATCCTGGAAGCGCATGCGGGCGGAGCTCCCATGACGCCCAGCATCGCCCGCCGGGTGCTGGAAATGTTCAGCCGCATGGCTCCGGCGAAGACCGACTACGGCCTGAGCGAACGGGAGAAGCTGGTTCTCGAAAAGATGGTGGAAGGCCTGACCAAAAAGGAAATCGCCAACGTCCTCGACATGAATTTCCACACCGTGGACGCCGCCCTGCGCAGCATCTACACCAAGCTGGAAGTCAACACCCGCACCGGAGCGGTAGCCAAGGCGCTGAAGGAAAAACTGGTCTAAACCGGGCTGGGCGGCGCCAGCCCTTGGACTGCGGCAGCCCGCTGCCGCTTTCCGGCCGCAGCCTGCTGCGCCGGTGCCATGTCACGGCATGGCCGCTGATCCGGCAAAGCGCGGAGCCCAATGCCCTGAATCCCCCGCACGCCACGCGCCCAGCTATTTTTTCGCCGCGTCTTGGGCGGGCGCGGCATCCCTGGCGGGTTCCGCCGCAGCCGGTTTGGCTTTCAGGCGTTCGTATTCCTTCTGGGCTTCCGCCAGTTGCTCCTTGCTCATCTTCTTTTCGAGTTCGGTCCGGAGTTTGGTGGCAGGCTCGAAGTCCTTGCCGGCCGCCAGCGTCAGGGCGTAGGCGCGGATCAGATCGGGACGGCCTTCGGTGCCGGAGGCATACACTTCGGCGAGCCGGACCTGGGCCGGAGCCAGACCGAGTTCGGCCGCCCGGGTCAGGATGGCGGTGGCGTTTTTGACGTCCGGCGCCATGCCGCCTTCCCCTGTCAAAAGCATGTCCGCGAGGGCCAGCGCTCCCGCAGCATCCCCGGAGCCGGCGGCGCGTCCCAGCCAGGAAATCGCGGCGACGGAATCCTTCGCCATCCCGCGTCCTTCGCGGTAACGCAGGCCGATTTCGCGCTGGGCGAGGCTCAGGCCGCCGAGGGCGGATTTGAGGTGCCACTTCAGGGATTCGGCGGCATTGGCGGCCACCCCGCGGCCTTTTTCGTAGTAGGTCCCCACATTGTACATGGCCACCGTCTGGCCCCGGTCGGCGGCGCGTTGGAAACATTCCATGGCCTTTTTGTCATCCTTTTCCACGCCTTCTCCTCCTTCGGAAAAAATCACCCCGAGTTTCAGCGCGGCGTTGGGATCACCGGCCTCGGAGGCCTTGGTGAACCAGACGACCGCCTCGGCGGGTTTCTTTTCCACCCCTTCGCCGGTCTCATACATGGTGCCGAGGGCGGTCTGCGCCTCAGTGGAACCGAGCTCGGAGGCGCGGGTGAGAAACTCCACCGCTTTTTTGCCGTCCTTGGTGGTGCCTTCGCCTTGGAGACTTTTCACCGCGAGGCGGAGCAGGGCTTTGACCGAGTTCCGTTGGGCGGCATTTTCGAGGAGTTCGACGGCCTTGGCAGGATTTTTTTCCACCCCTTCGCCGGTCTCATACATCAAGCTGAGGGACTCATAGGCCTCGGCATCCCCGGCTTCCGCGGCCTGCTCCAGCCACGTTTTGGCATCGGCGGCGTTCTTGGTCATGCCGGTGCCGGTGAGTGAAAGATTGCCCAAAAGGACCAAGGCGCGGGGAGCCCCGCTTTTGGCCGCTTTGCGCAGCCAGTCGATCCCTTCCTCGCCGCGCTGGGTGTTCAGGAGAATGACCGCCAGATTGGCCTGGGAGTTGGTGTGGCCGGCGGTGGCGGCCTTGCGGTAGTATTCCTCTGCCTTCGGGAGGGACTGGGCGACCCCGGAGCCTTCCTGATAAATCCGCCCGAGGGCAAACTGGGCGTCCTGGTCTCCCCGCTCGGCTTCCGCGGCAAAACGTTTGAGGGCTTCCGCAAAATCCCCCTTTTTGTAGGACTCCAGCGCTTCCTTGACGCCGCCTTCCACGGCCGGGCTGCCGTCGGGGAAAATCATGAACGCCGCGCGGGCAGCAGGAGAGAACGCGAGGAGCAGGGTGAGGGCGGAAACGGTCAGCTTCATAACAAAAATGAATCGGGAACGTATCAAACGATGCGGGAAAAGGAAAGACCCACTTTTCCGCACGGTTTTCCGGGCCAAACGGGGAGGACCAGGGTTTACCTGCGCAGCATTCCAAGGCGTTTGCCAAGGCAGAACCAGAATTGGCGGGGGAGCGCCGTCGTCAGGGCCGCGGCTTGTTCCTCCGGCGTGCCGGAAGGGAGGGCCGGCGGCTTCCAAAGCCCGAGGGTGCGGCCGAGGGCGAGCCAGCGGGATTCAGTTAGGATGCCGCGCAGGGTGGCGAGTTCCTTGAAGCCGCGGGCGCGGGTTTTGGCGTCTTTTTCGGAGAGGCGGAGGGCTTCGTATTTGCCGGTCAATCCGACCGCTCCGGTGACGGGGCTGGTGCCGTCCCACTGGTTCACGAGGGATTTGTTGGGGTAGGTGAGGAGCTCCGGGTACTGCTCCGGGGTGAGGGCCGCTACGGCCTGCTCGATTTCGGATTCGGTGAGGCGGGCGGCGGCTCCGGCCAGCAGGGTTTGATAGAGGCCGCCGTGGAAGCTGGAGATGCTGTCCCACTGGGCGCGGGAATAACGGGCCCAGCGGGCGCGCAGGGCAGGGTCGGCAGCCAGCTCCGGTGCGAGATCACGGGCGAGGTCGAAGGTCATCCGCAGCATTTCGCGGAGGAGCGGCGCGGGCTCGCTGTTCATGGTGTTGGTGCCATGGACGCGGTAGTTCACCAATGCGTCAGGATGCACCACCATGGCATCGCGCAGAATGGTCTGGGCGAGGAAGTAGTAGTCGTGATTGAAACGGTAGGGCCGGAAGGGGAAACGCTGCAGCCAGCTGGTGCGGGCCATGATATTGCTGGTGGTGGCGGGAAAATTGCCCACGCCGAGCCATTCGCAAAGGTCGCGCTCCGGGGTGTGGAGCGACCACATGGCGCGGAACCATTTGGCGCGGGGTTCGGTGGCGGCGAGGTCGGCGTCGGTTTCGTCAATGATGCGGAGGGCGCTGACGGCGACTTGTTTGTCCGGATTGGCTTCGAGCAGGGGCAGGCATTTTTCGAAGCGGTCGGGCGCGTAGTGGTCGTCGCTGTTCAGAATGCTCACCACCTCGCAGTCCTGGGCGGCCATGGCCAGCAGCTCGTTGATGGTGCTGTGGGCGCCCCGGTTTTCCCGGGCGCTGCCCTCCACCCCGCGGTCGGCATAGCTGCGGATGATGGCCGGGGAATCATCCCGGGAACCGTCGTCGATCACAATAATCCGGTCCGGCCGGCGCGTCTGGGCCAGACACGAATCCAGCGCCGCCCCGATATAACGGGCGTGGTTGTAACAGGGGATGATGACAGCGAGGCGCATGCGGACGGAGTGAGCGTTCAGGATCCAAGTCTTCCACGCCAGTAGTCATTTTGCTTTTTGTGGTGTGCCACCGCATAGATGGTGACCGAGCCGGCCGCGGCGGCAAAATGATAAAACAGATAATAGGGAAAACGTTTCATGCGGAAAATGCGGATCTCGTGACCGATCGGCTGAAACCTTTCCGGGTCGCTGGAGATTGTTTCGAGGGCGACTTGAACCGCGGCGACGAAATCCCGGCCGAGCCCGAACCTCTCCTCGGAGTATTGGGTTGCCTCCTGATACTCCCGTAGAGCAGCCGATTCAAAAGTGACCGTCATGGGCGTGCCTGAAGGGATTCAAGCACGATGGCGTGTGCTTCCCCGGCAGGGATTAAAGCCGAGGTCCCGGCTTTGACTTCTTCTCTGCGTGATTCCACCAGGTCCATTTGTCGGGCGATAAACTCCCGGGAGGGGTGGGCCTGCTCAAGGATCGCTTCCACCAACTCGGTGCGCGAGTCGGCGGTCAAACGGAGGGCTTGGCTGAGAAGATGGGCAACAGTTGCACTCATGGGAAAAACTACAGGCACTTGGAAACCGATCAAGAGATTCCACGGCAGTCCGTTCTGGGGCCTTGGTTTTTCTTATTCCCCGCTTTTGAGCCAAGCTGCCCAAACCGGAGCGGGATCCGTGACCGGCACGGGCTGGGATTGGAGTTTGAGGCCGAGGATGTGTTTGACCGGAGCGGGGGCCTGCAATTTGAGGAGGTCCGGGAACCTGGATTTCAGCTTCGGATCGGAGTTGCTGCCCCGGGTGAAGGCGGGGAGGAGTTTGGTGAGGATGGTGCGGCTTTCCTGGTGGGAGGCCTCGATGGTGGCGCTGGCGGGGAGGCTGGTCAGGCGGTGGAGCAGCCAGGCGAGGAGGACGGTGCTGGCGCGTAGGGCGTGGATTTTCTGCCAGTGGCGCATCGGGATTTGAGTGGCAAGGTGCACGGCGCGGCGGGCGGTCAGGTAATAGAGTTCGCTGTCCACGGGTCCGGCTTCGGTGCGGAGGGATTCGGCCCGTGCGGCGAGGGCGGGGTGGCTTCGCCAGGCGGCCTCCAGCACTGTGGCGTCGGGGAGGAATTCCAGGCCGGGGACCGGATGGGTGGGGCGGCTGGCGAGGACGGTGACGGCCCGGTGGGTGGTCAGGAAGGCGATTTCCTGGAGCAGGGCGGGCTCCTCAGCGGCGGGCGAGTCGAGCAGAGCGAGGACGGTGGGCCACTCGCGGGCCGGGTCATCCCCTTTGAGAGAGTATTGCGGAAACAGGGAGGCGAGATGGCCGGCGGTTTGATCGAGGGCGAAGATCTCCTGGACGCGCTGGAGGCCGGCGGTGCCAAGGCGGCCGCGTAGCGCCGGGTCCCGGGCAAGGGTAGTTAGGTGGGCGGCGAGCTGCGGAGCGTCGTCCGGTGGGGCGAGCAGCCCGGTTTCGCCATGGAGCACCATTTCCGGGACGCCGGCGAGGGTGGTGCTCACCACCGGGAGGCCGCAGGCCATGGCTTCGAGGATGACGGTGGGAAGAATATCCGTGGCACCCTTGGCATCGGTGAGGCAGGCGAGGGTAAAGGCATGGGCGTGGGCGAGTTCCTTTTTGATCTCCTCCTGACTGAGGATCCCGCGCAGGCGGACGTTGGCCTGGAGTTGGAGGCGGTCGATTTGGGCTTCGAGGGCAGGGCGCTGCGGGCCTTCGCCGATGATCTGGAGGTCCACCGGAATGTGGTTATCGCGGAGCGTGGCGATGGCGTCGAGGAGCACTGGAAAGCCTTTGAAATCAATCAGGCGGCCGATGCTGATGAGGCGGAGGGTTGATGGTGGGGAGTTGATGGATGATGGAGGGGGGCCGGGGCTCTGGGTATTCAGCGGGAGCTTCGTCCACCCGGGGGTGGCTTTGGGAAATTGGGCGGGGTCGATGCCGTTGTAGACACGGTGGATGCGGTCGGCGGCGTCCGGGCAAATGTTGATCAGGAGGGCGCGGCTGTAGTCACTGACGGCGGCGGTGAAAGTGGCTTCGCGGATCATCTCCCGCAGCAGATCGTCATTGGCGAGATCGACCATGAAGTCCTGGGCGTGGGCCGTGAAGCTGAAGGTGAAACCGGCTTTTTTCAGGAAGAGGGCGGTGTGGGTGGCCCGGTTGGCGAAATGGATATGAATGTGGGAGACGCCGCGTTTTTTGAATTCGCGGGCGAAATGCCAGGCGTTGCGGGCGCGGAGGTGGGATTTGTAGGAGGCGCCGTATTTGGCTTCGTGTTTCGTGGCCAGCGCCGCCATGTCCTGCCAGACAGGATCGTCCGGAGGGTGGTGGACCGGGGCATCGAGGACGGCGCCTGGCGGCGGGTAGATGACCTCGGCCTTGAGCTGGGCAAGGCGTTCGTGGCGGAAGCTGTTGGGCGGGGGATTGAGGCTGCCGATGACGAGGGAGTGGCCGGCTGCTTCAAGCGCGAGCATCTCGGTGTCGCAGAACGTCTGGGAGACGACTGGGAAGCGGGAGAAGAGGTAGGCAAGCACGGGGGAAGGGGAGGGGGCAGGAGGCTGGAACCAACCGTCAGACGTGCGGAAGGAGTGAACTCATGTTTCCGGATGGGTTAGCTTCCGGAGGGATGGCGGACCGTGAATCCTTTGGTGGCGCGGGGTTTGGTGGTCCAACGGGGGCCGATGCCGGTGCCGCGGCTGCTGGTGTCGAGGCGGAGGCCGCAGATGGTCATGAAAACGTGCCCGCGCCGGGCGAAAACGGTGATCCATTTGCCTTGGCCGGAGCGGCCGTATTTCCGGAAGGAGGAGCTGGGCATGGAGGATTTCAGCAGCCCGGCGCGGCGGAGCACATAGGAGACGCTGCCGGAACAATCGAGGCCATGGGACGGGCTGCCGTGGCCTCCGCCATAAGCATACGGAGCGGCCTGGATTTCATTGGCGGCGGCGACCGCACGGTGCACGGCGGCGGGGGCGCGGCGGGGGGCGATCACCTGGCCGTTGGCGAAGATGGCTCGCGGGCCGTCGTAGTAGTCCTCGGTGGTGCGTTTGGACGAGGCGCAGCTGACCAGCAGGGACAGCGCGGTCAGGAGGAGGAGACGGAGGCACAGCATGGGTAAAATGATGAACGAAGGATGGCAGATTATGAGGGCTGGAGCTGCCGGGGGCAAGAGTGGGGTCAGGGGAAGACAGCGGATTTGCCGGAGGCGGGGGCGCGGAGGGGTTTGGAAAAGCCCCGCAGGAATTGCCGCAGGTGGGCCGCCGCGAGGGGCAGGCTGGCGGGCGGGCCGTTTACTTTTCCGCTGGAGGTCAGGACCTGGCGCAGGTGGGCGGCGGTGATTTCTTTGGCAAATAGGGTCCGGGCGAGCGCCAGTCCGGCCTGCCCGAAGCGTTGGGCGAGGGCGGGATCGGTGAGGATCCGGGTCAGGGCGGCGGCAATTCCGGCGGGGTCCCGCTCGGGAGCCAGAAGGCCGGTTTTTTCAGGCAGCACCATCTCTGGCACCCCTGCCAGGGTGGTGGAAACACAGGGCAGGGCTGCGGCCATGGCTTCCATCAGCACGGTGGGGAGAACGTCCCGGCCGCCATCGGCCTCGGTGACACAGGGCAGGGCAAAAACGGTGGCTTCGCCTAATTGCTGGATAATGTCAGGCTGGGAAAGCGGTCCGGTCAGGATCACCTGGCTGCTCAGGCCGGCGGTTTCGATCTGCGAGGCGAGGGCGTCCTGCAGCGGTCCGTCGCCGGTGATGCGGCATTGAAAAGGAAGGGCTTGGTCGCGCAGCAGGGCACAGGCGCGGATCAGATCGGCGAATCCTTTTTTCTCAATGAGACGGCCCACACTGAAGATGAGGGGCGGGGTGATTTTGACGGTCCCGGCCGTGGCTTGGGTGATCGGATCCAGATCAAGGCCATTGTAGACCCGGTGGATGCGGTCCGCGGCCGCGGGGTGGTTTTCGCGCAGCCAGGCCGCGGTGTAATCACTTACCGCGATCACGGCAGCCGCGTCCTGGATGAGGCGGGGAAGTTTGAGCCCGGTGGCTTCGTCAGGACAAAAAAGGTCATTGGCATGCCCCGTGAAACTATAACTGAGGCCATAAAATTGCCGGATCCACCAGGCGGTGCGGGCGGCGAGGCCGGCGAAGTGGGTGTGAACGTGCCGGACGCCGGCGGCGCGGAGTTTCTGGCCGATCCAGGCGGCTTCGTAAATCCGCGCTTTGTCAGGGCGGCCGGACCACCCCCGCAGGGTCAGGACCATGGCCTGGGGCAGTTCCCGGCGTTCCTTCATGGCTTCCACTTCCCGGGTGAGCACGTCGGCGGGCGGCAGGGTGATGACCTGATCGATCAATTCCTGCGGGAAATGGCGCAGGGTTTCCTCCCCGGTGCTGCGGATCGAAAAAAGCAGCAGGCGGGTACCCTGACGCTGCAATTCCAGCACCTCCCGGGCGCAGAAGGTCTGCGTGAAGGAAGGGAACCGCTCGAAGACGTAGGCGAAGTGGGGGCGGGGCACGGGCAGTGGGCGTCAGGGTCTGACGGCCACGGTTGGCACAAAACCGCCGGATGTCACGGCGGGACTTGGCGGACCGGCGGCTCAGTTCCTGCGGCCGAGGCGGAAGGGGGTGGAGCAGAACATGCAGCGGAATCTTCCGGTGAAGAGCACATGCAGGATCGTGGAGGCCCGGTAGGTGAGGAGGGGCAACTTGTTGGCCAGTGGGTGCTTGCGGCAGCTGGTGCCCAGCAGGGGCGTGCCATGGCAGAGGGTGCATTTGGTCATGGCGCTGAGGACAATGCCCATCACGAGACTTCCCACGAGGGCGACGAGGGAGCCGAGGGTCCAGGATTCCCATCCCGCTCCGGGCTCCATGACGAGGCGGGCCGTGAAATACAGGGTGGCCGGCAGGGCGAGGTAAGTGGTCAGGGCCAGCAGGACGATGACGATCAGGCGGCCCTGGCTTCGCCAGACCCGGGCGTTTTGGGTGCGTTCCCAGGAAGCGACGTGGGAACGGTTTGCGGTGAGGGATTTGACGCAGCGGGGCATGGATTATTGGTTCTTTACACCCAAAGAAATGCCGGAGGCAACCGAATCCTGACTGTTATTTGAGGATCAAGCCCTGCGGCCCGCCGGGTTGACAGGGCCGGACGCGCCGTCAAGCCTGCCCCGTATGATGGTTCCTGATGATCTTGCCCGACTGACCGCCTGGGATAAATCCCACGCGTGGCACCCCTTTACGCAAATGCAGGATTGGACGGCGCCGGAGCACCAGCCGCTCTTCATCACCCACGGCGAAGGAGTGTGGCTGGTGGACCATGCCGGCCGGCGTTATCTGGACGGGAATTCCACGATTTGGACCAATCTGCATGGCCACCGGCATCCGCACCTCGATGCCGCCTTGCGGGAGCAATTGGGGAAAATCGCCCACGTTTCTGCGCTGGGATTTTCGAATGAACCAGCCACCCGGCTTGCCAAAGCCCTCGTGGAGTTGTGGCCGGAAGGGACCCTGAGCCGGGTGTTTTTCAGCGATGACGGCTCGACCGCGATCGAGTGCGCGGTGAAAATGGCGTTGCAGTATCATCAACTGGCCGGGCATCCGGAACGGGTGGGTTTTGCCGCGTTCGAAAACGCCTATCACGGCGATACCATGGCGGCGGCGACGCTGGGCGGGATTGGGACTTTTGCGGACCGGTTCCGGCGGTTTGGCCTGACCACCCATCATTTTCCAGGGCTCGCGGAATTGGAGCAGGTGCCGTCAGCCCTCAGTGATACCCTCGCAGCGGTGATTATCGAACCGCTCATCCAGGGCAGTGCGGGGATGCAGACCTGGCCCGCGGGGATGCTGGCGGGATTGCGGCGCTGGTGTGATGGGCGCGGGGTGCTGCTGATCTGCGATGAAGTCATGACTGGATTCGGGCGCACCGGCCGGATGTTTGCCTGTGAACATGAGGGGGTGGTGCCGGACTTCCTCTGTCTCGCCAAAGGTCTCACCGGTGGATATCTGCCGCTCGCCGCGACCCTGACCACGGAGCGGATTTACGGGGCTTTTCTGGGCCGGTATGAGGAACTGAAAACCTTCTTCTACGGGCATAGTTATACCGGAAATCCGCTGGGGTGCGCGGTCGCTCTCGCCAGTCTGGAGGTTTTTAAAACCGGGCACACGCTCGCCCGGCTCCAGCCGAAAATCGAGCTGATGCGCCAATTGCTCGAAGAATTGGCGGCCCGCCACCCCCGCCACGTCGGAGCAGTGCGCCAGTGCGGCCTGATCGCCGGGATCGACCTCATGGAAAACGCCGCTGAAGCCCGGGCATTTCCCTGGCAGGAGCAGACCGGAGCCCGGGTTTGCCTCGCGGCCCGGGCGGCCGGACTGCTGACCCGGCCGATCCGGGATACCCTGGTCCTCCTGCCGCCGCTTTGCATCACGGAGGAGGAGTTGAAGTTGGCGGTCAGTGCGCTCAGCCATGGCATCACCAGCGTCTGCGGCGCCGCATAAGTGGGAAAGGAATTTCTTGCTAAAGGAAAGCGCGGATGATTGGATGTCGGGGCAATCCGTCCGTTCCAGGACGGAATTCCCGCAACCCCATTCCTAAACCAACCCACCGATCATGAAAATCACCCTGCTGCTCGTCGCCCTCTTCGGCTTCACCGCACTGGCTCCGGCCGCCGACAAGAAGGACGACAAGCCTGACCGCAAAAACAAAAAGGAGAAAAAAGAGGAAAAGAAGGAAGAGGTCCGCAATCTTTTTGAGGTGACCGTCACCGGCGCCAAGGACGAGGCTGCTGAAAGTGATGTGAAGACTTTCCTGGGCAGCATCGAAGGGGTGAGGCTCGACAAGGCCGAAAAGACCGGGAAGGGGATCGAGGCCGTGCTCAGCACCACCACTAAAATCTCCCGCGCTGACGTGGGTAAAGCGCTCAAGGACAACAAAGACCTCAAGGTCTCGGACTTCAAAGCGGTCCGCCCCGGCCGTGAGAAGAAAGAGGACAAGAAGGACGACAAGAAGGACGACAAGAAGGACGACAAGAAGCCGGAAGAGAAGACCCCTGAGGACAAAAAGCCCACCTGAGCGGTGGCAGGGTCCCCAGCATCCTTTCCCGAATAAAATAAAGGGAGCAGACCGTCTGGTCTGCTCCCTTTTTTCGATGGACCGGAGGTCAGGCGCGCCGGCGGCGGGTCAGCAGGCCGAGGGCAGCCCCGGCGGACAACAGCAGACCGGAAGGTTCCGGAATGGCTGCGGCATTGGCCCCTCCGAAGGCGCCGATTTCAGCGTCGGAGTAGACGCGGTCCGAAAAGTGAAATTGACTGATGTAACCGTCGGCGGTTTCCCCGTCCTCGTCAGCGAAAACGAGGAATGAGGGATCGCTGATATCGAAGCGGGCAGCATTGTAGGCATCCACGCTGTTGATGAGGGTGCCATCGACGTAAATTTTAAGGAAATCCGTGGTGAGTGAATTATCCACCGTCGCGGCGAAGCGGTGCCAGGCTCCCGCGGTGAAGGTGGTTCCGCCGTAGTCGCTATTGATGCCTGAGGCGCCGCTGCTGCGTCCAAAGAGGTCGCCATCATTGGCATTGTCCAGTTGGAGCAGGCTGACGTAGTTGGGAATCGCGGTGTAGTAGAGATCCATCAGCACCGTGTAGCCCGTGGTATTGGGGGAGGGCGTGGCATGGGTGAATTGCAGGCCGCTGCCGTTGGCGGTGGCTATGCCGCTGAATGAGAGGACCTGAGGGTCGCCCCCGGCCATGGCCGCGAGGCCAAATCCGGAAACGGTATTGAATGAGGTGGTCATGCCGCCAAAAACGGTCATGGCGCCCGGTCCGGAACTGTTAAATATACCGGGGAAATTGACCGAAGTGGCAGCGGCCGGCGCCAAGGCCGGGGAGAGGAGGGCGATGCAGGAGAGCGCGAGGATTGGTTTCATAGTGGATGGATTATATGGGGAATGGGAGGTGGTTGATGTCAGGGGTAATTGTGGTGGAGATCATTCGGCGGCACGGAAAAAGACCCGGTTCCCGGATACGATGGTTTCGGTGTAAGTGCCGAATCCGCTGGTGCCGGGAACGTCCGTCCAGCCGCTCAAGGCGGTGGCACGCTGCAGCCGGCGGCCGGCGGCAGCGGGCCAGGTGACCGTCACATGGTTGCCGCTGCGTTGGATGGCCAGGGGTGGCAGGGCGTCCGGGGTGGTGAAGAAAATCCCCTCGGCCTGCGCCCCGCCGAGTTCCAGAGCCTGGGCGGCGCTGAGCGGGACATCCGTGAAGGCGAACGCATTCACCAGCACCTCGCTGGTCTCGCCGTCCTCGTCATTGAACAGCCGGAGGTGCGGACCGGCACTGGTGCCGGGGGTCAGGGAAAACCGTCCATCCGTCAGGGCCGCTCCGGCGCGGGTGCGGACGGGCAGGCCATCGACGTAGGTGGTTACAATGCCGGAGGGGAGATCAGCCGAGAAGATTACCCGGTGCCAGATGCCCGGTTGGATCACATCGTTGCCGGAATAGCCGAGCGCTCCAATACCGAGGGCGCGGCCGCTGTTCAGGAAAAAGTCCCCGTCTGTGGTGTTGTTGGGCGCGGTATTGAAGAAGCAGAACCAACTGCCCGGGCTGGGCAGATTGATATCGAAGACAAGGCTGAAACGGTTGATGAAATTGCCTCCACCATTGGCCGGAATTCCCGTCAGGGAAAGGGCCAGGCCATGCACGGCCTCCGTGAAGCCGGGCAGCCGCAGATAGGATGCGGTCTTTCCACTGATCTCCGGCACGTTGATGCCATCGGTGGTTTCAAAGCTGCAGAGGGCTTCGGTATTGACCCCATCGGCGAAGGTGAGGGTGCCATTGCCCAGGGCCGCCGCGAGCGAACCGTTGAATTCCCATTCCTGTTTGTTGCCATTGGCCGGTGGCGGCGTGGAGAAGCTCCAAACGTCTCCGGTGACCGTGCCGCCGGGAGTGACTTCATCAATCCGCCAGTAATACGTCTGGCCGGAGGCAAAGACCGGCGTTTGATAGAGGTCACTGGCCTGCTGCACCACAAAAGGCGGGGGATTCACCATGCCAAAATGAATCCGGTGGGCCGTCGCCCCGCTGCCGGTCACCCAACGCAGCACCGTGGAAGGACTGGACAGGCTGGCTCCGGCGGCGGGCAGGGGGCCGCTGGCTTTGGTGAGGGAAGCAGGCTGGAGGGCGGCCACGGTGGCGGGGAAATCCGTCTCCAGGTAGTCCACCCCGGCCGCCGCACAGCGCACCATGGTGTCAGGATCATTGATGGTGTAGACCTCGACGATGAACCCCTCCTGTTTGGCCCGGGTGGCGAAGGCGAGGTCCGGGGTGTCGGTGCCATTCCCGATGGAAAATCCGACCACCCCGAGGGCGCGCAGGTTGTTGAAATAATCGGGATCGGTGCTCCATGAAGCGTCCGGCCTGCCCCACATGATCTGGGCACCCGGAATGGCCGCGCGGATTTCCGCCGCATACCCCTCATCGCCCGGTGTCCAGAACCAGAGGTCCTGAAGCGGGAAGGCGGAGGCGGTGACTGCTGCGGCAAAAGCGGCGGCCTGACCGCCGGTTTTGATGTCCAGATAGACGATGCCTTTGCCTTTCGCTTCGATCAGCGTTTCTGTCAGGGAAGGAACTTTTTCGCCCGCAAAGGCGGGGTCGTATTTGGAGCCTGCGTCCAGCGCCTGCAGCTCTGCGAGGGTGAAGCCGTCCACCGGGCCGGTGCCGTTGGTGGTGCGGTCGACGGTGGAATCGTGAAAACAAACTGCCACTCCGTCGCTGGTAAGCCTTGTGTCCACTTCCACCCCGGCGGCTCCTTCGAGGAAGGCCTGGCGCAGGGCGGCGAGGGAGTTGTCAGGGGCAGAGCCGAAGCTGCCGCCGCGATGCCCGATAGCCCCCACCCGGCGGACCATTTTATTGGCGTAGGCCGGGGCCGGGGCGCCGGGAGTGCCGGCCCCGCCGGCGTGCGGCCCGCCGAGGGCACTGATCTCCGCGGCGTTCATGGCGCGGTCATTGAATTGAAAACTGGCGAGGAAGCCGGGAGCGGTTTCGTTGTCATTGTCCGTCAGGAGCAACGCTTCCGTGCCGAGGCCGAAGCGGGCGGCGAGGGAGGACCCGGTCGTGCCGATGGCTCCGACAAATTGTCCGTCGATATACCGCTGGGCCTGCCCTTCGCCTTCCGCCGCCCGGACCGAAATCGCAATCCGGTGCCACTGGCCGGGGACCACTTGGCCACGGTAGTTGCCGTTGATGCCCACTCCGCCCCTGGCGTTGTCATCCACGAAAAATTCACCGTCATCGCTGTTGCCGGGGTTGGTCTGCAGCAGGCCGCGCCACTTGGCATCACTGGCCGCCGGGTAATAGACGTCGTAGATCAGGGTGTAGTTGGAGACGAGCAACGTGTCGGCAAACGAGCCGTTGGGCACCGCGCCGTGGGTCAGCAAAAACCCCTCCCGGCTGGTGCAGGCGGAAAAACTCATCACGTCAGGATCGCCGCCGGTCATGGCCGGCAGATTGAAGCTGCTGGCCTTGCCGAAAAGAGTCGCGACGGGCCCCCAGCCAGTGACATCCGGATCAAAATAACCCAGCGTCGCGGAACCGGAGGCCGCACTGAAAGGGTCTGCCGGATTGGAAAAATTGAAGACGGAGGGCGCGGCACCCGCATGGCTGGTGAAGAGGGCTGCGGTGAGGAAGGCGGCCTGTCTGAGGCGGCAGCAGGGGAACGGAGGGGCAGCGGATTTGATGTTCATGGCGTGCAGGTTGTTCCTTGGGGTGGATAAACGCGGCGTCCCTGCCTTGGATAGGTGACTGGGTAAGCCGGTTTACCCTCCCATCTTGACTGGCTTACCCGGTCCGGTCGTTCTGCAAAAATAACAGCCCCTCGGTCAAAATCGCCAGCCAAGTGTCAAATTTGACAAAAATATGCCATCGTCCGAAGTTCCCGGACGGTGCAGCCTGTCGCCCCGATCGTGCTGTTTTCCATGCAAATTCCAAAACATGCGTCCGCCTTTACCCCGGCTCCGCTGCGGCGTGTCGGCGTGAGACTGCCTGCCTGGATCAGTTATCAGCGGATCGTTTTTGATGGGGTCCTGGAATTCATGCGCGCCCACGAAGCCTGGGTCATCGAAACGCCGGTGGACAGCAGCGGCGAACTGGCCCCCATGATCATCGACGAACACTGGCGCGGGGATGGGCTGATTGTTTTTCGTTATACCGGGGCCGAAGCCGCGGCCTGGCAGGAAGCGGGCATTCCGGTGGTGAATCTGAGCACGGAACGTCTGGACGGCCCCTTTCCCAGTGTGGTGCCTGACAATTTTGGCGGCGGGGCGGAGGCCGCCCGGCATCTGCTCACCCTCGGATTGCGCGACTTTGCCTTCGTGGGCCGGGCCACTGCTTTTGTGGATGATGATCTCACCGGACTGGGGGTGCCGCGCCGTTATTCGCAGGAGCGGGCCGAAGGTTTTCAGCGGGGTCTGGCGGCGGCCGGGCATCAGCCGCGGATTATCCATATGGATGCTCCGGCACCCGGGGACAGCGTTCCGGTCTGGCGGCAACTTCGGGGCATGTATCTAAAATTGTTGAAAACCCTGCCGAAACCCTGCGGCATCTTCGCCGTGGATGATTTGCTGGCCCATGGCTTGCTCCAGGCGGCCCAGGAAGCCGGACTGCGCGTGCCGCAGGATCTGGCTTTGGTCGGCTGCAATGACCAATCGCACTTCTGCCATGCCGCCACCCCGCCGCTCAGCAGTGTCTCTTATCCTGGCCGTGCCATTGGTGCCCGGGCCGCAGAAACGCTTTTCGATCTGATGCGGATCGGCCACCCCGCAGGCGACCGTGTGCAACGGGTGCCGGTGAGCGGTGTAACCATCAGGGAAAGCACCAATTTGCTGGCGATCCGCGATCCCTTGGTGGCCGATGCGGTGCGGCTGATCCGGCATCAGGCAGCCACTTCCGCGCCGCGTGTGGGGGAAATTGCCGAGAGCCTGGGCGTTTCCGTCAGCCTGCTGCGGCAGCGGTTTATCACCGCGATGGGGATCAGCCCCAAGGAGGAAGTGGACCGTGCGCGACTGGATATTATCCGGCATTGGCTCACTTCCTCGGAGCAGGGCTCCGGCGAAATCGCGGGACGTACCGGCTTCGCCGATGCGGGGGAGTTGCGCCGCTTTTTCCGTCGCGGCTCCGGCCTGACGCCGCAGGAGTTCCGTCAATCCCGGCGGTGCTGAAGCCCGGGAAGCGGGGTCTCGTCCTTGAGTGAGGTGCCGCTCAGCCCGCGGCGGCGGGATTCTGTCAGGAGGTGGAATAACCGCACGGCGGCGGCCGCGGGCGGCAGCCCGGCGGCACGGATATTGGACAGGCAGTTGCGCTCCGCGTCGCTACGGCCCGGCCGCGGGGCCCAGGTGAAATACGCCCCGAGACTGTCGGCGCTGCCGAGGCCGGGCCGTTCGCCCAGCAGGATCAGACTGAGCCGGGCCTGCAGAAGATTCCCGATTTCATCCTGCAACGCCACCCGCGCCTGGCTGGCCACGATGACCGGTGCCAGCTCCCAGCCGGCTCCCTGCAAGGCTGGAAGCAGCCCGCGCAGCAGCGGCACGATCTGCCGGACCGCCTGGGTGGATAGTCCATCCGCGGCGATAATCACCAGATCCACGGGCGGGCGGCCTGCTGCAAAATCCGTCAGGGCAGCACGGGACCCGGCCGACAATTGCCGCCCGGAATCCGGCCGCTGGAGATACTGCGCCCGGTTGGCCGCAGCGCTGGTGACGGTGAAAACTCCGGTGCCGAGGGCCAGGATTTCATCGGCGAGGGCGGTGGGATCAAAGGGTGTCAGGACGGCATCCCGGGCTGCCGCGTGGTCCAGCCGGAAATCGAGCACTTCCGCCGTGGGGAGGCTGCCGCCGGTTCTCCCGAGGGCAATCCGCGCTTCCGTCAGGGTCCGGAGTCCGGTCCAGGGATCAGGGGTATGGGAAATTGTCTCCATGAAGAAATGTTAGTTTGGAGAGGCGGCGAGCGCCTGCAATTGCGGAGCCACGAGGGCATGGTGGGGTCCCGCGGGTTGCAGGCGCAGGCCGTCCTGCATGATGCCCATGGTCTCCAGCCAGGCCGCGAATTCCGGCGCGGGCCGCAGGCCGAGCAGTTGCCGGAGGTAGTGGCTGTCGTGGAAGCTGGTGGATTGATACCCCAGCATGACATCTGCGGCACCGGGCACGCCCATGATGAAATTGCAGCCAGCCGTGCCCAGCAGGGTCAGCAGGGTATCCATGTCGTCCTGGTCTGCCTCCGCATGATTCGTATAGCAAACATCGCAACCCATCGGAAGACCGAGCATTTTCCCGCAAAAATGATCCTCCAGTCCAGCGCGGATGATCTGTTTGCCGTCGTAGAGATACTCCGGCCCGATGAAGCCGACCACGGTATTCACCAGCAGGGGATCGAATTCCCGCGCCACGGCATAGGCCCGCGCTTCGAGCGTCTGCTGGTCAATCCCGTGATGCGCCCCGGCCGAGAGGCACGATCCCTGCCCGGTTTCAAAATACATCACTTGCCCGCCCGGAGGCACCCGGCCCAGACTGAGCGCGGCGGCCCGGGCCTCCCGCAGCAGCGCCAGATCAATCCCGAACGACCGGTTGGCGGCTTCCGTCCCGGCGATGGATTGGAAGACCAGATCCACCGGCGCCCCTGCTTCCATGGCCCGAAGTGCGGTGCTGAGATGAGCCAGCACGCAGGACTGCGTGGGGATGTGGTATTCCGTGATCAGCCGGTCCATCAATCCGGCGAGTTCATGGTAGGAGGAAGGGCTGTCGGTGGCGGGATTGATGCCGATCACGGCATCGCCGCAGCCATACATCAGGCCATCCAGGATGGACGCCGCGATGCCGCGCGGGTCGTCTGCCGGGTGGTTGGGCTGAAGCCTCACGGCCAGGGTGCCGGGCAGGCCGAGGGTGCTGCGGAACCGGGTGACCTTGCGGATTTTCGAGGCCACGAGGATGAGATCCTGCTGGCGCATCACCTTGCTGACGGCTGCCACCATTTCCGGGGTGAGCCCCGGGGCCAGTGCCGTCAGGACGGTGCCATCCGTTTCATACCGCAGCAGCCAATCGCGGAATTGGCCGACCGTCAAACCACCCACCGGCGCAAACGCCGCAAGGTCGTGCCGGTCCAGGATCAGGCGCGTCACTTCATCCTGTTCCGGCGGGATGAGCGGTTCCTCCAGAAATCGGGTCAGCGGCACTTCGGCGAGACAGACCTGCGCGGCGACACGTTCCTCCGCGCTGGCGGCGGCGAGACCGGCCAGTTCGTCCCCGGAGCGACGTGGCGAAGCCCTCGCCATGAGGGTGGCAAGGTCCGGAAAAGTGAACGTGGTGCGTCCATGGGTGAAGCGGTGGGTCATCGGAAGAGAAAAATGGGCAGAACGCAGGGTTTGTGCAGAGTCGGGGATTTTGCCTGGGTGTGTGGCGAAGTTGTTGGTTGAGCCGACCGTCTACGGCGGCATCTTGCTGCAGTTATCGTTCCAGCCTGCCTCCGATCGTCCATGTTGCCGCCACTCTCCACTGAAATCCTGGCGACCGCTGCCGCCTTGCGGACGGCGCATCCGGAGGCCGAGGCGGTGGCCTTCTGGGACTTCGATGGCACGTTGTTCGAGGGCGATTGTTCCGAGGGTTTTTTGTCAGGCGACGGGACCCGCATTGCCGGTCTCGCGGAAAGCGCGGTGCTGGCCGGTTGGTCGCGACAATATCCGGCGGAGGGGGGATTTGACCGGTTTTGGCAGGACTACCGCGCCCGGATGGGGCGGGAAGGAGAGGCGGCGGCTTACGTCTTTCTGGCGAGGGTTTTTGCCGGAGCTCCGGCAGCGGCTCTGCAGGAGATGGCGGCCCACGAATTCAATGGGCGGCTCCGTCCGTGGTTTTTCCGGGAGGCCCTGAACCTGTGGCAGGAGCTGGAAGCGGGCGGGGTGCGCTGCATGGTCATCTCGGCCAGTCCGGATTTTTTCATCAAGGGGGCTGCGGAAACGCTTGGCGTGCCCATGGACCGGCTGCATGGCCTCCGCCTCGGCACCGGAGCGGATGGCACCCTGCTCGACGAGCCGCTTGACCCTCTCACGATCGGCACCGGCAAGGCCCGGATGCTGCATCGGCTGCTGGCCGGAAGGGAAACTGGGGCCGCTCATGCCGTCGCGGCTTTCGGCAATGATTTTATCAATGACGGGCCAATGCTGGAGGCGGTGGCGGCGGCGCGGTTACCCGGCGGCCGGCCGCTGGCGGCTCTGGTGAATCAGCGGCTGCCCGCCACCGGAGCCGGACCCCTGCGGGAAATCACCTTCGCGCCCCGGTTTTCATCCTGACTATTCACCATGAAATCCTGCCATGCCCAGCTCTGACAAGGAATCTGCCGCCACCCGCTGGCTTTCCCGGCAGCCGCCCCTCGTGCTGGCGGTGTGGGCCATGACGGCAGCTTTCGTGGCCTACGGCTGCATGTATGCCTTCCGGAAACCCTTCTCCGCGGCCGCTTTTGCCGGCTCCTTCGGTGGCATGGATTACAAAGCGTTGCTGGTCCTGGCGCAGCTGGCGGGCTACACCGTTTCGAAGTTCCTCGGCATCAAATTCGTCTCCGAAGCCACTCCCGGCCGGCGGGTGGCCATGGTGCTGGGCTTGATCGGGGTGGCGGAGGCGGCGCTGCTGCTGTTCGCCCTCACACCAGCCCCTTGGAACGTGGCGTTCCTGTTCCTCAATGGCCTGCCGCTCGGCATGGTGTGGGGACTGATTTTTTCTTTTCTGGAAGGACGCCGCGTTACGGAATTCATGGCGCTCGGTCTCAGCCTCAGTCTGATTTTTGCCAGCGGCTGGACCAAGGCCGCGGGCCTCCATGTGATGCAGCAATGGGGTGTGAGTGAAGCCTGGATGCCATCCGTCACCGGCGCCCTGTTTTTGCTGCCGCTGCTGGTGGCGCTGCGGATGCTGGCGGTGCTGCCACCCCCGGATGCGGCAGACATCGCGGCCCGGTCCCGGCGTCAACCCATGGACGCCACCGCCCGCCACGCCTTCCTGCGGCGGTACTGGCCCAGTCTGCTGATGTTTGTCCTCGGTTACATGCTGCTGAATACTTACCGGGATGTGCGCGACACTTTCCAGGTGGACATCCTCCGCGAGTTGGGGGTCAGCGCCAGTGCCGGCCGGCTCGTGGTGATTGAAACCCAGGTCGGCGTGGCCGTGATCGCCACTTTGGGTCTGTTCGTGTTGATCCGCAGCAATCGCGGGGCCGTAATCGCCTGCGGGGTTCTGATCGCGCTGGGCGGCATCCTGACCGGCCTGTCCACCGGGCTGCTGCAGCATGGAAAAATCGGAGCCGCCACCTGGATGACCTTGACTGGAATCGGCCTGTATGCCGCTTTCATCCCTTATCAGGCAATCCTCTTCGAACGCCTGCTGGCACACCTGCG
>CAIZWU010000265.1 GCA_903936775.1 uncultured bacterium | reverse complement strand
GTGAAATGCCCTTTTGTAGGGCCTTCCACGAGTTTACTTGCCCTTACAGCGTCTCCGCATATCGATCTAATCCCCCCGCTCATTCCCGTTGCGCCAAAAAGGTAATGACGAAATCGTCGATGGACAGCGAAAAGGCAAGCAGGGCACCCCCAAGGATGCCGGGCCAGAGCAGGGGCAGGAGCACGCGGCGGAAGGCTTGCCAGCGGTTGGCTCCGAGATCGGCGGCGGCTTCCAAGAGACTGAAATCGAAGTCCTGCAGGCGCGCCAGCATCACCATGGTGACGTAGCTGAGGCAGAAGGTAGTGTGGGCGATCCAGATGCTCCCGAACCCAAGCGGAACCCCGGTGCTGGCGAAAATGGCCAGCAGGGAGATACCCATGAGGACATCCGGGGCTAGCAAGGGGAGTCCGACCAACCAGCCGTGGGTGCGCTGCAGGGCGCCGCGATACCAATGGAGGGCGAGCGCGGCGACAGTTCCGAGCACCACTGAGGTGAGGGTAGCTGCGGCCGCAATTTTAAGGGAGATCAAAAAGGCTTTCCAGATGGGGGCATTCTTCCAGAGCAGATCATACCACTTCCAAGTGAAACCCTCCCAAGAACCGCCGAAACGCGAAGCATTGAAGGAATTCAGAATCAGGACCACCAAGGGGGCGTGGAAAAACACCAGTACCAGACCGGTGAGGATGGCGGGAAAACGGGGCCGGCTCATGCGGGATATACGTTGGTCGGGCTCGGGGAATCCGCCACGGGATCAATCGAGACGCGGGGACGATGGCTCAGGTGCCATATTTTGGCGATCAGCCAAGGGAGCAAACCGGCCAGCATCAGGGCCGCCGCGAGGGCACAGGCCTGTGGGAGGTTCCGGTCGTTCAGGGCCCGTTGGGCAATTTTCGCGCCGAGCATTTCGTCTCCGGTGCCGCCGATGACCTGGGGGACGACGTATTGCCCCATGGTGCAGACGAACACCATGAAGGCGGCGGAGAGCAGGCCTTGCCGGATGCCCGGGAGGAAGATTTTAAAAAAGGCCCGGGTGGGGGAAGCCCCGAGATCGCGGGCGGCTTCGAGCAGTGAGAAATCGAACTTTTGGGCAGCCGCGTAGAGGGGAAAGATGGCGAACGGGAGGTTGGTGTAGACCATTACCAGCATCACCGAGCCGCTGTTGTTCAACAGTTGGGTTTCTTCACCGATCAGGTGCCAGTTTTTCAGCCCTGCGCTGAGAGGTCCTTCCGGATGAAGCAAGGATTTCCAGGCGAAAACGCGGATCAGGAAATTCGTAAAAAATGGCACAACTATTAAGAGCAGCAACAACTGACCGACCCGGGGAGTGACTTTTGCCAGATGCCAGGCAACGGGCAGCGCAAGGAGGAGGCAATAAATCGTCGCAAGCACGGAAACCTTACAGGTGCGCCAAGCCAGTTCGGGATAAGGCGCCTCCGCGAGGTTCCGGACGGCATCAAAGCTCCAGCCGGGACCCAGTCCGCCGCGGACATCAGCGGTTTTGAAGGACAGGACGAGGATCAGGACAAAAGGGACCGCAAAGAAGGCCGCCAGCCACAGCAGTGAGGGCAGGGTAAGCCACCACTCCGGCCATTTGGCGCGGCGGGGCGATGGGGCGGGGGAGGCGTTCAAGTGGCGTAGGATGAGAGGGGAAAACGGTAACAACGCGTGGCTGTCCTGCCGGAGGGGGCGATAGGCAATCAGCCGGTGGCTGGGGCGGGAAGGGCGCCCGACTCAAGGATCAGTGCGTGTTCCGGGGCGAATGTCAGTTGGAGCGCATCCCCTTTCCGGGCAGGCGGAGCATCCGAAGGGAAGGGGAGGGTCAGACGGTGTCCTCCCGCATCAAGCAGACAGAGGGTATGGGTGCCAAAATAGACCGTTTCCGTCACGGTGGCAGAAATCAAATTCGTGGGTTTGCAGGCCGCCAAGGTGTTATGGAATAAACGTACATTCTCCGGGCGGATGCTTATTTTCAGGGGCGTTCCAGCGATTGAAGGTGGGTTTGGAGGGGCGGCCTGAAAGGCTCCGAGTCCCGGAACCTGCACGGTCCAGAAGGCTGTTCCAGGCACCGCTTCAGTGACCGGCAAAAAATTTGTATCCCCAATAAATGTGGCGACCCGGCTGCTGCAGGGGTGTTCGTAAATCTCCTTCGGGGTGCCAATTTGCTCCACTTTTCCGGCATGCAGCACCGCGATACGATGGCTCAGGCTGATGGCTTCACCTTGATCATGAGTTACGTAAATAAAGGTGGTGTCCACTTGAGCATGAAGCGCCCGCAGCTCTAAAAGAAGGTGCTGCCTGAGTTTCAAATCAAGAGCCGCGAGAGGTTCATCAAGCAGGAGAACCTGCGGTTGATTCACCAGTGCGCGCGCGATGGCGACCCGCTGTTTTTCGCCGCCGCTGAGTTGGGAGGGACGCTTATTCCCGTAACCGGTCAGCCGCACCAGCTCCAGCATCCGGGTGACTTCGCGGGCAATTCCGGATTTGTCCCATTTGGCGGCCTGGAGACCGAACCCGATATTTTCCGCCACGGTGAGGTGTGGGAAGAGGGCGTAATTCTGGAAGACCGTATTCACCGGGCGCCGGTGGGCCGGGGTTCGGGTGAGGTCCTTGCCTTGCAAAAGGATGCGCCCGCCATCCGGCAAGTCTAATCCGGCAATCATCCGGAGCAGTGTGGTTTTTCCGCAACCGCTGGGGCCAAGGAGGGAAAATACCTCACCGCGCTGGATCTGGAGGCTGATTCCATCGACCACGGCGCGTCCGCCGTATTGGCGGAAAACAGAATCGAGGATCAAAAAATCGTCCATGCGGGGAAAAGGAAGCCAAGCAGCCCAGCCTGCCATACGCCCCAACTCCACGCGGCGCAAGTTTCACCCTCGGCCCTCTGATGAAAACACCCTGCAGGGAGTCACATGGCCACGCAGATCTCGGGCTCTTCCACGCTGCTGGTGACTTCGAGATTGAAGAACTTGGCCTCCCCGTGGGGGAGACTGTTGCCGGTGAGGGCACTCAAGCTGCCGCGGGTAACCAAGTAGAGGGAGGGATGAAGGATGATTTCGTCGCCGATGATGAGGCGGGGAACACAAACCCGGCCGAACAGCTCCATTTCAAGCCGGAAGGGGATGTCCTGCTGGGGGGCCAGGGTGCGCCAAGGCAGGTAACCGAGGACGCCTTGATCGTTGAGCAAGTCCATGATCAGACCGGTCTGGAGATCGATTTTTATTCCGATCCCGGGGCTTCGTTCGTTCTGGCCCATGGCGGCGGTTTCGACCAAACCCAGAAAGACTTCCTGGCCGCGGTCCTGATGCCGGATCCTTCCTGAGAAACAAACTTCCCCCCGCTTGGCAGGGAGCAGCACTTCGCTCACCCGGCTGATCGAGAACAACATTTGGTCGGCACTGAGAATCATGGCTTTCGTTGGGTAAAGAGGGGTGGCGCGCGCTTTTTCCAAAAAATAATTCCGGGAGAAGTAAAGGAGGGACAT
>CAIZWU010000264.1 GCA_903936775.1 uncultured bacterium | reverse complement strand
CTGCACGAGCGGCCCGCCCGAAATCTGCTGCAAATGATCAGCGCAAAACCGCACTACCTGAACACAAAAAATGGCCGAAACTGGCTGCGGATTGCCGGCAAGCAATATGCCGGGACGCGCGGCTTCCAGTCCGGCCAAGCCAACGTGCCCAACGAAGCCGTCGTTGTCAATCTCGCCAAAGCCCAAGCCCCCAAGCTCGCCCGCCCCGGCCAGCGCAGCCCCATCGCCCCCATCTGCTAAGCAGGCCTCCCCGCCCGGACCGCACGGATCACCTCGTCCTTCTCCAAAAACTCCACCTCCCACCATCCCCCGCCTCCGGACCCGCCAGGAAGCCTACGGCAATCAGGATCTTCCCCTCCGTCCCGGGTGCCACGTCCAACTTGAACCCGGACGCTCCCTTCCTCGCCCACAGCACCTCCAGTGTGATCTCCCCCGTTCAGCGCCTCGTCCCTCAAACCAGGATGCCCGCCCTGCTCGGGGCGCCGAGGCACTTGGCCGACGATGGACCACCTCCATTGCCCGAATCCAGCGGGTAGGGTGACTGGACGATCCGGGCAACTGTGCAGCGTCAATTGTAATTGACCCCTGACGACAATTAAAACTGACCCCTCCTGGGGTGGTTTTCCGGGGTGATCCGGCGTGCTGATTGACGTCCGCCTGCGCCATCGTGGACCCCGCCGGGGAGCATGCCAACAGACGCGCCCGTGAGGTCTGCGCAGGGCCGCAAAGAGGGGAGGTGGTGCTCTTCGACAAGCCGTAGGAGGATTTTGACCACCTGCATGGGCTCGACGTCCGGGGCGTCATCTGGGGCACGCGGGCCAAGGACAACTTTCAACATACCGTGATGCGCCGGCTGCCGGTGCCGGCCAGCGGCCGCATTGGCATGGATGAAATCATCCGGCTCATAGGGTCGGGCCAAAAAAATCCAAGGTTGGCCCCGGTGGTGGGTGGAGTCATAGGTGGAAGTGGACGGCAAGGAGCGGGTCATGGTCTTCATTTGATCCGCCCTGCCGGGCGACCCCTCCGGGCGGCCTGCGGCTGTCTATCCCGCTCCACTCAATTCCAACACCGTGGCGTTGGCCGCAGGCAGCGGCGGAGTTCAGAGTGAAGAAATGCACAGAAAATGCACAGGTACCAAATTTCACCTTACTTACTTTTTCCCGTAACTCCTTGATTTAGAAGAAGTGCCTCGCTCAGGACTTGAACCTGCTGCAATCCCCGTGGGAAAAATGGCCCCGGCAAATTACCCCGGCAATTAAAAACCTTGCAATCCATCCCCGGCAATGGTTTAACCGGCTCACCATGCCAGCAAAAAGACCCTACTCTGCCCCGCCGAAAGTCACCCGTGGACGCCGCACCACCGCAGAAAAGGATTCCCGCCGCTGGCGTTTGAGCATCAAGGAGGCCACCGAGACGAAAGACGGGTATTCTTGGACGACCTACATTGTGCAGGGATGGCAAGAAGGAAGCCGGTGGCAGCGGAAGCGGTTCAAGAGCCGCGCCGAGGCGGAAGCGTTCAAGAGTTCCAAGGAAATCGAACTCATCCCCACAGACGACGTGCAGCGCGTCATCATCACCGGACTATCTCAGGCCCGCGTCAATGAGGCAGGAATGGCCTACGCCCTATTGGATGCCCAGCCGATGCTCACCGGCACCGATGGCCTGACCGTTACGCCCTCCCTCCTTACGGCGGTGCAGGAATACTTGGACCGGCTCAAAGCCGCCCACGTGGTGCAGCGCGTTTCCATGCTGGACGCCCTCCAGGCCTGCGTCACGGATAAGATGGCCAGGAATAAGCTCCGGGAGCGTTCATCCGTGCAGTTGAAATCCAGCGTGAAGCTGTTCACCGCCTGGCTCACCCGCCTGCCCCGGTTCACCGCTGAAAGCCTCGACCCGCAATGGTCGCCCGCAGTGTGCGATATTACTGCCGCCGATTTGCTTGCCTACCTGCAAAGCATGAGGGGAAAGGAGGGCAGGCCAGCCGTTGGAAAGACATGGGACAACACCCGTGGGGACGTTGGCGGATTTTTCCAGTGGTGCATGGGGAGGGAAGGGCGCGTTCCGATTCCTGGATGCTCCCGCCGGTGGATTCTACAGAACCCGGCCCACGACGTGCCGACCAGTAACGGGGACGACGGAGAACACGCCCCGTCCGTCTTGAGCGCCGATGCCGCCGCCGAGTTCATGGCCATGCTGGAGCGGGATTTTCCAGCCATGGTTCCGCTCTATGCTATCGCCCTGTTTGCTGGCATCCGGCCAAGCCGGGACGGGGAATTATTCAAGCTGGCAAAGCATCCGGGATTGGCGACCCCGTGCAAGGAGGCCGCAGGGAGGCCCCTTATCGACTTGGAGCGTGGGACCATTAAGATCACGCCAGCAATGGCTAAAACCCGGAAGGCCCGTATCATCACCATCCGCCCCAATCTCAACACCTGGCTGACTCGCTACGGTGTAAACCTGCTGCCCGTGGGATGGGCGACGTTTAATGTCGCTATTCGCAAGGCGTTTAAGCTGGAACACGACGTATTGAGGCACAGTTACATTTCTTACCTGGTGCCTATTATCGGAAAGGCCCTGACCGCAGCGCAGGCCGGGAACTCTGAAACCATCATTGATAAGCATTACCTCAACTTACCATCCGAAGCGGAGGCCGCTGCATTCTGGCAGATCATGCCGGGCGGGAAGGCGTAGGGGAAGCTGAAGAGGATTTGTCGATAGGCGGTTCTACGGGGGAATCAGGGCCATTTCCCAAAGTGTGTCTCAAAGTGTGTCCTCGCCGGAAAAGATTCTAAACAGGCGATTCTAAAGGGGAATTTTGGCCATCTAACCAAAACCTGGCCTAAAACCCGGCCTCCCCTGTAATTATTTTCCGCCCGGTCCCATGCACTAATCCCCCGGAAGCGGACCCCTCCGGAACGGTTCGCCTTCACCATGCCAGGAGATGCTTGACAGCCCCCGCAGCTGTCTATGCAAGACAAAATATCCCACCCCTCACTCCTCAGTGCCGATTCCCTCCTCAGGGAGGTCTGGCCTGACGAAGCATCCCGCCCGAGCCTTCGCTGGTTGCGCAATATGCAATCCCGCCGCGCCGTGCCGTTCACTAAGATAAACCGGCTAGTGTTTTTCGAGCCGGACCGGGTCCGTGCTGCCCTCCGCAAGTTTGAAGTCGCCTGCCACTGAAACAAAACAGCCCCGAGGAAATCCCCGAGGCCGTTTCGTTATGCTAATACCGAACGACTCAAGATAGGTTATTTTCCCCGTGGGCGCAATCTTAATTTGCCATCCACAATGAAGAAAGAATTTACCTTTGTCCCGCTGGCCGCCCGGCTGGCCGGAATGCCGCCTGCTATATCCGGCGCAGGTGGCCGCAGGGCCTTTTACCTGGCCTGCATGGTTCCCTTTGGCTACGGTCTCAATGTTAAAGCCGCCACTCCCGTGATGGCTGAATGGAACGCCAAGTATTGCCGTCCGCCATTCTCTGACCGTGATGTGAAAAAAACCGTCGAAGCCGCGAGCCGGTGCGGAATTGCCTCTGACCTCTATCTCCCGCCGGTAAAAAAGGAAGGAGAGGAAAAGAGCAAGACCACCAGCACCACCATCAAGGCCCCTGCAAGCCTCCCTAAGGCACCGGCAGCACGGACGGGCTATGATCCTGCCGACCTTGCCAAGAAGGCCATAGTGCAGGCTAAATGGCCTATTCCTCGCCATCTGACCGGACCGGAAAAAGGAGCGTTTGCTTATCTAAGGAATCTGCCCCTCGCCGCCGTCGAAATCGGATGCCAGAACGGCAGAATCATGGCCGATGATGCAAGGCCGGGATGCGTTCTCCTGACCGATGGCCGCACCAATGGCTTAGGACACAGGCAATATCGGAACCTCGATGGTTCGCCATTCCATCACGGAGCAAAGAGCGATAACGCGAAGGGTTCAGCCGGAAAGGGATTCTTCAGTCTCAGCCACTCACGGAGGCTTGATCCTGACGAGCTGGTCTTTATCACGGAGGGAACCATCTCCCTGTTTGAGGCGGTCGCCTGCCAGTGGTTATGCGAAGGAAGGGCCCGCCGATGGCACTTCCTGGCTTCCCATTTCTGCGGTTCCACGTTCGCCGCTGAACCGGCCCTGCTGAAGGCCATTGCCGGCCATCACGTTCGGATTCTGCCAGACCCCAACCAAGCCGGGATGGATGCCGCCCGCGCCCTGCGGGACGAACTCCGCGCCGTGGGATGCCCTGTGGATTTTGCTTTTATGCCCAAGGGGTTCCAAGACCTCCGCTTGATCCTTGCCGCCGGTTCCGATGGGGTCGCCGCCGCCCGGTCAATCCTGACCTATCCAACGCCTTCCAAGTCAGGGGGTGCTAAATGAATTATTCCGGCCCTATCCCTGAAGCTGAGATTCTGGACGACCTGCCCGACGATGAGCAGGAAGCCCCGCAGGAGGCCCCGGATGCTGCCGCCTGCCCCGTGGCTGTCTCGCTTATGAGCTTGGCCCGCCCGCCGGAGAATGACCCCGGTGAACTCATTAAAAACCGGTTCCTCTGCCGTGGTGGTGGATTGCTTTTAGTCGGCCCAACCGGAGTCGGAAAAAGCAGTCTGTCCATGCAGATCATGATCGGGCTGTCTCTTGGCAAGAATGTCCTGGGAATCGAACCCGCCCGCCCTCTGACAAGCCTACTCATCCAAGCCGAAAACGATGAAGGCGACCTTGCCGAGTTTCGAGACGGCACCGTGGCTGGAATGAACCTCACGGAATCGGAAAAGGACACTGTTGGCGACCGAGTCATCATCTGCACCGAGGACACCCGCAGCGGATTTGAATTCTGCACCGCCGTGGTGGAACCCTTGCTGGAGAAGTTCCGGCCCGACCTGCTATGGATCGACCCCGCGCTGGCCTATATCGGGGGGGATTCCAATTTTGGGAAGGACGTTGGCGGGTTTTTACGTCAGGGATTGAATCCGCTGATTCACCGCTACGGGTGCGCCGTCGTCATCATTCACCATACCGCCAAGCCGTTGCGGGTAACTGAGGGGGCAAAAGCAGGCTCGCAGGATTTCGCCTATGCCGGGAGTGGTTCCGCAGAGTGGGCGAACTGGAGCCGCGCCACGCTTGCTCTGGACCCCGTGGCTGATGGTGTGTTCCGCCTGATTGCCAGGAAGCGCGGTTCCCGTCTCCGGTGGAAGGATGAAGCCGGGGAATCAACAGTGCGCCGCTGCATCCGCCATTGCCGGGAGGAAGGCCGCGTATGGTGGGAGGAGGCAACCGAGGAGGAAGCAGGCACCGCACCCGTGGGAGGCAAGGCACAGAAGACCATGGCCGATCTCATGGACCTTGTGCCGCTCTCCCGCAGCATATCTAAAACGTCACTTCAGGAGGCCGCGCAGGTTGCCGGAATCAATGAAAAGCGGTTCCGCCAACTGTCTGCCCTGGCCCTCGAAAAACGCGACCTTTACGAGTGGTCAGTAAAGCGCATCAACGCCCGGCCCGCCGTTCACCTCGCCCGTTTCCCGCAGCCCGCAAAGGGATGGCCAGAAGAAATTGAACCGGAGGAAGCCGCATGAATGCCGGTTACTGGAAAGAAATTAAATCGGTTCCGGGAACCGGTTCCGGCAACCGGTCCGTGAAGGTTCCGGTTAGGGGAATTCTCCCCTTATTTATAAGGGGAATTCCGCTTTCCGGTAACCGAACCGCCCTTTCCGGCATCCCTGCGCTGTTGGGGTTATGGGAAAAAGGAAATTCCGGTAACCGACCCGCCCGGCACCAGCTCCGCACCCTCGCCACTGTCATCATTCTGACCGTCCGCAGGCTCACCGGCTCAAATGGAACAAATCCATCCCTGACCGTCCAAACCCTTTCCAGCATCGCTGAAACTGCACTGGCCAGCCGCCAGAACAACGCCAGCCAAAGCGGTTAATTTGGCACCCACTAGAATAACGTAATATGAAGAGCAACACAGACATTACCACCACCGCCGCCACTACCACCCCGGCATCATCCTACGACGCGCCACAGGCCATCCAACGGCCCGTAAACGCCAAGCTGCCACATAAGCTGGAGCCTCACCCTCTGGCCCTCACCCTCGAAGGCCTGAAGGCATCCGCCGCAACCCTCCGGCGGGAACTGGATAACCAGACCGTCCGGCTGGCTGACCTGGCACGACTTACCGAGGAAAGGGCTGTGTTGGTTGAGGCCATCGACTCTGAATCGGTTTCCTATGTTGAAGGAAGCGCCAGCCTCGCTCTCCTGGACGGCAAGGTCGATGTCCTAAGCTGGACTAGCGGAAAGCGCGGAAATTCAGCCGTCGCCGAGTTCCACAACCTCACGGGCAGGGCCTTGGAGTTGAAAGTATCAGTTCTGAATGCACTGGATGCCGCATCGATTGCAGTGGTCGCCAAGCGCCAGAAGGAAGCCGCGGACCTCATCGCAAGCTGGGATAAAACGGAACCGGCACCATCACCCTTGCCTGTCTCTCTGATTGTCGCCGCCTGTCCTACTGTCCGTCAATTAGAGGCCCATAGAGGCACACTGGAGGCCGTTAAGATCGACATGGGACTGGCTACACTCGCCGAAGCATTAGAGCCTATTCTGAGCCTCCTTGCTGCCATTCCTGTGCCACCAGCGCGCCCGAGGTTATTCGGTGGCTACACTTCGCGGGGCCTCACTGCCGTCATGGGATGGAATGGATCCGACGCGCGGCTCGAGACCGTCGCAGTATTTGAGCGGGCATCTGACGCGAGTAACTTCTATAATGAGTTCCGGGGCCGGTCTGGCTACTGCGGGTTCACTCAGCTGGTGCTCACGGACGAGGCCCATCCCTACCACAGCCGGTATTTCGAGTCTGAGCAGCACAGCGGGCTGGATGTAAAAATGATCGCAGAGTTCGCCCGCATCCATCCCCACTCCGAAGGGACCACAACCCGTTTCTTCGAAACTGCCGCCACTTGGCTTAAGGCCTGAGTAAATCCCGCGGGAGGTTCCAGCCCTCTTGCCCCTCTTATAGCTCTTTGTGAATAACTTGTGAACAACCCTCATCCTCCTACCCCCATGAAATCTACATCTACTCCCATCCCTACTGCATCCGCCGGACTCATTCAGCGACTCGCCCACCATTGGAAATCTGAACCATCATCCCGGACCGGCACCGGCTTGATTGCTCGCCTGTTTCAAGGCATCCGCCCGGCAGCACCCAAGCCTAAGCCCGCCCCGGCATCCGTCGCCATGGAGCAACTGGAACGCCAGTTCGCTGCACTCAAGACCGAGGAAGCAAGGCAGGCCTTCGTTGCATCGATTGCCGGCCAAGTAAGGGAAGCAGCAAAGCCTAAGCAGCAGCACCCGATTCGCCGCGCCCAGTTCGCAGTCATGCCCGCCAAGGCCCAGGCTACGTTCATCCGCGAGGGTGGCAGGGTTATCTAAGCTGACCTTCCCTGGCTCCATTCAGACCTCGCTGGCGTGATGCTGGCGGGGTTTGTTTGCGTTTAGGGGTATGACCTGCCCAGAAAAGGGTTCGAAGGCTTCCGTAGGCTTTAACTAGCACTAGCAAGTCCCCGCCGACCGAGCAATCTGCATTTACAGTATTTGAAAGGTAAAGTATCATTTGATAAAGCCGCCCATTCCCACTAGGGCAGTAGGAATTACCCCTGGTATCCATAGGGGATTCCCCTAGTTCCGGCTAATTCAGTGATACCGGAACCCGCCCGGCTGGAATCAGGATTCCACGGATTTGATTTTATGGAATCTGAAAAGGCTGGCGATCATTTGCACCGGGTCCTCCCGATCCGAGCCGAGCCGATCCGATCCGAGCCGGTGAAGCCGGATTCAGCGCCAAGGAAGCATTCTGTTGCCGGGGTTAATTGCCGGGGTGCCAGTTTTAACTCCGCGCATTCGCAGAATTCCCGCCCATATCCGGCATTATTGCCGGGGTTAATTGCCGGGGTAGGCCCGCCAAGAGGGAAATTATTCTCTGGTCGTTCTGTTTTCAGCCGTTCCCGGAGCGTTTACCCCGGCAACACCCCGGCAATGAAACGTGCATTTTAAGGTTATAACGGTGCATTTCCCTGCATTTGGGCATGGAAATCAGTCAGGAGGATAAAACCCGTAACTCGTTGATTCTCTAGGCACTTAAGCCCAGTTTGAGCTTGAAAATAGAAGTGCCTCGCTCAGGACTTGAACCTGAAACAAATTGATTAAGAGTCAACTGCTCTACCAATTGAGCTAGCGAGGCGGATGCACCAGGGAACACCTGTGCGGGTAAAACCAATGCGCGCGCGGTGGTTGATTTCAACTGGAAATTCTCCCGGGAGCCAGGGAAAGGGTTTTGGATTTAGAAGGACCACGTGGTTCCGAGGACTGGGCCAGGGGCGTCCAGACTTGGATTGGGGTCGGTGGCTCCGACGTTCGACCAGTGCTGGAACATGACTCCGGAGGGGGCGGGAAAGTCGGAACTGGAGTCATATCATCCTGCAAAAGGGGGAGGCGCATCGAGGGCACGGAAGGCGGGCCTTGGCCCGATCAACCGCCTGCCGTTGTGCTACCGGATCAAAGTCAGCGCAGCAAGCGGCGCAGTTCGGCTTCATCCGTTCCGGGCGGCCGGTGCTCCAACAACCATGCCGCATCCACCTCCGCTTCCTCGCGGCGGCCGGACCGGCTCAACAGGTAGAACCGCTGCAACCTCGGGTTGGGCACTTCCGGTTCCAAGGCAATCTGCGCACTCAAATAACGCAGCACGCGGGTGGTATCGCTGGCGGACACCGCCTCCGAAGTCAGATTGTTCAGCATCCGCAGGAGAATGCCGCGTTTGGTGGCGGGGTCCCAGGCACTCTCTTCCGGCAGCGTGGCGGAAGTCTGCAACACCATGGCGGCTGCCTGCTGCCGTGTCATCACGCGTCCCCCGTCGAAAACATCCACATAAGGTCCGCCCTCCGGATGCTCCGCCAGCCGCAGCTGCGTGATAAAACGCCCTGGCAGCGGAATGCCCGCCACTTCCAGGCCGATGCGCCGCGCCAATTCCATGTGCAGCACCGCCAGGGTGATGGGCAGGCCCTCCCGGTCATCAATCACCTCATTCAGATAACTGTTCGCCTTGTTGGAAAAATCATCGCGCGGGCCATGGAAGCCATTTTCCGCAAAAAGCCAGCGGTTCAAGGCCGCGAGGGTGGCCTCCGGAGTGGCGCGGTCTGCTTCCGTCAGAGAGGCGCCGAGGTCGGTGGCCATGCGGTCAATTTCCGCGAGATAGGGCGAAGGATCGAGATCCGGATTGTCCAGCCGGGCCAGCACGAGGGCTGCTTCCGTCAGGGGAATCGCGGCTTCGTCCTGGTTCACCAATTTGGCCAGTTGAATGGCCGTGGCAACCTCTGCTGCTTCGGCTGCGACCCGCCGCAGGGTGCCAGCCCGTTTTTCCAGTGCCGCCGCTTCCACCGTGGCGAGCGTCCGCGCGGCCTGGGGATCGGCCGCCAGGGTCCCGCGCAGGGGAGCATCGGCCGCCCCGCCGCTGGCCAGCAATTGAATGGCTCCGCGCAGTTCTGCCGAAGCCTGATCCGGGGCGCCCAGATCCGGGCCGGTTTTGAAATCCCGGAAGTCCGCCGACGTCCCGCGGAACTGGCATAAACCGGCCTTCCCGCCGCGCAACGCCTGGTCCTTGCTGGTGATCACCACTTCCCCATTCAGCCAGCACACCACCTGTTCCGCCTCCACCCGCACCCGCAGGTGATTCCATCCGCCTGACTGATAGTGCGGGGAGGTGAGCTGCTCCAGGATCGTCCACGAGGAAACATCGGCTCCCTCAAAACGGGTCAGGCGCAGCCCGCCATTGGTAGGATAGAATCCGTAATGAATCTCGCCGGTATCCGAGCAAAAGGCCAGACCGGCTGCGCCTGATTCGTCCTCCAGCTTCACCCGCACGCTGATTTCATAAGGCACCGCGGGCGGCGGGGCGGTGGCAAGGCACTGGGTCCTTCCGCCAAATCCGGTTCCGCTGCCCCGCACCTGAATCACCCCGGCCCGCTGCGACCAGCGCGCGCCTCCCGCCTCCGGCACCTGCCACAGTTTGGGATTCAGCGCCCCGATCGTGAGCCAGTTTTTCATGGCCACCGGGTTGGGCTGTTTCAGGAGCACCTTGAGTTCATCCACCGGAACCGCGAACCCCAGATTGGCCGTCACGGCACTTTTCAGGGTGACGATTCCCAGCACCCGCCCCTCCTTATCCAAAACCGGTCCGCCACTGTTGCCGCGCTCCACCGGCATGGCCAGTTGCAGCATGGGCCGTCCCTCCACTTCCTGACGGGCGGAAATCAGCCCTTCCACCATACTGAAGCGAAAGCCCAAAGGGTTCCCCATCGCCACCGCTGGCGTGCCCTGTTCCACCGCCCCCGAGTCCCCCAAAGGTAAACAGGCCATGCTGCTGCCGGCCACCTTGATTACCGCCAGATCCCGGTCCCGGTCCCACGCGTGGATCTCCGTCACCTCCCGGCTGTTCCCGTCCGGGAATTCCACCCGAAGGCCGCGGCCTTCCCCGATCACGTGCAGATTGGTCGCGATCAGCCCGTCCTCCGAAATCACAAATCCCGATCCCACGCCCGCCTCCGTTCCTTCCCGCCCCGCCGGATAGATCGCCACCAGCGCCGGCTTGACCTGCCGCGCCAGTTCTTCGTTCCCCGCTTGGGCGAGACAGGGAATCATTACAGTGAGGAGGACTAAAAAAACCGGACGCATGACAGGGAACATACGCGGGCCGCGGACCGGCTTCCAGAAATTATGCACGCTTCCGCCCGACTTTGCGGGCGGGTTCCAAGCCTCTTGAGAATTGCCTGGACCCTGTTATCATGGGCGGCCCATGACTTTCCCCCAACTGCTCCAGCAGCGCGTCACCACCGCCCTCGCCGCTCTCGGCCACACGCTGCCGGAAGGCTTTACCGCCGCCGTGGACCAGGCCGCCGATGCCCGGTTTGGCGACTACCAGACCAATGCCGCCATGGTCCTCGCCAAGGCGCTGAAGACCAATCCCCGCGCCCTCGCCACCGAACTCGCCGCCGCCATCGACGTCACCGGCCTCTCCACCCCGCCCACCGTGGCCGGCCCCGGGTTCATCAATTTCGCCATCACTCCGGAGGCTCTGGCCGCCCGGTTGGAAGTCCTGCTTGCCGATGAAAAACTCGGCATCGTGCCCACCACCCGGCCCCGCACCATCGTGATCGACTTCAGCGCCCCCAACGTGGCCAAGCAGATGCACGTCGGTCACATCCGCAGCACCATCATCGGCGACTGCCTCGCCCGCATCGCCCGGTTTGTAGGCCACACCGTCATTACCGACAACCACATCGGCGACTGGGGCACCCAGTTCGGCATGGTCCTTTACGGCTGGAAACGCGACCTCAACGAAGCCGCCCTCCTCTCCGATCCCATCCGCGAACTCCTGCGCCTCTACAAAGCGGTCAACGCCGGGAGCAAAGCCCAGGAAGAGGAGATGAAAGCCGGTGACCGTCCGGACACTCCGGTGCGCGATGCCTGCCGCGCCGAACTCGTCAAACTCCAGGCCGGCGATCCCGAAAACCGCGCCATCTGGCAGCGGTGTGTCGACGTCTCCCTCGCCGGGCTGGCCATCGTTTATAACAAACTCGACATCACCTTCGACCACTACCTCGGAGAAAGTTTCTACAACGACCGGCTTCCTTCCCTCGTGGCCGAACTTGAAGCCAGCGGCCTCGCCCGCGAGAGCGACGGCGCCCTCTGTATTTTCACGGACGACTCCCCGGACGCCGTGCCCTTCATCATCCGGAAACGCGATGGCGGGTATGGGTACGCCACCACCGACCTGGCCACCGTGGAGCACCGCCTCCGGGTGTGGCAGGCCACCGATGTCTGGTATATCGTCGGTGCCCCGCAGGCCCTGCATTTCAATCAACTCTTCGACGCCACCCGTCGCTGGGGCCTGGAGGGCAATCTCCAGCACATCGCCTTCGGCAGCATCCTCGGGCCGGACGGCACCATGATGAAAACCCGCAGCGGCGAGAGTGTAGGCCTGATGGAAGTCCTTGAGGAAGCCGAGGAACGCGCCCTTGCCGTCGTGCAGGAAAAAAACCCGGACCTGACAGAGGACGAGAAAGCCGAAATCGCCCGCGCCGTCGGGATTGGGGCGGTGAAGTATCTGGAACTCAGCCAGCACCGCCTGACGGATTACAAATTCTCATGGGACAAGATGCTGGCCTTCCAGGGCAACACCGCGCCCTATCTGCAATACAGCTACGTCCGGACCCGCTCCATCTTCCGCAAGCTCGAGGGCAGCACCCCGGAGCTCGTCGGACCCTATCAGCTCACCGAGGACGCGGAGCGCTGGCTCGCCCTGACGCTTTCCCGCTTTGCCGAAGTGGTGCCCGCCGTGCTGGAGGATTTCCGCCCCAATCTGCTGGCCACCTATCTGTTCACCGTGGCCCAGGCTTTCCACAGTTTCTTCGAAGCCTGTCCGGTCCTCCGCGCCGAAGGCCAGGTCCGCGCCACCCGGCTCGCGCTTTGCGAAGCCACCTCCCGCACCCTGAAAACAGGGCTCGGTCTGATGGGTATCCGCACCACGGAGCGCATGTAATGGAGTGGCGCCCCAGCTCTCAGATCCCATGACGCCCGGCCGCCTGTCCTGCCTCCTTTGCTGCTGCAGCTACGGGGTTTGCCTCACGGCTGCGTCCGCCACCCAGATCGACTGGAACGGGTTCCCGTTCTCCACCAACCTGACCAGTGCCGGTCAGCCGTGGGACGACACCTGGGTGGCGGAGTTGGGATCTTTCACCGGAAGCTTCATCCCCACCGCCGCCAACACCCCGCAATGGGCCGCCGCCTGGCGGGCGGCTTCCCGCAGCGTCTATCAACCGGTCACCCGGTATTTTGGCGGCAGCTATAGTTACGACACCAATGTGGCGCCCTTCCTGACGGGCACCCAGGCCTACCTGTGGCTTTTCCACCCCGGGGCCCCTCAAGGCGAATGGATCCTGCTGACCCATCCCTCCTGGACCTGGCCGGCGGGTTCTCCGGGAAATTTTTTCCCTCTCACCTGGGCCTCCACGGACGCCAGCCAGGCCGTGGTCGGTCAACTGGCCGCTCCGGGCTGGGATCTGAAATCCGCCGCGGTTCTGAACAGCCCGCTGCCCGTCCTCACTTTTACCGATTGGCAGACGCTTTACTTTACGGCGGGGGAACTGGCCAACCCAGCGCTGTCCGGCCCCAACGCTGATCCGGATGGGGACGGCGGTTCCAACCTCATGGAATATGCCGCCGGCACCCTCCCGCGCCGCGCCACCTCCTTCCCTCCGCCAGTCCAGATTTTCCTCCATCCGGAAGGGACCCCAACCCACGCTGCCGCCCGTCTGTTCCGCAGCACCCGTCTCACCGGCTACACCTGGCAGGCCCAGGCCTCGGAGCCCTTGTCCAGCTGGGCCGGAATCCCTATCACCCTCACGGAGTTTCCCTGGGAGTGGACCGTCCGTTATCCCACTCCCCTCTCCACCACCTCCCGGGGATTCCTCCGCTTCCGCCTCACCCCCTGAGCCGCGAGTTCCTTGGACCTTGGACTGACGGCAGCCTGCTGCCGCTTTGCGGCCGCAGCCTTGCTGCGCCGTTGAGGCCACCAGCCCTCAACCCATGGCCAGAACACTCCCCGGAAGCCATCGAATCCCGTTCCGATTTTCAAATCTTTTTCGAAAAGGACGCCTTTCTCCCGGCAGCAGGGCTGCCATTCGCCAAAAGCGGCAGCAGGCTGCCGTCAGTCCAAGGGTGGCTGCGCCTCCGGAATGTTGATTTTTCAGATGTGCGGGCCGCTCCGAAATGCTATTTGACCGGATGACCCATGTCGTGGCCCTCCCGGATGATGATCAGTGCGCCAAGGGCTCCCGGGATTGGCCGCATGCCCCGCCCCACCGGTTGGGTTCCGCGGGGGTTTATTTTCTAACGGCCCGCACCTCCGGCAGGAAACCGCTGCTGGAATCCGATGGCATGAAAGACTGGTTTCAGGAGCAATTGTTGGCCGTGGCGGCGGAATTCGGTTGGAGGCTGGAGGCGTGGGCCGTGCTTTCCAATCACTATCATTTTGTGGGCCATAGCCCGGTGCGGTCTTCAGAGGCGGCACGATCCTTGCCGGTCATGATTCAAAAAGTTCACAGCACCACCACCAAGGAGTTCAATCGGCGTGAACAATGCGCCGGCCGGCAGCGGCTCTGGCAGAACTACCGGGAGACACACCTGACGTTTCAACGGAGTTATCTCGCCCGGCTCCATTATGTCCATCAAAACGCGGTTCACCATCGATTGGTCCAGCGGGGGAGCGACTGGAAGTGGTGCAGTGCGGCAGCATTCAAGGCTGCGGTATCCCCTGCGTGGGTGAAGACGGTTTCCAGTTTCAACTATACTGAAATTGCCCGGAATGATGGTGAATGAGGAGACGGCGCAGCAGGGCTGCGGCCGCAAAGCGGCAGCAGGCTGCCGTCACTCCAAGGCTTTCAGCCGCTGGTCCGCGGCGTCTTGTTCAGGCCGTGGCATAACGCTTCAGGATCTCGAGGGGAATCACCTCCAGCGCGCCGCTGTCGGTGGCGAGGAGACTCACCGGGGGGGCGCACCCCGCCCGTTCGGCTTCCAGCCAACGGCTGGCACAGACGCACCAGCGGTCGCCGGGCTGGAGTCCGGGGAATCCATACTGCGGCATGGGGGTGCTGAGGTCATTGCCGTGGCGTTGGGAGTATGCGAGAAAATCGGCGCTCATCTCGGCGCACACCGTGTGCGAGCCTTGGTCTTCCTCACAGGTGCGGCAGACGCCATCGCGGAAGAAACCAGTGAGGGGATCGGTGCTGCAGGAACGGAGCACGGTGCCGAGGACGTTGGTGGAAGCCATGGAATGTGGAAGGATTTGAATATTGATGATAAAAAACGGAAGACTGTTTCCGCATGAATTTCGGGCCGAAGTCCAGCAGTGCCTGCGGAACTTAACCTCTTGGCTTCAGGGTGACCTCGAAGACTTCCGGCCACCATTTGCCGGTGATGAGCAGGCGCTTTGATTCCGCATGCCACGCGATTCCGTTCAATACCTGCTCCGGGGTGCTGCGTAGCGCGGCCGGAAAGAGGCTGGTGCAATCTATCACCCCGGTGGCCTGGCCGGTGACCGGATCAAGACGGGCGATCAGGTCGGCGCCCCAGATATTGGCGAAGATTTCGCCGTCGATGAATTCCAGTTCGTTCAAGCGGTCCACCGGCTTGCCCTGGTGGGTGGCCTGGATGGTACGGGTGACCGCGAAGGTGTCAGGGTCGAGAAAACGCAGCTGGGGGGTGCCGTCGCTCAAAATCAGCGAGGTGCCATCGGTGGTGACGCCCCAGCCTTCGCCGCCGTAGGGAAACTCGCCGGTCTGGTGCAGGGTCGCGGCGTCGTAGATGAAGCCCTTGTGGTCCTTCCAGGTGAGTTGATAGAGCTTGCCTTTCAGGAGGGCGAGACCTTCGCCGAAATAACGCTGGGGCAGATCCACTTTCTGGATCACGCGACCGGTTTTCAACTCCACCCGGCGCAGGCTGGACTGGCCGTTCATCCCGGTGCTTTCAAGCAGAGTCTCCGCACTTTCAAATAACAGACCTTGGGTGAAAGCGCGGGAATCGTGGGGAAAACGGTTCACGATTTCCGCCGTGTAGTTCATAAACGGTTTTGCCGTGGCCGCCACCGGGGCCGTCGCCGGCGCGGCACTGGCGGCCGGCGCAGTTGGTTTTGCCCCGCAACAGGTGAGCCCTGAAGATAAAACGCCCAGCGCGGCCAAGCCCAGCACACGGGTCAATGGGAAGGGCGGCCGGCGGTTCACGGGGGGAGCAGGTTATTCCGCACTGACGCCGAGCAGATCCAGGAGGCGGCCGAGGTCGTCATTGCCGTAGTATTCGATCTCGATTTTCCCCTTCTTCTCACCGTGGTGCACGTTGACGCTGGTGGCGAGTTTATGGCGGAGGTTCGCCTGGATGCGCTGGATGGCGGCGGCACTGTCGCGCGGGGTGCTGGTGGATTTCCCACTGTCGGACCCGGACTTGCCGGATTTCCCGGCGGTGGCGGACTGCTGCTCCGCCTGGATGAGTTTTTCGGTGGCGCGGACGGTGAGACCCTGGCGCACTACCTTGTCAGCGATCAGCGCCTGCAATTGTGGGTCGCGCAGGCCGAGGATTGCCTTGGCATGGCCGGTGGTGATGAGGCCCTGACTGAGCAGCGATTTCACTTCCGGCGCGAGGTCGAGCAGGCGCATCGCATTGGCCACGGTGGCCCGGTTTTTCCCGACGCGCTGGGCGATGTCTTCCTGCCGCAGATTGAATTCCTTGGCGAGGCGCGCATAGGCCTCGGCTTCCTCGATGGGGTTGAGATCCTCGCGCTGGAGGTTTTCGATCAACGCCATTTCCAGGACATCGCGGTCCGAAGCTTCGCGTTCGATGACCGGCACTTCCTTCAGGCCCAGTTTTTCAGAAGCCCGGAAGCGGCGCTCGCCCGCGATCAGCTCCAGGTTGCCATTCACCCGCCGGACGGTCAGCGGCTGGATGATGCCGTGCTCGCGGATGGAATCCATCAACTCCGTGAGCTGCTCCTCCCGGAAATGCTTCCGGGGCTGCATCGGGCTGGCGGTGATGGCGGAAAGAGGCACGCGGACCACGCGGTCGGTCGCCGGAATTTCCGTGGCGGGCGGTGCCGCAGGGGGTGCGGAGGCACCGGGGGCGAGCACGGGCGCAGCCGCCCCGCGGCGGGACGCCCCGCTGATGAGGGCCCCGAGTCCTTGGCCGAGAGCGTTTTTTGACATAGGGGCGCAGGGTAACGGCCCGCCGGGGATTTTCCAGCAAAAGAATCGGGCGGGGCTGCGGGGTTTAGTTCCTCCGGCCGGCGGGCCGCCTTGAGTATCCTTCACTGGTGCACAAAGCGCTG
>CAIZWU010000263.1 GCA_903936775.1 uncultured bacterium | reverse complement strand
CTGCGGAGCAGAAGAAGATCGATGAAACCATCGACAAATGGCCGGCCGTGGAAGCCGATCGTGCCGCGGCGGTGCTGGCCGTCCGGGAAAAAGAACGGACCCGGGCTCCCTATTCGATCACGTTGACGGATGGCACCAAAATGGAGAAATTTGCCGTCCGCGGCGTGCCGGATGAGAACACGGTCCTGGTGGAGCACTCCAGCGGGTTGGTCAAAATACCTGCCGAAAAGTTGCCGGCTGAACTGAAGACCCGTCTCGGATTAGGGTGGAAACCCCAGCCCCCGCCTCCCGGCATGACGATCGACAAGGATGGCAATGCCGTCATCAAAGGGGCGGTGAAACAGGCCAACGAGAAAGCGGCCATCACCGAGGCCGCCAAAGATTTGGGACTCGGCGCCGTGGACACCGGCACTCTGGCTGGAGTCACCCGGGCAATTGCGGCCACCGAGTCGATGCTTTCCAAAACCCAGGTCGCCTTTGAGGCGGAGCGGGCCAACGTCCGCAAACTGGAAATCTACAAATCCAATCTGGCTGCCCCGGGTGGCAAAACCTACGGCGCCCTCAAAAAAGAAGCCAATGAACGCCTCATTGCCTTGGCGGGACGGGTGAATGCCCTGCGGAGTGAATTGGCCAACCTTAAGCACAAGATGAAGATGATGTGACCCTCCGGGGTGAGCATCACTCAAACCGCCGATGGCAGCGTCTCAAGGGCCGCCGCGAACCGGGCAACCAGCTCCCCGGCGTCCTCCAGTCCCACGGAAACGCGCAACAGATGCCGCGGCACTCCGCAGCCGGCCGCCCAGTCCAATTCCTGGTAGTGCGCCAGCAGGGTGTAGGGGCAGCAGAGCGAAAAGTTGGTGCCGAGGCTGGGGCCTTTACTGACCTTTAATTGGTCGTAAAAGCAGGATGCCGCCGCTTCATCCCGCAGCAGAAAGGAAAAAAGACATCCCCGCCCCCCTCCGGAACGCGCCATGGGGCCAAACACGGCAGGGCTTTCCGGATACCACACCTGCTCCACCGCCGGGTGTGCTTTCAGGAAGTGGATGAGCGCTTCGGTATTGAGATTCATGCGCCGCACCCGTTCCGGGAAGTCCCGGGAATTCTCCTCCAGCACCATGGCGTCCTCTGTCCACAATAAATCGTGGGCGGTTTGCTCGGCTTGCATGGCCGCATGGAAGTGGGCGTAATGCGGCGAACGGGGATTCAGCGTGAGCGCTCCGGCAATCACGTCGCCAACCCCGGAAAAGGCTTTGGTCAGGCTGGTGGTGACCAGGTCGGCCACCTGCAGCGCATCCAGATTCACCACCGTGGCCACAGTGTCGTCCAGCACGAGGGGAATCCCGGCGGCCTGCAAACGATCCGCCAGGGTATCGACCGGCACGCAGCTCAGCAGGGGATTGCTCGGAACTTCCGCGAAAACGGCCGCCAGGGCCCCGGCATCGGCCAGGGCTCCCACCTCCTGCAAAGCCTTGGCATCGGCTACGGGAAAGAACTTCACGCCGCTGCCAAACTCCTGCTGCACCCGCAGCACATCGACGTAAGGGAAATCCAACTGCACGGTCGGCAGCCCCGGACGCAGTGCCGTCACCAGCCGGTGGGCCGCGGCCACCGCATTCATGCCGGAGGGAAAGAGGAAAACGTCTTCCGGAGCCACTCCGCTCAAGGCCGCGAGCCGTGCCCGGATGGTTTGTTTGGCCGTCTGGCCAGCCTCTTCCAGAGCCGCAGGGACGGGACCGTGCCAGCCCGACAGGGCGCAGGCTGCCAGCCGGCTGCTCACCACCGCCCCGCAGTAGCGCCAGTAGTCGCGCGCGGTCCGGCGGGCGTTTTCGGGGAAAATGAGGGCATGCAGCGTGCCGGCGCCGTAGGGTTCCACCCGGCAGGACAGGCCGCTTTTTCCTGACACATAGGCTGCGGCCCGCCGGGCTGAAAGCTCAGACGGGAAAACCAGACAGCCCTCCCCGGGGCCCGCCCACCGGCGGGTGGCTTCGGCAAAGAGTTCCGCCACCAGCGGGTGCACAAAAAACCGGGGATATCCCGCCTGCAGGGCCGCGGCAATCCTCGGGTGCTCTTCCTCATAATCGATCACATCCTCCCAGCGGGGCAGGGCCACCGAGACAGCATGGGTGGTAGGGGGCAGCGGCAGGCCGAGATCTGAAGCGGCCCACGCAGGGTCCGTCATGAGGTCACGCAGGGGGGATTCGGGCATGGGATTCCTTGTCTAAACGGCGGCGGGGCAGCGCTTTCAAGCCGCCAATTCACATCCAGTAGAGGGCCGCCACGTAGATCAGCTTCGACAACAGATGCAGCCCCTGGTCCGTGTGGAAATTCGTCCACTTTTCGCATTTCGCGAAGTCGATGGCCCAATGCACCAAAAATTCGATGAACCCAAAGAGCGGGCTGCCCGTCACCACCCAGACCGCCCCGGCATGGACGAGGGAGTGGGCGGACAGGCAATATACCCAGATGGCCGACGGCACATCGGCTCCATATTCCAGCGGCTTGATGTGCCGGTTCTTCCGGATGGCGAGGAATTTCCCCTGGAGCGGGTAGTCGGCGAGCGCGTGACCGATGATCAAAGCAAACAGCAGAGCCCATGGGCCCATTGATTCCGGGGTAGGGGAGGATTGCAGGAGGAACGCCATGCGAGCGGGGAGTTGAGGACTTATTCACAGCGCCCCAGGCTAGTAAAGAAGATAAAATGGAAGGTTCCGCAGCACTCCGAAGCCCAGCACCACCAAGCTCACCGCCAACAGGTTGCGCCACGACCACCGTTGCCGCAGTCCGGCCGCCAGCAGCAGGGCCACCAGAGGAAACAACAGCGCGTTCCAATAAAAAGCCCCCGGCAGGTCTCCCCCCATCAAAGCCGACATGGCGCGGCCCGATCCGCAGCCCGGGCATTTCAATCCGGTCCAACTCCGGACCGGGCAACCCGGAGCCCAACCTGCCGCCGCCGCCGCACCCAGCAGCAGACCCAGCGCCGCGAGCAGCGGGATCAGGGAGACAGCGGGCCGTTTCATCAGGGAAAAGCGTCAGGATCACCTCCCTCCGACTCAGGCGGGAACCGGCGCCGCCCCGCGTTGGGCCCGGGCCGCTGCCACTCCGGCCGAGAAACGCCGCAGGCCTTCCGCCAACACGGATCGCGCACAGCCAAAGTTCAGCCTGACAAATCCCGGGGCCCCGAAGTCCGCCCCATTCGACAACCCCAGGCCATGCTCCTCGAAGTGCGCCACCGGGTGCGCCAGCCCCAGCGCCCGCACATCCAGCCACGCCAGATACGTCGCTTCCAGATGCGGCAGCTTCACCTCCGGCCCGTGCTCCGCGAGGTGCTGCACGATCAGGTCCCGGTTCCCCCGCAGATACCGGCAGAGTGCCGCGCGCCACGGTTCCCCGTGCCGGTAGGCGGCCTCCGTGGCCGTGAATCCCAGCGGACTGGTCTCCGCCACAAAACAATTCTTGGTCCCTTGAAACTTCCGGCGCAGCTCCGCATTCGGGATGATCGCGAAGCACAGGCCGAGCCCCGGCACATTGTAGGTCTTGCTCGCCGCCATCATCACGATCAGGCGGTCCCGGATCGGCCCATCCAAAGCCAGACCGGTGGTGAAGGGCGAGCGTTCCGGTTCCAGCAGCAGGTCGCAGTGGATCTCATCCGAGCACAGCACCAGCCCGTGCCGCACGCAAAACTCCGCCAGCCGCTCCAATTCCTCCTGCGTCCACACCCGGCCCACCGGATTGTGCGGACTGCACAGCAGCACCATCTTGGTGCGCGGCGTCACCGCCGCCTCCATCGCCGCGAAGTCAAACGTGATCCGCCCGTCCACTTCCGTCAGGGGCACCGTCACCAACCCCCGGGCCGCATCCCGCGGCGCGCTGAAAAAGGGCGGATAGACCGGCGTGAAAATCATCACCTCATCCCCCGGTTCCCCTGCTGCAGCGGCCGCCATCGCGGTGCCCGGCACCATCCCCGGCATCCACACCAGCCAGGACGGGTCCGCCTCCAGCCCGTGGTTCCGCTTCAGGTAATCCACCACCGCCTGCGCCGGGCCGGGCGTCGGCCGCGTGTAGCCGAACACCGGATGCCCGATCCTTTCCTGCAGCGCCTGTGTGATCGCCGGGCACACCGCAAAATCCATGTCCGCCACCCACATCGGCAACACGTCCCGCCCCGCGTAGCGGTCCCATTTCAAACTGCCGGTCCCCCGGCGGTCGATCACTTCGTCAAAGTCCTGCTCCATCGTCGTCGCTGTCATAGCCCGCCATCCAACACAGCATTCCAGCCCCGCGCCATCGGGATTCTGAGGGGTGGCCTGCGGTGTTTTGTGGCCCCGGGATTTCATGGCAATGGCGGGCCGCGCATTGTTCAACTAGCGTTATGCTTGTGGGAGCGCCGGATGATCACCAGGGTCATTCGGGCTTAAGTTCGGCATGGGGGTGACAGGGCTATTTAGGATGTTTCAAGATATTCCTCAGCGCCGCATCGTGCTCGGCTTCCCAATCGGGCGCAGTGTAGTCCGTGTCATGCAGGCGTTGTATGAAATCTGTAAATGTCTGCGCGAGAAATGTTAAACCGAGCATCGGATTATCTTCGTCGGTAAGTTCGTGGTCTCTATAGTAGATCAAACCGAAGCTCTCTGGAGCCACCGATAATAAAAAGTAATTTCCCATTTCGTCGTCAGCGATGGGGATAAACGAAGGGCCATAGTCCAGTCCCCAAGCTTCAACTTGAAGGTCTATGCTAAGTTGGCCCTTTTGGCACTTAATCGAAGTAAAATTCGAAATTATCCAACCATCATCATCCGCAGACGAAAATTTGAATATGAGTTCAGGTGTGGGTGTGCCTCCGTTCTTCGCGCGAAGGAATTCTTGGTAATCTTCCGGAATAGCTTGAAAGTGCCCCTGCAAATAATGGAGGAGGTCATGCGTCAGTTCGCCTGTATTTCTGTGAGGTCGCAGTGTCATGAGCGGTTCAAGTGTTGCCCGAACTACTGATTCACCGACAGGATTGCAGGAGAGTGCTCAACCTTGGCTCCAGCAGGAATGTCGGGGGAATACGGAATCATGGGATTGGGGCCGGAATTTGGGGCGGGATTTCCTGCATGGTGCCGGGAATTCCACCTGGATGCCAGAAATTCCTCCAAATGCGGCAGAAAGGGGGCTGTCGATTATCCCCAAAGGGCGGGTGGCGGGGACGCACGCCAATTCCCGGGGTGTGTCGCCGGGGCTGCGCCCAATGATAACCATGGTCACTGGCCTTTTCAGATCGCATGCAACTCTCTCCTCAAATCCTTGGGAAACTGTCCTGACTGCGCAAGACTGTGCAACTTCGAGGTCTGATCCTTGATGCGCCATGCCAACTCGCCCGCGAAGCGTCTGAGATGGGGAGGCGGCGCGTGTCGGGGATCAGAAGCTGGCAGCAGGGCAAGCTCCATACTCTCCACCAATCGCAGGCGATCTGCCCCGTAGCCCGAAGTCCAAAAGGCCATGCGCTGCCCGCTTGCGAGTCGTCGCATTTGGAGGGCGGCGGAAACCAATCCCTCGTAAACCTCATCCGCATCACACGGCACGGAACTCGTCCGCAGCGACTCCATCACCGCTTCCCTCTGGCCAAGTAAAACGCAGAGAACCTCCTGCACCGCGTAGATGAACAAATCCGGGTCCGCACTTTCCGGCACTCCCACATGATCAATCCGACACTCGATCAGGTATATGTCCCTGTGACCGACATCATTGTCCCAGTCCTTGTCCGGCTCCAGCAAACGGGACACCTCCGCAAGCCCCCAGCAGGCTCCCCACTTCGGCATGAGAACTCCATTGAAGTAGAAACTCCAAGGGAACTCCGCGTCTGGATACTGACTGTCGGGAATGGGCGTCATCTTTCGGGCCAATGACCAAGCTCGGCGACCGCCGCCGGAAACTCCCGGGCGGCTGCAAAAGTCGCGGCCAAATTACCTGAACCGTCCGACTGCCCAGTAGGGCGGGGGGCAGCTGCAACCCTCTGGATGGGCCGCTCACTTCGGTGGCGTCTGTGATTTGTAATGTCCATCGTCGGGATTCCAAAACGCGAAGCCGCTCTTCTTGGCGACTTCCAAACTGCCTTTTAGCTTCAGCTCGGTGAGTCCCTTGCGAACGGCGTCAGTGTCGTTGATGTCAGGGAATTCTAAAACCACCATGGATGCAAGAACGTCTCCGTAGTGCTTCTTGATGTGGTCACGGGCAAACTCTGTCGGTCGGTCCTTCAGCTTTCCGAGGTCTCCCAAACTGTGAGGATGAATGTCGTGATCGGTGGCGTATGTCCTGATGCGCCACGCACTGTCAGGGCCAATCCAAAACTGCAAGGTGTCGGGCACTCCTCGCGATGGTCGCTCCGTGTTCTGGGCGTAGCTGCTCTCGATGGTGAGGATGCCAATGATCAGTGTGCCCCTCGTTGGTGCGTTGGCTTGTGCGGTAGTGCGCATATGTGCGAAGCCAGCTGAAATCGTAAAGAGTATGAACGCGAGAAGTCTCATGGGCGTGGTCGAGCGGCCGAACTACTGATTCGCCGACAGGATTGCAGGAGAGTGCTCAACTTTGTCTCCAGCAGGAATGTAGGGGGAATACGGAATCATGGGATAAGGGTAGGAATTTGGGGCGGGATTTCCTGCATGGTGACGGGAATTCCACCTGGATGCCAGAAATTCCTCCAAATGCGGCAGAAATGGGACTGTCGATTATCCCCAAGGGGCGGGTGGCGGGGACGCACGCCAATTCCCGGGGGGGCGCCGGGTCTGCGCTCCACCGAAACCAAGACACCTGCAAATAACACTGAACGTCGAAAGGACCCAGCCCCTAGCTGTTCGCTGCGGCGTCTTGTTCTGCTGCTTTCTGGTTTTGCCATTGCGCTGTAAAAGGAGGGCTGTGCTGCCACTAAGCAGTGCCACTGTGCTAGGCTCTGGAATAGCTCCGGCAACAATCGAAACGCCTGCTTCGCTCTCGTATGCAAACGACCCGATGACGCCGCCGCCAGCGGCTAGGGGATTTTCAATAAGAACCCAGCCATAATGTAGCATTCCGGCAATTTGAAACTCAACTCCAAGATAAGCCTGTCCTTCACTATAGAAGCCGAGACAGCCAGTATCGCGACAACTAATCAAGCCTGAGTAGCCAGTATTCCAAGCATAAAATGAAAACGAAGAGCCGATAGTATCCCCATCAACGAAAGCTGCTGCGAAATTATTTTGATTCGGTGGAACTGCAGTCAATCCCGCCACTCGGCCTGTTACCGTGGAGAAAGCCGCAAATTCATGACCCAAATTACGCAACTCAACATCAACTACGTTATCAAAATTAAGATCGAGCCCGACCGTGACCCGATCAGGCCCATAAACGCTAATATCTTCAATGTCAGTGAAGACGACGGCACTGCGGAGCGGTACCGTCGTCCACACGCTGAGAGCAATAGCAATACAAGCTACCCACAAACGACCATTAACGTGCCTGCGTTTCATAGCAGGCGCTTGACCCTGTAGAATCTTTTGCCCTCTCCGGCTGTGTTGGAAACCTCTCCTGTGGTAATCTCCTTGGTCGCGAGGAAATCACCCGTGAGGTCGAACCATGCGGTGAGGTCCGTCGAGGATTGAAGCTGATACGAAGCGCCAACCACGGAAGTCCAAGAAATGCCGTAAACGTTTGGTCCCGTGCGTGAAATGTCAGTGCATCTGAACGTCACCTCTGGTTCTGCCTGAACACCACTGAGGATGATGGAGAATGGCTGTGGCGCGGCAGCGCCACTGCTGTTCTTCAAGAATCCTTTGTGGGAGACGTTGATCTTGTAGAGTTGGCCAGCCACCGGATTTGAAATGAGCACTTGCTCCACATTGTCACGGTCATTGTCGCCAACGTTGGTGGCTCCCGACGTGGGCGCGGCGGGACTTAGTCTCCACGGATAAAAAGTAGATGTGCCTGAATTAATACGTAGGTCAAGATCATTGACTAAGGCACCGATGTTGACATCAACGGCCTTGGTCTGAACGGTGCCCGCTGGGTCGGTCCAACAAATCGTGACTTTTAGTGGGGTGGTGCCGCCCATGGCGCGAATGTCGAATTCCGAGTAGTCCCCGTTATTCAGGGTGACCTGCTTGATGTTGCGTAGAGCTGTCCCGCTGAGTCCATGGAGACTAATCAACTGAACCCCGCTCTTCGTGTTCATAAGACCCCAACCGTAGCTGAAATCGGGGCCGGGTGTAGCCCCGGCCTCATCTGCAGTGTGCAGAGCAAGTGCCTTTAGAGTCGCTGCCCGAAACGCTGCACCCCCTGTAGATCCGAACAGATTGGTGTAATGCTGAAATAGTAGATCTAGAGAAGCAGTGACTGTTGGTGCAGCCATACTCGTGCCGGAAATAACTGAATACCTGTTGCCATTGATGGTTGTTACTGGGGTCGCTCCGTTGGCCTCCAAGTTCCATGTGGAATTAACGCTGGCTCCATTGGCTGCTAAATCCGGCTTGATCCTTCCGTCATCGACGGGTCCAAAACTGCTAAACAAAGATGCCACGACACCACCTGAAGACGCATATCCACCGACAATATCTTCTACGGAAGCGACAACGAGGGTGTTCTTGGCAACGCCCTGATCGTGCAATAGATCAATCTGGCCATCAACCGGACGCGTGATCCCGCTCACATAAGTGTAATCGCCGGTGGTTGGATTCATCTCATAATGATCGACGGGCTGCACCGTAGGGCCATTCTCCGAAGAATTGGCTCGGCGCTCATTCCCCGCTGACCATACTGAAAGGTAGTTTGGAGCGCTGTATGCTAGAGCATCCACATCGCGACTATTTTCGCTGTAGAAGCCGAAAAGGTAATCCTCCACCAAGCTAATGCGGGTATCCGTCCACCAGACCCATCGGGTTGCGCCGCCGACAACAGTAGTCGCCCACCCATTGGAAGTTCCGTAGCTGTGATTGGAAAGCCTCAAAGCATCAGTGCTTGCTGCCGTCGTCATTTCCGAAATGTCACTGTTCCAATCGTAAGCGCTCAGCTTCGCCTCTGGGGCCATCCCCTTGGCAGGGAGGTTCAGCCCTTTGGCAACCATGGTGCCTGACACATGCGTTGGGTGAGACTTAATCCCTAACGGACTGTTTCCGTCCTTATCGGTAACACGCTGGACTCCAAGTGCAGAGTTAAATTCAGTATTTTGGAACATACACATCACCTCCATCCCAGAGGCCAATCGTAGTATCTTTGCCATCAAGATTCAGCCCTAGCGTTCCGCCGGATCTAACTTCATCTGTAGAAATTGTATCAGCGGCGACTGTATTATGGCTCTCATAGTAGATCGGCCTGCCGCCGATCACATCAACGAGCGAAGACGCCTTGCCGGCCGCGTCCTCCATGTGCTTGCTGAAGCCCGTCCTGAGTACGAAGTCATCCACGCGTTGGCGCTTTGCGCCATCTTCTGCGATGTTTTGCAGAGCGAGCGCAGCGAGCTTCTGCTTGCCTTCGTTCTCTACTGTTTCTTTGGAAGCTGGAACGCCATCATCCGTAGTAAGCGGAGCGATGATCGACGAAGCCAGTTCCTGCCGCCGCTTGGCGGCCCTATCCAGAGACGCCAGTTCTGCTTTTATGGCTTGTCGTCGTGACTCGCGGACCTGCTCAATCTGTTGCTCTTTGGTGTAAATCGGTTCCTTGTAGAGAGGATTACGGTTGATGAGCATCTCCTCGTAGTCGCTCATTCCGTCACCATCGGTATCTTTTTTCTTATCCTTGGGTTCAAAGTTATAATTCTTGTCGCGGGACTTTATGATGGCTATTTCGAGGTCATTCCATCCGTCTGCATCATGTTGGAGCAGCCGGAGGCTACTTTCTCTGATTTTCTTGATCTGTTCAGTTGCTTCAGCGTCCGTTAATAAAACAACGGGAGCTTCTGGCTTGGGCAGTAAATCGAGTGGAGTAATTTCAGGCGCAGCGGCGGCGAAGCCGCTGCTGCCAATGATTGCACCCAGTGGAATGAGCTTCAATTTCAGTTTGAGCTGCGTGTTCATGGTTTCGAATTTAACGGGGAGGGCTTGCATTTTCTAGCATGGACCGAATGCTTTGCCAACCAGAACTACTGATTCACCGGCAGGATTGCAGGAGAGTGCTCAACCTTGTCTCGAGCAGGAATGTCGGGGGAATACGGAATCATAGGATTGGGGCAGGAATTTGGGGCGGGATTTCCTTCATGGTGCGGGGAATTCCACCGGAATGCCAGAAATTCCTCCAAATGCGGCAGAAACGGGGCTGTCCTTTATCCCCAACGGGCGGGTGGCGGTGCCGGGGGGCGGGAGCGGTCGCGGAGGGAGCACGGAGGGCTTTTGGGGAGGGTTTGCCGGAAATGAGGCCAAATTGCGCCAAAATGTCCCTGAAAAAGGGGTTTAAGGGGTCATGGTCGGCCGACCATGACCCCATGGGAGGGTGGCAATGACCTCATGGGAGGGCGACCATGACCCCATGGAAGGGCGGCCATGGCCTCATCCTTGGGTGGGGATGACCTTATTCCTGGCCGTCCATGACCCTGTCTTCTGCAGCACGGCCGGGGGGCAGGGTGGCGACGGGGTGGAAGCGGACGGTGAGGGATTCCCAGGCGTTGTGGCGCTGGTAGGCGGATTCCACTTCCAGGTTGGGGACGGCTTCCAGGAGGGTGATGGACTGCACCTCGGCGCAGAGCTTCCGGAGGAGGGTGCGGACGATGAGGCGGGCGTGGGCGGCGCCGAGGCAGAAGTGGGTGCCGATCCCGTAGGCGATGTGAGGATTGGGCCGGCGGTCGAGGCGGACTTCTTCCGGGGCCTCGAAGATGGTTTCGTCAAAGTTCGCCGAGGCCCAGCACAGGGAGATGCGGTGGCCGGCCTGGACGGTGGTATCGCCCACCACGGTATCCACCGGACATACCCGGCCGATGTGGGTGAGGGGGGTGACGATCCTGACGAACTCCTCGGTGGCGGTGAGGATCAGTTTGGGGTCGGCCCGCAGGGCCTCCAGGGCGGCGGGATGCTCCGCCAGATAACCAATGATCCAGGTGACGGTGTTGATGATGGTATCGCGTCCGCCGGCAAAGGTGAGATTGGCAAATCCGACCTGCTCTTCCCGGGTCAGGGGGCGGCCTTCGTATTCCGCCTGGAGGAGGCCGGAGAAAAAGTCTTCCCCGGGGCTGGCGGCGGCTTCGTCGAATTTCCGTTGGAGATAGGATTCCAGCACCGCGCCCTTGGCGGTGCCGTCGCCGCCATCCCGGAAGACATGCACACCCCAGCTGATCCAGAGGGCGGCCTCGGATTCCGGCATGTTCAACAAATAAGTCAGGGCGCGGGATTGCAGGGGCAGGGCGAAGCCTCTCACGATCTCGATGGAGTCCCGGGTGGCCGCCGCCTCGAGGAGCGATCCGATCAGGTGTTCGACCCGTTCGATGAATTCCGGCTGGAGCGGGCGGCGGAAGACGGGCTCCACGATTTTCCGGTAACCGGTGTGCTCCGGGGGATCGGTCTCGATAGGCAGCTGGCGCACCCGGCGCACGTCCTCCTCGGAGGGGATGGGCACGCGGAAGGGAGCATCCGAGCTGAAGGTCTGCCAATCCTTCGCCGCCTTGCGCACGTCCTCGAACTTCAGGAGCATGGGGATGGCTTCGCCGCGGAAGGTGGCCGGCAACACCGGGTTGGCGGCGCGCAGGTGCTTGAAGGCATCGTGGGGACAGGAGTCGGACATGGCGGCGGAGGAAAAAGCCTTTGGTGGATCAAACTGGCTTGAGGACGGACTTCACGACTTCGCCGCGGTGCATTTTCTCAAAGGCGGTGTGCCATTCGGTGATAGGCCAGACGCCGCCGATGATGGGCTTCACATCAAACTGGCCGCTGGCGAGCAGGGCGATGACCCGTTCCCAGATCGGCCAGTTGTGGCTGAAACTGCCCTGCAGGGTGATGTTTTTCTGCACGAGGGGATCGAGATTGAAACCGAGCGGCTGCGGGCCCCAGCCGACCTTGCTGATCCAGCCGGCGGGGCGGACGATATCGAGCGCAATCCTGAGGGTGGCACTGGCGCCGGCGGCATCAATGACCCCGTCGCAGCCGAGGCCATCGCGCTGCTGCGCCCAGGGTTTGGCATCGCCGATGATGACTTCGCAGCCATAACCCCGGGCAATCTCGAGGCGGTGGGCATCCTGGGGCAGGCCCACGATCGCGACCTCGGCGCCGCAGAGCCGCGCCATGGCGGCGCAGAGGATGCCGATGGTGCCGGGCCCGAGCACGACCACGCGGTCGCCGGGTTCGATGCGGGCATTTTTCACCACGGCATTGTAGGCCACACAGCAGGGCTCCGTCAGGCAGGCCTGTTCGAAGGGGAGTTGGTCCGGCACGTGATGGAGGATGCGGGCGGGGACCTTGACATATTTGGTCATGGCCCCATTGACCCCATAACCAAAACCCTTGCGGGTGGGGTCGAGGTTGTAGAGACCGCGCCGGGTCATGGGATTGTTCTGACTGATGATGGCGGCGGTTTCCGAGACCACGCGGTCGCCTTCCTGCCAGTGTTCCACTTCCTTCCCGATGGCGATGATGTGCCCGCCGAATTCGTGGCCGAGCACCACCGGATAGTTCACCGGCCAGGAATGATCGGCGGTCCATTGATGAAGATCGCTGCCGCAGACGCCGACATTGGCGACTTCCAGCAGGACATCGGAGGGTCCGATCTCCGGTTGATCGATTTCACGGATTTCGACAGATCCCTTTTCAGGGGCGTAATTGACAACAGCAGCGGATTTCATGGATGGGGGAATCAGAGTTTTTGGAAAGGAACGTCCTGGGCATGCACCGCCTGACAAATCAGACGCAGCGAATCCTCCAGATTGCCTCCGGCGGTTTTGAAGGCGTCGGCATCAATGGTGAGGGGCGCGCCCAGCACCACGAGGGGAGCGCCGTATTGCGGGCACTGGATGGCCTGTTCGAGGCTGAGTCCGCCCACCGCCTGGACCGGGATTTTCACGGCGTTGACGACTTCGCGGAGTTGGTCCAGCGGGCTGGGCATGCGGTGTCCGGCGGCGGCGATGCCGCGGCGTTCGTCATAACCGATGTGGTGGATCACATAATCGCAGCCGAGGTCCTCCAGGAAAACCGCCCCGGCGACCATATCCGGGCAAACCATGTTATCGCCCATCACCTTGCATCCGAAGTCGGCTCCGGCCTTCACGACGCATTTGATGGTTTCGGCATGGGCCCGGGCCATCACCACCACATGGGTGGCGCCCGCTTTGGCCATCATTTCCGCTTCCAGGTAACCGCCGTCCATCGTTTTCAGATCCGCGACAATCGGCACGTGGGGGAAAGCCTGGCGGAGCGCGCGCACGCCATGGAGTCCTTCCGCCAGCAGCAGCGGGGTGCCGGCCTCCAGCCAGTCCACCCCGGCCCGCATGGCCAGGGCCGCCGTTTCAAGGGCTTCGTCAATATCTGTCAGATCGAGGGAAATTTGGATGATGGGCTTCATGGGTGGCAGGGAACGGGCAGTATTACGCAAGAATCTGCCGTTTCGTCACCAGAAAGATGATACGGAATGCGGCGCCGGAGAGCGGCCCCTCCTGACCGGGGCGGAATCCGCAACTTTGCAGTCAGGACCACGGGGTCAGAGGCCTGAAGGATAGGTCTCGGGCAGTTCGCCGGTGTCCCAGAGGGATGTGCGCTCCAGCGGCTCCACGGCGCGGGTTTCATCGATATGGATCACGGCGTCGAACTGATCGGCGAGGCGGGCGTGGAAGTAGTGGCTCTGCCGTTCGGTTTCCGGACGGTAAATGACGCCGATGGCCCGTTGGAGACGTGGGGCCCGCAGCGCGTTTTTCAACCGGCCGGCTTCCCGCATCGGCAACAGGAACCGTTCGATTTCCGTTTCGTGGAAGAGGGATTCAATGCTGCCATCCAGCGCCGGGCGGACGCGTTTCCGTTCGGCTTTGCCGCCCCAGTCCGAGCTGGCGGTGACTGTGCCATGATAGGTGGTGAATCCCACCAGAGCGGTCTCCCCCGCAAAATGTTCGCGCACCAGCTGCCCGACGTTCCATTCCCCGCGCTCTCCCATGGCGGTGGCGCGGGCGTCTCCGAGATGGGAGTTGTGCTCCCAGATCACGATCTTCGGCGGCTGATGTTTTTGTGTGAGGTGACGGTTCAATTCGATCAGCGTTTCCATCATGTGATGGGCCCGCAGGTTCCATGAGGAAATGTCGTTGCTGTACATGGTGCGGTAATATTGCTCGGCGTTCCTGACGAGCCGGGCATTCTGTTCCGCGTTGAAGAACTCATCCGCCGCCATCCGGCCATCCAGCCGCGCCAGTTCGGAGGCCCGGGCATAGAGTTCCACCAGTTGACTGACGACCTCCTTCTCGCAGGACAGACTCCGTCCGATGGTGGTTTCGAGTCCGTAACGCTGCGAGTCACCGCCGAAATGATCAAAGCAGGCATAGCGCTGCCGGGCCCGCCGCGCCGCGCCGGGGTCAACCTTGTCCAGATAGTCCACCACGGCATTCATGGACGAATTCATGCTGTAGAGATCCAGGCCGTAGAACCCGGTTTTGGAGAAATCGTCCGGTTGATCATCATTGTGGGTGCGCAGCCAGCCGACAAAGTCGAGCACATCGGCATTGCGCCACATCCAGGCGGGGAACCGCTGGAATCCGCCGAGGGAATCGATCGCCTCCAAGTCGCCGCTCCGTCCCCGGACATAACGGTTCACCCGCTGGGCGTCGGGAAAATCGGCTTCGACCGCCACCGCGGTAAATCCTTTCTCAAGGATCAGCCGCTTGGTGATCTGGGCGCGTTCGCGGTAGAATTCGTGGGTGCCGTGCGAGGCTTCGCCCAGCAGCACAAAACGGGCGTCGCCGATCAGCTCCAGCAGGGGATCGTAATCGGTGATCTCCCCCGGCCGCAGCGGACAGGCGGCGGATTTCACCAGCGATTTGGGCGACTGCGGTTGCATGGCAGGCATGGTCAGGGAGCCTCCTCCCGGGCATGGTATTTGGTGTCACCGCGCATCAGGCGGGCGTAGTCCTCGAGGCGACGCCGGGCCGTCTTGAAAGCGTCCCGGATGCACCCATAGACGTCCTTGTGGTCCGGCTGGGTCTCGAGGCGTTTTTCCGCTTCACCGGTTCCGGTCTGGACCATGGTGCTGTGCAGCGAAGGTTCATGGCTGACCACGAGCCGGGTCCCTGGCACGCTGATTTCGATGCCGATATGAAAGGTGCGGCCTCCGGGCTGATGATGCCGGTGCGGCGCTTCCACCACGACCTGGCAGTTGGTGATGCGGTCGAAATAACGGTCGAGATCCGAGGCTTCTTCTAGAATGCGGGCTTCCACCGCCGGAGAAGGCTCCATGTGGCGGAAAGTGATTTGAACCGGGATGGGAGGCATCATGGTGAGGGTATCGGTTGGGTTGCCGGATGTTTTTTGGCCTGCCGGAGGTGTCAGTTTTTCACGATGACGAATTTGATCCGCCCATTGTGCAGGATTTTGAGTTGCAGGGCCGCGGCCGCGGCGTCTTTGCTGGCGATGGCTTCGGTCACGTTCCGGACCGGTTGGCGGTTGATCTGAATAATCACGTCGCCTTCCTCCAATACTCCGGCGGCAAGGGAATGCTGATCCACCGAGGCCACGGCCACCCCTTCGACATCATCCGGGATATCGTAGTCCTGGCGGATTTCCTCATTGAGGTTGTCAATGGTGACTCCTTTCATGAAGGATTCCCCGGGCTTGGCGGAGCCGTCCTCGGCGGGTTTCTCTTCCTGCCGGCTGCCGGGTTTGTCAGGCAGGGGTTGCAGGGTGGCTTTCAGTTCCAACGGCTCGGCCCGTTTTGCTGGATGATTATAGCGGATCAGCTGGAATTTCACCTCGGTTCCGGGGTGATGGGAACTCACGATCAGGCGGAGTTGGGCGGGGGTGGTGATCTTCTGGTCGTCAATGCTGACAATGGCATCGCCCTCCTGGAAGCCCGCTGTGGCGGCGGGCGAATCGGCCACGACGCTGTTCACGATCACGCCGGTCCCGCGTTCCAGTCCCAGATAGTCCGCCATGCTGGCGTCGATCTGATCCATCTCGATGCCGAGGAAGCCGCGCTGCACCTTGCCGTCCTCCAATAGATCACGGGTGACGGAGACCGCCATGTTGATGGGAATGGCTAGCCCGATCCCCGCGAACATGCCGCTACGGGTCTCGATGGCGGTATTCAATCCGACCACCCGGCCCCTGGCATCCAGGAGGGGTCCCCCGGAATTGCCTGGATTGATCGCGGCATCGGTCTGAATGAAGTTTTCATATCCGGGTTGACCGGCCGGGGTTTTGGAGAGGATGCCCAGGCCGCTGCGGCCCAGTCCGCTGACAATGCCGTGGGTGACGGACTGCTCCAGCCCCATGGGCGAACCCACTGCGAGCAGGACATCGCCCACCCGCAGTTTGGTGCTGTCGCCGAGGGTGGCCGGCGTGAGTCCATCGGCTTCGATTTTGATCAGGGCGACGTCCGTCTGGGGATCTGTCCCGATTACTTTGGCGGTATAATCCCGGCCCTTTCCGGTGATTTCAACTTTCAATTCATCGGCTTGATCCACCACATGATTATTGGTGAGGATATAGCCATCGCTGGTGATGATCACCCCCGACCCGAGACCGGTTTGAATCGGTTTTCCCGGCAGCGGGCGGCGGCGTTTCTGCAGGGATCCAGGATCCCGTTGTCCCAGCCAGTCCTCCAGGAAATCGCGGAACAAGGGCGGTATCCGTTTCAGGTCATCCGGGTAAACATCAAAGCGGAACCCGCCGGGGCCGCTTTTGGAATAGGTCCCGATGCTGACCACGCTGGGGAGGATCTTCTGCACCACATCGGCATAACCGCGGTCCGGTTGGCCGGGGACCTGGATTTCCGATAAGTCATGGGTGAGCTTTTTGTCAAACTCCGCCGTCTTCGGACGCGGGCGGCTCATTTCGGACATCAGTTGCGAGGCCGCCAGCACACTGGTTGCGGCGATGATTACTTGTTGCAGGGATGAGGTTTTCATCGTGAAAAGTGGTAGTTGGTTTCAGAGGGAAAGTGGGGCCGGCTCCAAGCCGGCTCCTGCCGGCTGACGCACCTCCACGGCAAGCCCCGGACCTGCCGGGATGGTGCAAACCGTGCCGAAGGGAGTGTATAACTCCTGCATGGATTTCATCCTGCCCTGCGCCGCTTCCGGTTTTGCCTCGCGGGCCTGGAAGTCGCGGATCACGGTGGGATGGAATAGGAGACGGGCGGTCTGCCGGTCCTCGACTTGGATTTCCCAAGCCCATGCGCGGTCATTGCATTGCCTGGGATCGACGGCATGGTCATCCACAAAATCACCGGTGGAGTAGAGGATCAGGCCGCCCTCGAACACTTCCACGCCACGATGGCGGTGCTGAGGGGGCTGGCATTCACCGGGGCTGGGATGCTGGGGCAGCCTTGGCCAGCCATTGGGTGACCTCGGCGTCGGTGGCCTGTGAGAAGTTCTCATACCACTGGCCGACGGCGCGGAATTCATCCGGCTGCAGCAGTACGACCAGTTCATCGACCATCGGCTCCAGCATGGCGCAGGCATCCGGGGCGGCGGTGGGCACGGCGATGATGATCCGGGCTGGTTCCTGCTGCCGGAGGGCCTGCACGGCGGCCTTGACCGTGGAGCCGGTGGCGATGCCGTCGTCGACCAGGATGACGATCTTGTCTTCGATTTCCGGCACCCCGGTGTGGCCCCGGTAAGCCAATTCGCGGCGTTGCAGCTCGCGGGATTCCTTGGCGACGGCAGCTTCGATGGTCGCCAGGGAAATCCCGGCACTGCGCACCACGTCCTGATTGATCACCCTGACCCCGCCGCTGGCGATGGCCCCCATGGCCAATTCCTCCCAGCCCGGCATTCCCAGTTTCCGCACGACCAGCACATCCACCGGGGCGTGCAGTTTTTTAGCCACTTCGCAAGCCACGGGAACCCCGCCGCGTGGCAGCCCGAGGACGATCACATCATCACGGCCGGCATACTGCATCAGCTCCCCTGCGAGCAGTTGACCGGCGTGCACCCGGTCCCTGAAATGGGTCACCTTCATGACTCACCTCCCATGTGTTGGGCGAACCAATCCGCACTGAGATGAGCGACTTGTTCCAGCTTGCCGGGTTCCTCAAACAGGTGGGTGGCTCCGGGCACAATCCGGAAGTCCTTGTTGCAGGTTAATTTGGCAAAGGCTTCATGATTCAGGGCGATCACGGGTTCGTCCCAACCGCCCACAATGAGGAGCGTGGGGGCGGTCACCGAAGCGAGCGCTTTGCCGGCGAGGTCGGGGCGTCCGCCACGCGAAACCACGGCCGCGATCTGGTCGCCAAGTTCGGCTGCAGCTACGAGGGCCGCGCCCCCGCCGGTGCTGGCCCCGAAAAATCCCAGCTTCAGTCCGGCGGTATCCGGCTGGACCTTCAGCCATTGGGCCACTTTAACCAGGCGCTGGGCCAGCAGGGCGATGTCGAAGCGCAACGCTTCCGTGATTTCATCCAGGTCCTCCTCTTGCGGGGTGAGCAAATCCAGCAGCAGGGTGCCGATGCCGGCGCTGCGGAGCACCCGGGCGACGAAGTGATTCCGTGGGCTGTGACGGCTGCTGCCGCTGCCATGGGCAAAGACCACGATACCCGGCGCCCCGGGCGGGAGTTCGAGTTCTCCCTGCAGTTCCACCTCGCCGGCGGAAATAACAACAGATGAGGAGATTCGTTTTTTGGGTGCGGCTACGGTAGTATTCATCGTGTTTTTTGTTAAGATTGCGGTTCCGCGGAAGTTTGATGGCGGGTTGGCCGCGGGCCGGAGCGGGCAGCCTGTTCCAGGCGTGTCTCCACTTCCCGGGTGTAGCGCGTCCACGGTACGGCCCTGAGCCGGTCCGGGGTAATGGGCTGGCCGGAGGCCTCACAGATGCCGTATGACCCCTCCAGAATCCGGCGGATCGCGGCATTCACCTCCACCAGCATATCCTGATCGCGGGCCAGAATGCCGAGGGCCGCCTCGTGATCGGTTTCCCGGGAGGCACTGTCCACCCCGTCCACGCCGAAGGGCTCTTCCACGCCAGCGAGTTGACCGAACTGGTCATCGTGACTGTCCAGCAGGCGGTCCCTCAGCGATTGCATCTTGTCATAGTGCCAGCGCCAGCGCGGGGGGATCTGCGGGGCCGTGTGATAAAGAGAGGGGCGATACATGGCGGCATTCATGGATAGGGGCTACTCCATTTCCGTTTTCATGGAGGCATGGGGATGCTCCTTCGGTTCCGGCACCCCGGTTCTGGTCGCTTCCGTCAACAGCAGTAAGCTGGCGACGGAGACGGCATTTTCCAAAGCGACGCGGATCACATTGGCAGGGGCGATGATGCCGGCCTCCACCAGATCGACACAGCGATTGCGGGTGGCGGCACGGAAGGTGTCGATTTTATGTGACATTCAAGGGGCGGGGCTGGGGATGGGAAAAGTCTCTGGGAAGGGATCCGGAGAGCACGGTCACCAGATTCAGGGGGTGGCGTGCACCGCTGTCTGCAATCCAGCCAGGAAAGGGTTGATGGTAACATCGGGATGAGGTGAGGGAAAAAGGGCTTTGAAGGGTGCTCCGCTTAGCCGTTATCGGCTTTATCACAGTGGCGGGTTCTCGCTCCCCTGCATCCTGAACCCGGCCGCAGTCTCCTGGCAGGGAGGACAGGGAAACTCTTTACCTGCTGGTAAGGGGGTATAGGGAGCCCGTTTCAGCGTTTTGTCCGGACGGGGCCCATGAAGACCGCCCGGTGGGACCGACCGGCGAAAATGATTTTCATTTAGGGAAGACCGGCCCAATCTTGGCGTCGTTTCCTGAATCGACTGCCGGCATGAATCGCAAACCACCTACGGAGCCCCACCCCCAGCCACCGACCGGTGGAGCCCTGCCTTCCGGACCGAAACCGTACCGGGCACCCCAACCCCGCCGCTGCTGCCGGATTGTACTGACGGGAGGACCCGGTGGAGGCAAGACGACCGCAGCCGATCTGTTCCGCCGCGAGATCGGCGACAGCGTGGTCATCGTGCCGGAATCAGCCACGATGCTTTTTTCCGGAGGTTTTCCCCGGAGTACGCAGCCCGAGGCGGCGGCCGCCGCGCAGCAGGCGATCTTCCAAGTGCAGCGCTATCTGGAAGACATTCAGTCCGTGCTCTATCCGGAACGTATTTTGTTGTGCGACCGGGGCACTATCGATGGCGCCGCCTACGGGCCGGACACCCCGGACGATTTCTTTTCAGCCCTGGGCACCAGTCTTGAAGCCGAGCTGGCGCGTTATGACGGCGTCATCTTTTTCGAGAGCGCTGCCGTGGGGGGGATGACCATTGAAGGAGGGAATCCGGTGCGGAATGAAACCATCGCGCAAGCTGTGGTGCTTGACAGCAGGCTGCGGGAGCTGTGGCGGAAGCATCCACAGTTTGTCCTGATCCGGCACCATCCCTCGTTTTTCCAGAAGATCAGCCTCGGCCTCGCCGCCTTGGAAAGCATGGTCAAGGAACACGCTGGGGCCCGCCACCGGTAGGCCGGGCGGCAGTGGGTTCCGCGGGTTGTCGATCAAGAGCTGCCGCCTCAGGGGATGAACGAGCAGACGTATTCGCAAATGCCCTCTTCCACGATGATGGTGAAGCCGGATTTGGCCGGAACATCGAAGCTGCTGCCACCGTCATAGGTTTCGTTGTCGCTCTCGCCATCCAGGGTGACGGTGCAGGAGCCGGCGGTGATTTCCATCAGTTCGGCCAAATCCGTGCCGAAATGATAGGTGCCGGGGTAGATCAGGCCGAGGGTTTTCCTTTCGCCATCAGGCAGGATGATGGAGTGGCTGATGACTTTGCCGTCGAAATAGACGTTGGCTTTGGCAAGGGCGGTGACATTGGCGAAGGAGGCAGGGAGATCGGACATGTGGTGGCCTCGTTCAGCATCGGGAGTTTGTCAATTCGGGTGGTCCGGTTGCCGTGCCAGCACCGATGGAGCCGATTTCTGAACCCGGCTGAATCATTCCGGATGAGGTCTCCGTTTCAGGGACATGAAAATTTTGCTTTTCCTCGGGATCCTGCTGGGCACCGCATTGCAGGCAGTGGCGGCGCCGCGGCCCAATATCATTTTTATCCTGACGGATGATCAGGGGTATGGCGACATCTCCGCGCATGGCAATCCGGTGCTGCAGACGCCGCACCTCGACCGGTTGCGGGGAGAGAGCGTGCGTTTCACGAACTTTTTTGTCAGCCCCACTTGTGCCCCGACCCGTTCGGCCCTCCTGACCGGAAGGCATGAATTCCGCAATGGCGTCACCCATACCATCCTGGAACGGGAGCGGTTGGTGTTGTCCGCAATGACGCTGCCGCAGGTGCTGCAGACGGCCGGTTATGCCACGGGGATTTTCGGAAAATGGCACCTGGGGGATGAGCCGGAGTATCAGCCGGGGCGGCGCGGGTTTGATGAGGTCTTTGTCCACGGCGGCGGCGGGATCGGCCAGACTTATCCGGGCTCCTGCGGGGATGCTCCGGGCAATACCTACTTTGATCCTGCGATCCTGCATAATGGCCAGTTTGTGAAGACCAAAGGCTACTGCACTGACGTGTTTTTTGAGCAGGCCACCCAGTGGATCAGCCGACGCAAGGACACCGGGCCGTTTTTCTGCTGGCTGGCGACCAATGCGCCGCATTCCCCCTATACGGCGAAGCCGGAAGACCGGGCGTGGTATGAAGGAAAGGGACTCGGCCCGGATACGGAAAACTTCTTCGGTATGATCCATAACATTGACGGAAATGTGGGCCGCCTGCTGGCAAAATTGGACGGGTGGGGAATTGCCAGGGATACCCTCGTGGTGATGATGAATGACAACGGGGGCACCGCTGGCGTGAAGGTGTTCAACGCGGGCATGCGGGGCAGCAAGGTCACCCCCTGGCTCGGTGGCACCCGGGCCTTTTCCTTCTGGCGCTGGCCGGGGAAATTCAGCCCGGCGGACTGCGGGGCGCTCACCGCCCATGTCGATTTTTTCCGAACCATCGCCACCCTGACCGGAACCAAACTCCCGGCCCTGGCGGAAACGCAGGTGGAAGGCCGGGATCTCGTGCCGTTGCTGGAGAACCCGGCCGCACCGTGGCCGGACCGAACCCTTGTCACGCACACGGGCCGCTGGGCCAAAGGCGCGGCTCCGGAAACGGCCAAATTCCGGAACTGCGTTATCCGGGATTCCCAGTACACTCTCGTGAGTGAGCGCGGCGGCGTAAAACCCGCTTGGCAGCTTTTCGACGTCACCGCCGATCCGGGACAGACCCGTGATCTGGCCTTGGAGGCTCCCGCTGAAGTGACACGGCTCAGTGCGGCGTATGACGATTGGTGGAAATCCATCCAGCCCCAGCTGGTCAATGAATCAGCCCAGGGCCCAGCGGTAAATCCATTCAAGGAGCACTACTGGAAACAATTCGGGGGCGGACCCAGCCCCGAAGATCGGCGCCTGATGGCCCCGGAGCGGATCGGAGAACTCAATGGCGCCCGACGGCCGGCGGCCCGGAAGAATCCGGCCCAATGAGCCGGAGGGAGGGGTGGTCCGCCCGGGAGATTCGAAGATTGCGCTTTGGGGATGGGATCGTCACAATCGTGAGATGAATTTGAGTGGATTGCGATACCGGTCATCCTTCGCAGGCGGATTCCAGATGGCTCCACCGGCTTGGTTTCCGGGGTTTGGCTCCATCTGCACCGCCGCCAAAGCGCGGCCTGCCAAATCATAAAAGCAAAAGCCGCCGCTTTACCATAGCCTTGACCCATCCCGCCCTTCGCCCCATCCCATGAACGAACCTCCTGACCCTCTGCAGGCCGCTTCCGGCATGACCCGCCGCGAGGCCATGAAAGCCACCGCCGTCACCCTCGGGGCTCTCACGCTTCCCGTCCCGCTTTCCCTGGCGGGCGACCCGGCCAAGCCGTTCGGGGAGGGCTTCCCGAAGCTCGACTCCCTCGCCACAGGCGAGTGGTGGCTGACGAAACCGCCCCTGAATAACGCCCCGCCTCCCATGGAAGTGCCGCGGGATCAGGTCGTGGCGTTTGCCCTCTACACCCAGGAGAGCGGCATGCTGAAAATGACGGCACAGCTGTATCCGTTGAAGCCCGGGGAATCCCGCGAGGTCAGGCTGGAACTGCTGCGTGAGGGCACTTGGAACGAGATGGCCAGGGTGCCGGTCACGATGCCGGGTTGGAGCGCGCACTTCCGCGTGGAAAAGTGGGATGCCTCCAAAGACGTTCCCTACCGGGTGCGGCATGGCGCAGAGGCCATGTTTGAGGGATTGATCCGGCGTGACCCGCTGGACCAAGAGGTGATTGTGATGG
>CAIZWU010000262.1 GCA_903936775.1 uncultured bacterium | reverse complement strand
TATCCAGCGTTTCTGCACGCCATTCCAGCTCTATTATTCGCCGGTTCAACTGATGTAATTGCCGGCACCTTGGAACAGATGGAAGACAATTCTGACCAAACCTACCAAATTATTCAGTCTGTTATAAATTACCGACCCTACTATGGTATTGAGAAAGTGGAGATTGCACCATGGTTACTCAAAATCGCGGATCCCGAAAAGCGACGTAGGGTGGAGGATGCCTTATTAAAACAGCAGTAATTAAATGCAGCCAAGTACACTAAAATTGCCCTTGCAATGCTTAATTCTGGCAGCCGGGTCTTTTTGGCTTACACGGACTCCCCCAGGAGGCGAGGAAAATTCCCCGCATCATGGAAACCATCCAACGTCTGCTACGCCAGCTGAAAAAGCGCTCATGCCAAGACCGGCGCTACCATCCGACGTGAATTTTCCGGGAATGCGTTCGCAACTCCTTGGCGCATACTCACCGGGGGAAATCATTGATATCTGGCGGAAACATCAAAGAGACTTGATGCGTCAAGGTAACTGGCAACAAGCGTTGCGGATTGCAATGACGACCCCATACCTCCGCATTGGGGACCAGGAAGCCGGGATTTTTTCCGAATTGCTTGCCGAAGCACTAGCCTCCACCGATCCGGAAAGTGTCCTCGCTTTCATAAACGACGAAACCAGGAATGGAAACTTTGGCTACGGATTTTGGAGAGTAGCGATCGAGGAACTCGCAAATTTAGACCCGGATAAGGCAGCAATTTATGTTCGACAACAGACTCCTGCTTCCCTTAATGAGTCGACAGCGCTATACTTTGCCGTTGTTGAAACCATAACCAGAAACACAAACCGCCTCGATAATGCCGATTTAGGCAAACTGGCTGGCAACCAGCCTGACGTTCCGGCAGCAATTCAACAGTTGGCTACTGCACTCGGAACAACCCAGCCAGCCCGTGCCATGGAATGGGCGGCTGCGACGCCCAATCAGGAAGTTCGAAATCTAATTCGCACATCATTATTGTCAGGAGCAGCGGGCGTTAACAGACCCGACTTGACGGAATTACTTGCCACTGAGAGCAACCCTGATACCAGAAATCAAGCGATACGGATATGGGTTTCCAATTTGCCTGTCTCGCAGCGGGAATCGGCGCTCAATTCATTGAATAAAATTGAGGATGTAAACCTGAAAAGTGTTCTGAGGACGCAGTTTATGAATGAAGCAGATCGAAGGCGAAAACCTCAATAATTACCTAATATGTCTTTAAGGGTGAAGATTACGATGGGGGCAGGTTACAAGTCGACCGGTTTTAGCGTAAAGTTTTCTGCAGGTGAAGGAAAGGATAACGAAGCCCACCCAAATCCAAAATCCCAGATACAACTTTTCTCCATGTTGAAAATCTGACGGACAGCTATCCCCACGGCTGGTGTATAGGCTTTAGTCGAAAGGGAGCTGCGGCTTTCGGCTAAAGCCAATACACCAACTCATTTCTCCTTGCTTCGACTATAATGGATCAACGCCACTCCCTCCTCGTGCTTTGCGCCAATCTGCCCCGCCGGAAAGACCGGCGATTTGTGATTGAGCAGCATCTCCCGGAGGTGCTCGGGGAGCCGGTGAACTTTTTCCCGGCGGTGGATGGGGAGGCGGTGCCGCATTGGAAACCGAAGCGCCGCCACCCTGAGGCCACCGGAAGCGGGTATGCGGTGCGACTGACGAAGCGCCGGGCCCTACGGTCGTTTCTGCGGAGCGGGAAAAATTTCCTACTGTATGTGGAGGATGATGTGGCGGTCGCGGAGGACTTTGACCGGACGGTGGAAGACGCCATGGAGCGGAAATATGATATGGTGTTTTTGGGCGGCGGCCATCACATCCCGCCGGTGGGCGAGGGGCGGTGGCGGAAATGCCGCCGGACCTACAATAACCACGCCCTTTTGTTTTCCCGGGAGGGAGCCAACAGATGCCTGAAAGTGCTGGCCGGGTGGAAGAATGCATGGAGCGACACTGAGATCCAACTGGCCACGGCTGATGGGCGGCTGGAGGCATGGTGCCCGGATGAGTGGGTGGCCTTCCAACGCGAAACCAAAAGTGACAACTGGGGCAATAGCAATTTTGTGAGAATCGCGGAAGTAGCCCAGCCGATGCTGCTGCCGGATGATCTGGCGGTGCTGGATGCCGCTCTGAATTTTTGCAAAGTGGTGGTGGAATACGGCAGCGGGGGGAGCACGCTGCATCTAGGATCGAGGCTTCAAGGCTGGGGGCGGCTCGTGAGCATCGAGCACAACCGGGAGTGGTATCACAAAATAGAGGGGTTTCTGGACCAGCATGACTTTCCGGTGGACTATGTGCTGCGGGAGCCCCGCCCACTGAGACCGGGCGATGGCCCTTGGCGTTATCTCCCGGGACAGATGGATGAATATGTCAAGGCCCCCCAAACCCTTGTCCTAGACGGCGAGGCCGATTTGCTTTTTATCGATGGGCGGGAGAGGATGCGGTGCGCGCTGGATTCCGCCCGGCTTTTGCGGCCCGGCGGTCTGATGATGATCCATGATTTCTGGTCCCGCGCCCGTTACCGCACCTGCCTTTCGGAATTACTCACGAAGTATGATTATCTCTTTGACACCCCAAGCCGGGGAGGAGACGATCCCCAGGGAATGGCCGTTTTCACGAGGAGGGGGAATTGAGCGTTTTTTCATTTTCAAGGCAGGGAATATCTAAGCGGCCAAGGATCTCCGGCCCTTATTAAGATCAATCGTATCCGTCAAACGCCCTCCGTTGATGGGCTGGATTTTTGGGCGTAAGCGCTGCGCCAGGTGCTGTCTAGTTTGAGTTGACGGCGGATGGCTGATCAGGCGGCCTGGGTTGTGGCGGTGCGCGCCGCCGACCATTCGGGAAACTGCTCCCAGCGCCTTTTTTCTTACTGGCGTCGCCCCCGCTGTAACCCCTGTCCGTGCGGCTACTACGGCGATCCCAAACGCGAGTGCCGCTGCAATCCCATGCAGATCACGCGCTACCGGCAGCGGATCAGCGGTCCTTTACTCGACCGGATTGATATCCATGTGGAAGTGCCGAATGTCGACTACCGGCAAATTTCCTCCACGGCTCCGGAGGAAAGCTCCGCGGAGATCCGCGCCCGCGTCATGGCGGCCCGCACGCTGCAGCAGGACCGCTACCGGAGCGCTGGCCTCACCAGCAACAGCGCCCTCAGCCCGCGGCTGCTGCGCCAGCATTGTGTGATCGACTCCGAAGCCTCCGGATTGCTGGAACATGCCATGACCAACCTCAACTTCAGCGCCCGCGCCCACGATCGGATTCTGAAAGTGGCCCGCACGCTGGCTGACTTGGCCGGATTGGATAATATCACCGCCAACCATGTCCTTGAGGCCATCCAATACCGCACGCTGGACCGGACGCTCCTCACGTGACGGCACGGGCGGATAGCGTTCTCCACGCTGTTGTTGTCGATCTCGACGTCTCCATGATCAAGGTAGAGGAGCCGGGCCGGGCCATTGTCCCAGCGCGTAGGAACAGGCCTTGCCGGCCGGGCTTTGCGGCCGCCTGGCGAGCACGGTGCGCCCGATGCGGCGGCGCAGTCCGGCCACAACGCGGCGGGCGCGGTGCTGGCGCAGCAGGGTGGTTGCTCCGCGTCCAGTCCGAGTTCATGCGCCCGGCCTTCGATGCGGTAAAGGAAGTTGATGATTTTGAGCAGCCGGGCACAGAGAGGACAGCCGGCTTGGGCCCCTTCAAAGAATTATCGTCGCACAGGTGTGCCCCTTGGGGGCGGGTTGCTGTCCCGACCTGGACAGGTTGTGCCGGTGGACGATTCCTTTTCCGATCGGAGATTTTGAGGATATGCACTTCGGTCCGCCTTTGCAGCCAAGCAGGGCAGGGGGGGCTTGAATCACGGTGATCGTGACCCGCATTCCAAACGAGCACGGCTACTTACCAGACTTGCGGGGTCAAGTCGTCAAGCCCATGCTCGGACAGGCGTAACTGTTAAATGCAAATGGATTTGCGGAAGAATCAAGGCCTCAAGGCGTAGAGTGGGAACGAATGCCAAGGTTTCGCCTTTTATTTTCATGCTTCATTATAGTGCTGCTGAACTGCCAGACGTGCGCTGCATCGGAGCAGGCAGTTCTTAGTGTGGACTTTTCCGTGCCCACGGGAAAGCTGCGTCCGCTGCACGGCATCAATAAGGGGCCGCTGGCCCCGGGTGGCATTTTTGATGTGATCCATGAGCAAAAAGAGCTGGGAATACCTTTTACCCGGCTTCACGACTGCGGTTGGCCCAATCCATATGTGGTCGATCATCATGCGGTGTTTCCGAACCCTGAAGCGGACCCCGGCCGGCCGGAAAGCTATGATTTCCGGCTGACGGATGAATACCTCGCGGCAGTCCGCAGCACCGGTGCCGAACCCATCTACCGCTTGGGCGAAAGTATCGAACACACCACGGTGAAGCGGTTTGCCCATCCGCCGGTGGATATGGAAAAGTGGGCGGCCGTGTGCCTTGGCATCATCCGGCATTACAATGAGGGCTGGGCCAACGGGTTTCACTACAATATCCGCTACTGGGAGATTTGGAATGAGCCGGAGAACCGCCCGGCGATGTGGAGCGGTACGGATCAAGATTACCTGCGTCTCTACCGCACCGCCGCATTGGCCATCAAAAAGGAGTTTCCAGCACTGAAGGTGGGCGGCCCGGCGTTGGGAGCGAGCGGAAGGTTTGGAGAAGGGGGAGCATTTGTTCCTACCGATTTCGCCCTCGGTTTTCTGGAAATGTGCCGCGAGGACAGGGTGCCGTTGAATTTTTTCTCATGGCACTGCTACACGGCGGACCCGTCGGAATTGACCGCGCGTGCATGGGCGATCCGACGACTGCTGGATTCCAAGGGGTTTACAGAAACCGAGAATCACCTCAACGAGTGGAATTTCCTGCCCGGCAACAGCTGGGACCCGATTGGCAAAACCGCTACTCCAGTTGGCCGACGGCGTTTTTACGATGAGATGGGTGGAGCGCAGGGGGCCGCTTTCATCGCTGCCTCTTTGCTGGAATTGCAGGACGCGCCTGTCGATGTCTGCAATTTCTTTCACGGCGAACTGGGGGGATTCGGAATCTTCACTGATCAGGGCGTGCCCCTGAAAGCCTACCAGGCCCTCCGTGCTTTCCAATCGCTTCTGGAAACGCCGAAGCGGGTGGAGACCCACGGATCTACAGAGGGCAAGTTGGCTTTTGTCGCCGGACTGAGCCCCGATGGCCGGGAAGCAACGATGCTGGTGAGCAACTTCAAAGCAGTCTCCGATGATTTTTCGGTAAAGTGGAGGGGGTTTAGTTGGACAGGAGGAGTGAAGGTGGACATCCGCATTGTAGATGCCACAAGGAATTTTTCCGAAGTCCGGACAGAGTCCCTTCCCGAGGGAAGCGATTTTCTTGGACTAGCATTGAAGGCACCTGCTATCGCAATGATCAGGCTGCGCCCGACCCTCGGGGAAGGATCGAAACCAGTCCTGTCGATCACTGCTCCTGCCAACAGACTGGTGTTTCAGCGCAATCAGGACGGAGAAGCAACCATCACCGTTGCGGGAACATGCGCGTGGCCAGGTATTCCAGTTGAGGCACGCGTGCTGGACCTTGGAACCGGCAAACCCGGTGGGTGGATCCCTTTGGGCCTGGTGAAAGAGGACGGTCGCTATGAGGGCAGAATCAAAGCTGGGGCGGGGTGGTATACTCTGGAAGTTGGAGCGCATGGCGCGGGGAATTCCTCGAGAGCCTCTGTAAGTCGCGTGGGAGTGGGTGAGGTTTTGCTTGTCGTGGGCCACTCGGTTGCGCATGGCGGAGCCATAAACCTCCCTGGGGCGGAAGATGACCGGGTGAATACCATTGCCTTGCCCTCAGGTGACCGGGAGATGCAACGTCGTTACCAAGCTACTGGAGATTCCAGTTTTCTGCCCGAAGCAGTAGGAAGGCATTTTGATTCCAATGTGCAGCCTGCTCCGGCTGGAAACGGCCCTTACTTTTGGGCAGCTTTCGCAGAGCGACTTGCCAAGGCGCAGAACGTGCCGGTATTGGTGCTGAACGCGGCTTTTGGTGGTACCAGCTTGGAGCATTGGGCAAAGTCCGCGCGTGGGGAGCGGTTTGAGCATCCGTTCGTGAATTCTTCCCAACGGATGCCCTACATCCGTCTGGAGCATGCGCTGCAAAAGTATGGAGCGATTACCGGGCTGCGGGCGATCCTGGCGGACCAAGGCCAGAACGATTGGCCGGAGAAAGATGAGGACAAGATTTTATCAAACTACACTACGTGGATCGATCAAGCACGCCGCGACGCTGGCTTCCCCCATTTGGCGGTGGTTGTGAACCGGCAATCCCCGCCAGACGGATTCGGACAGATACGACGGGTGCAGGAACGCCTGATTCAGGTGCATCCGCACTGCTTTAAGGGCCCGGACTACGATACATTCACAACGGAGGATACTACGGACAAAATCCACCTCAGTGAGGCCGGTGCCAGGAAGGCGGCACAGCTTTGGGCGGAGGCGTTGGATTCCAGTTTCTTCAAAGTGGCCGACGCCATGCCTGCCAAGTAGGGGTGAGAAGGGGATGCCTCATTCCGCTGACTTAAATAGGAGGGGTCGGACTCCGCACGGGAGGCCCAGGAATTTCAAGGGGGCGCCTGGATTTGCCCGGAACGGCGGGAGCAGAGTTGACGGGGCGGCCTGCAGCAGGCTTTGCTATACTGAGGTGGGGCAGCCTCTTCTGGCGTTATCTGCTTGCGCACTGTGCCTATGGTTGAGCCGGAGCCCAGAACGTGCCGCTTGCCTTCGGCCCGGCCCAAGCACGGCAAGGCCGTGTAGAGCCTCCCGGAAGCTCTTCGTGGTGTCGGCCCCCGTCCGTCGCCACCTGCCGGAGCACGGTCTCGTAGCCGAGGGCAAGCAGCCCGCCCTTCATTCTTGCTCCTGAAGGCACCAAGATGCGCCCTTGGCCTTGTTGGACCATTCGACAATGTCAGCGCTTTGCCAAGTTTCGTCCTAAATTCCGCAACGCGACCCTGCGCATTTTTGGGAATCGTAGCTCTCGTCACCAGGATTCGTATCTTCACCTTGCCAACCAGTTCACCAGTCAAGCCTGCTTCGGGAAGGAACAAACTGCTGGTAAGTGCCCACCCGTTTAAAATGTTGATCTTGAGCACTTCAACGGCAATTCGTTCGGGTTAAATCCCGGTCCAGCTTCCCGGTAAGTAGTTTCTTGCTGGCGTCGCCCTCGCTGGAATCCCAGCCCTTAGGGCTTTAACCGCGGGCGAAAAGCGCAGGATTCTGCATAAGCCTCTGGCTTACAGGGTTATAAATCGGGAGGTGGGTTTCTGGACTGCGGATTCATGGCGAAAGTGGGTAGGAATGGGAGAAGAAGAGGTTTTGGAAGCGATTCATAGACCAGAGCCCAAGCCTAGGGCAGGGCGTCTGCCTTGTAGGGGCGGTCTTGGGCAGCAGGGACTTCCCCGAGTAACTCCTGTAGTATAAAGGAAAGAAGATTGGGGCGGGTGCGCCCGTTGGGTGTCCAGCGACAATTATAACTGACCCCTGATCGGGTGGTTTTCCGGGGTGATTTGGCGTGCTGATTGACGCCGGCCGGGGCGGCGTGTGCAGCCACGGGTTGTGGTCAAAAACCCCCAACTCACCAAGCTCGTCATTGAGCTCAACCAAGGAAGAACCATCAGCATGAGTGCAATGAAAGCGGGGATGTCCCGCAATACGGCGAGCAAGTATTCGCGGCAAAACGAAGTCATGAGTCTCACGTCGAGGCCGACTCCGGCACGTCCGAACCACCGGCTCCCCAGTCCCCGGATGACAAGACCGGCACCCCGAAATCCGCCGGGATGATCCACACCCGGGGGCCCGCTTTCAGAAAGGAAAGCGGATTTGAAAATGGCACATGGCCCCCTGCCCGGGCCTCGGCGGAAGGGGCGCGGCCGGGAGCAGTCGTGCCTATGGTTTTTTC
>CAIZWU010000261.1 GCA_903936775.1 uncultured bacterium | reverse complement strand
CATCGACCTCGCGGTCCGCCTCGTCGTCGAAGCCACCCTCGCCCTCGGCGGCAAGCTCTTCATCACCGCCGACCATGGCAACTGCGAACTGATGCGCAATCCCGACGGCACCCCCAATACCGCCCACACCACCAACCTCGTCCACGGGATCTATGTCTCCGCCGACCACGCCGAATGGAGCGTGAAAAACGGCATCCTCGCCGACATCTCACCGACCCTGCTGGACATGCTCGGTGTGGCCCAGCCGAAGGAAATGACAGGACAAAGCCTGCGGGTAAAGCAGTAGACTTTGAACAGAAGGTCACGAAGAGCAGGAAGATACTGGAACCCGACATCCGCATCATGATGCGGTCCCGGATTCCACAGGTGATTTATGACCACCCTTTGATCCAAAGCATCCACATTCCTGCCTTCACGATTCATCATTCTCCTCTCAAAGTTCAGCCTCCTTCCGCCCGTCTCTCCCCGTTACCAACTCCGCCAACGCGGGCACCCGCGAAAAGCACGTTCTTTTCAGAAACGGCGTCCCGGCGTGACCTCGCCCAACGCTATCAAAATTCAAACCTGACTTTTCCCCATCTTTTCCGTGAGTTCCACCATTCCTGCTATCATTTGGGCCGTATTGACGGCCGCTTCCGTCTGGACCCCGGCCCGGTGCCTGGCGGAGAAGGTGGACCACTTTACCGACAATGGCTATGGCAATACCGTCAGCAACCTGCAGCACCCCGCCGCCGAATATTTCAATGGCGTGACTTATGTGGCCTGGCAGGGCCCGCATGAGGATCCCTACGTGGCCGCCTATACCCACGCCACCGGCACTTGGACGGGACCGGTGCAGGCGGGAGTGAATCCGATGGGCCTCACCCCGGACCAGGTGGACCCCGGCGCCCTCGACAATCACGGCCGCCCCGCCCTGATCGTGGATGGCCAAGGCTACATCCACCTGATTTTTGGAGGACACGGAGGCTCCTATTTATTCGGCGAAAACCGGCTGGGCACGCCAGGCAAAGGGCGGCAGATCCATGTCGTAACGGAAAAGCCAGGAGACATTTCCTCCTGGAAGATCCTCGAAAACATCAGCCCTTTCGGCACCTACAGCCAATGGGTGAAACTGGCGAATCATGATCTTTACCTCTTCTACCGTCATGGTTCCCACCGCAGCGACTGGGTCTATCAAAAATCCACCGACCACGCCCGCAGCTTTGCCGATCCCCTTCCGGTGCTGAAGCACAAAGTCAGCATGGCCAGCCCGGAGATTCACGACTCATGGTATGCCTGGTTCGACCAAGGCCTGGGGGATACCATCACCGCTTCCTTCGTTTACCATCCCTGCGCCAATCCCGCGCACACGGCGCTCCGGCAAAATGCCTACTACATGCTGATGGATACCCGGGATGCCTCGTGGAGCAACGTGCAGGGCGAGAAACTAACGCTTCCCGTCACCAAGGAATCCGCTGACACCCACTCCCTCATCCTCGCCACCGGCACGGAGAAGTGCAATCATGGCGTCTGCCATGTGGATGCCGAAGGCCACCCCCACCTCTTTTTCCGCTTCCCTGGCGGCACGGTGCGCTACTTCCGCTGGGATGGGAAAACGTGGCTGAAACCCACCACCGTGCAGGACGCCACCGGCGCGGGAAATGATGGAGACTTTATCATCGAGTCCCCGCTCAAGGTGCGCATGCTGCTCGCTTCCGCCAGCGGAGGGACGGGCTCCGTGGGCTGGTGGAACACCACGGATGGCGGCCGGAGCTGGGCGCGCGGTCAGACGCTTTATGCCTTGCCCGGCGCTACCTTTGAAACCAGCACCCTCGTCCGGAATGGCCCTGCGGAGGCCCGCATGCTGATTGGCGGCGTGAAGGACCAGCAATCCCATCTCTATCACAACATGTATCTCATCGGGGATCAGGGTGCCCTGGGCCGCCCCCCGGCTGAAGCCAGCCACCTCGGAGAGCGACTCGAGAGCATCAAAGCCATGCCCGTCAGCAACGCCAAAGCTGAAGCGAAGCGCCGGAAAAAGGCCGGGCTTTCCGAGTGACCCAGCGCCCTGCCCCGGGCTTGGCCATGACGGTGCCCCACCAAAAAAGGGGCAAAGCCGCTCTCTGCCCCTTCCCTCCCCCGCCCATACGGCCACCCGCAAAACGCAAAATCCTTTCAGGCGCTTAATCAAACAGGCGCACCGGGAATGAGCCGGGGGTTAAGATCGAGGTGCAGACACGCGGAAGGGACCAGTAAACTCGTGGAAGACCCCTCAGGGGCATTTCACCACGTAAAATCTGATAACGACCTTCCATCAGGCTCAGAGCGGAGGGCCAGGGACCCGGCCAAAACCCAGCAAGTTAATCCCCGATATTTCCCGAAGCGCCATTATTTGCAGTCATGTTGTGGTGTGGCCGCTGGGAAACGCGGGACGGAAACCATGCTGCTGCTCTCAATTTATCGGTGAAGTGTCACGGATCGGAAACAATCCGCCGCGCCGTGTCATTATTCATCATCCATGAACGGTCCGTCCCTCCATCAACCCTCCGATCCGCTCACGCCTGCCGAGCAGGTGCAGTTGCTGTTTGTCCGGCATGAGGGAACGATCCGGGCATTTATCAGGGCCTTGCAGCCGTCACTCCCGGATGCGGACGATGTGCTCCAGGAGACCTTCCTCACCGTGTCACGCAAGGCCCCGTCCTTTGAGCCAGGCACAAATTTTGTCGCCTGGGCCTGTGGGATTGCCCGGCTGAAGGTCCTGGAGAATTTCCGCCAGCGGAAGCGGGCGACGGTGTTGAGCGAGGCGGCGATCATCGCCCTCTCAGAAGTAGCGCCCCCTGAGGAAATGACCGGCATGAAGGAGTTGGCCCTGAGCCGGTGCCTGGAAAAACTTGCGCCCAAAAGCCGGGACCTGTTGTGGCGGCGCTACTCGGGAAGGCAGTCGTCTGACGAGATGGCCGGTGCTCTCGGCATGACCTCCACCGCCGTCCGCGTGGCCCTCTCCAAAGCCCGGGCCTTCCTGCGCGACTGCGTGTCCGCTGAACTCAGGAATCCTTCTTAACTAAAATGAAACCGACCGGACTGGATGCTCTGATTGAAGACTGGCTCGAAGGGCGCCTGAGCGAACCTGACACCGCGCGGCTCAGTGTGCTCCTGGAACAATCTCCCGAAGCCCGGGCGCGGTATTGGGAAACCGCCTCCATCCACGGCTTGCTGGAACATGCCCTCCAGGAAACTTCATGGCGGGCCATGACCGGCCAGAGCTTGCCGGTCACTTCCGCCAGGCCCCGCGTCCGTTACTGGCGTCCGTTCGCGGCGGCGGTGGCGGGGTTGGTGATGCTGGCGGGAGGGTGGTGGTTGAATCAGGCTGCCGACGGCCGGGCGGTGGCGCACTTTGGCCCCCTGCACCAGTGCCGCTGGGTGGATGGGCGTCTGGTGGTCTCCCCAGGTGACCCTATCCACGCCGGCCAGCGGGTGGAACTGGCTTCCGGTCAGGTGGAGATGCGGTTTCTGAGCGGCGCCGTCGCGACGCTGATGGGGCCCTGCATCTTTGAGGTGGAATCCGATAAAGGAGGATTTCTGACGCTTGGTCAAATTGCAACGAGGGCGGACACCCCGGAGTCAAAAGGCTTCACGGTGCGCACCCGGACCTCGCGGGTGGTGGACCTGGGCACCGAATTTGTCACCGCGGCCTCGGCGGACGGACAAAGCCGCGTGGAGGTGACCTCCGGCGAGGTGGATGTCCACGTGGATGGCACGCCAAGGCCGCAGCGCCTGAGGAAAGGCGATGTCCTGTCAGTGGAAGCAGGCAGTGCCAGGGTGATGGCCCGCATCGAACGGGGGGATGAAACGCCCTCTTTTCACTTCCCCAGCATCGAACCGCCCTCCGCTGCGGACTACGCGGATGTCCGCCAGGGCCATGCCTCGCTTCTATTGGTCAGCGGAGCCCTCCACAAAGCGCCTGCGCCAACCGCCAGCAGCGGTACGCTGGACGTACTGACTAACGGACGCGGGCAGTCCAGGCGGGACGCGCCCACAGAATCAGTCTTCATGAGCGATGGCACGGCGGGATGGTTGATGATGGACCTTGGCAGTCTGGTGCAGGTAACCCGGATCAATAGCTACTCCTGGCATCAGGATCTCGCGCAGGAAGACAACCGGTTGCGGGCGGTGCAGCAGTTTGTGCTGTATGGTTCTGCTGCGCCGTTGCCTCCGCCGATGCCGGATAATGACGCCTCACCGTCCGGCTGGGACCAGGTGGCGCGGGTCAACACCGACGAATTTTTCCAGGTCATCGGCCGCGCGGACCGTCCTGCTCAACAGGCCAGCTCCATCACCTCCACCCTCGGCACGCTGGGCCGCTACCGCTACCTCCTGTGGCACCTGCAACCCAGCCGGGATCCAGTTTCCCGCCAGTTGAATAATACGTTCTACGGGGAACTTGATGTTTATGTCAGACCATGATCACCGCCACGTCGTCGGCTCCAGGCTTCGGCCCCGCTAGCCGGCCCAGTCAATCCTCAACCACCATGCCGCTGCTCATGCCCGCCGCCTCCCGACCGGAAAAATCCATTTGGCAGATTTTTGCCGCGCGGCCCGCATCCGCATTATCCCTGAGTATCCTGATTCCACCGGAGAGGATTGAGCAGGTCAAAACGTAGCGGAGGGAGAAAACCCATAGCCGCGCGGTTGTGGTGGACTGACTATATGTGAGTGTTCGCAGCGATCAGGATCATCAGCCCGCCATGACAGGTGAGCGGATGTTCCGGAACCTTGTTCCTCCCCGATTTCCGCCCCCCATCCAACGCCCCCTGAAAAATCAACTTCGTATCACCCATCCATGAAGACTCCCTGCATCACCTGCTACGGCAACGGCCTGAAAACCGTCAGGCCCTTGAATCATCGGTTCTCCAAGTCACCAGCCAGACGGATCCTGACGTTCCTGGGGGTCGTGTTTGCGACGGCGGTTCCCGGAATTGCTGAGCCAACCGATGTCACCGCCCTGGTCACGGCGGCGGTTACCAAGGATGGGATTGCGTTGGACGTTGGGAATGACAGGTTCGGTGATCCCTCACCAGGCGTTTCCAAGCAACTTCATGTCGAATATACCATCGGCGGGGAGATGCTCTCGCTGGATGTTCCGGAGACAGGGAAATTGGCGATTGCGGCGCCGGCGAGCCAAACATTGACGATTTTGAAAGCGACCTATGGACCTGCCGCCGGGCCACCGGAGGTGAGTGAGGCCACCCCGGCTTCAGCGATCCAGGTGCATGAGGGGTTTTCAGTGCAGCGGGTCTATTCCGTGCCGAGGGCGTATGGCTCGTGGGTGGCAATGTGTTTCGACAACAAGGGACGGATTTATGCGTCGGACCAGGGGCCGAGGTTGTTTCGTTATTCGCCGCCGGGTGTTAACAATGGCGCGGAGGGAAAGGTGGAGGTGGTGTCGGACAAGTGGGGGTATTCCCAGGGGATGACGTTTATCAACGGTGACCTCTATCTGGTGCAGCACGGGGATCATTCAGAAACGAATTTCCGGCCCGAGTCGGTTCTGCGCATCCGGGATACGGATGGTGATGACAACCTGGACAAGGCGGAAACACTCTTTGAATTCCCCCGGGTCACGGGCGATGCCGCCAACTGGTATGAACACAATGTCCACAGCATCGTGGCGGGACCGGATGGCCAATCCATTTATGTGGTGAGTGGTGACCGCAACGGCTTGCCCTGCCCAGAGGGGCGGACGCCAAAACATTGGAACCGGGATGGTTGGGAGTTTGAATACACCAAGGAACCCTACTCCGGCGGCTGGGTGATGCGGGCGGATCTGGATGGAAAAAACCCCGGGTATCTCTGCATGGGACTGCGCAACAGCTACGACATCGCCTTCAACCACCGGGGTGATCTGTTCACCTATGACAGCGATTACGAAGGCGATTTCGGCCTGACCAATTACCGCCCCACCGCGATCCGCCAGGTTCTCAGTGGGACTGACAGCGGGTGGGGCGGCCGTGCCGGGGAAATGCGCTGGAACTGGAACTCCAAATGGGAGGATATCCAGCCGCCGCTCAAAAACATTGGACCGGGCTCCCCCACGGGAGTTACCTTTGGTTATGGGGCAAAATTCCCTCCACGCTATCAGGAGGCGTTCTTCGCCTGTGATTGGAGTTGGGGGCGGATGTTTGCGGTGCACCTCACCCCGGAAGGATCATCGTATGCGGCAGAGGTGGAGCCCTTTCTTAGCGCGCAGGGCTTGCCCATCGCTGATCTCGCGGTTTCGCCTGTGGATGGGGCGCTTTATTTCCTGATTGGGGGACGAGGCACCCAGTCGGGAATTTACCGGGTTACTTATGTGGGGAATGAGAACACGAATCCAAGGCCACCGGCAGCACTGGATTCAGCCACGGCAGGCTTGCACTCGCTGCGAAGGGAAATGGAGACGTTTCATGGGAAGGCGAACCCTGCCGCCCTGGCAAAAGTCTGGCCACAATTGTCCCACGGGGATCGGGCCGTCCGCAGTGCCGCCCGCATCGCCCTGGAGTGGCAACCGCTGAGAGAATGGAAACAACGGGCCCTTGATGAATCCAATCCACGCACCGCTCTGCCATCCCTCCTGGCCCTGGCGAGATCCACGGATGGGGACACCACCGTGCAACCCGCCCTGCTAAAGGCCTTGGAGCGATTTGATTTCCGAAACCTCAGCCCTGACGAACAGTGCTGGTATCTGCGCATCCTCATGGTCACGGCAAAGCGTCATGGCATGTTTGCCGCAGAGGTTGCCGCCAAAATCCTGGCCGTGCTGGAACCCGTGCTTCCCTCTGCCGATTCCCGGGTGAACGAGGAAATCACCGCGTTGTGTGCCTCGCTTCACAGCAACAATTTCCTCCCTGCGGCGATTGATTTGCTCGAACGCAGCCGCACCCAGGAGGAACAGATGCATTACGTGTCAGTGTTGGTGAACTCGGCCGGAAGCCCCGGCTGGACCGCTGAACTCCGCGGGAGATTGTTTAAAACGGCCATCGAACGGGTGCCCCATTGGAAAGGCGGCGCCAGTGTGCGCCCCTACAGGGAGTGGCGGATGAATAGCATCATTGGGATGCTCAGCGAGGATCAGCGCAGGCAATTTGCAGACCGTATCGCCAAGGACTTGAACCCTCCAGGCATCATGCCGGCGACTACCCGGAACTTCGTGAAACATTGGAAAATGGAGGACTTCACGGCCACTTTGGAGGCTGGACTGAAGCAGAAGCGCAACCTTGAAAATGGCCGCATGTTATTCACCGCCACGGGATGCGTCGCCTGCCACAATTTCCACGGCGAAGGCGGACTGGCTGGTCCGGATCTCACCAGTGCCCGTGGGCGCTATAGTGCCCGTGATCTGCTGGATAATATTCTCGATCCAAGCAAAATCATCAACGAGCAAAACGCCATTCAGATCTATACCATGAAAGACGGGAAGGTGATCGCCGGACGCACCACCAACCTCGCGGGGGACATCATCATGGTGGCCACAAATCCCATGGACCCCGGGGGCTCGGAAGTGCGCTTCAGCACCAAAGACCTCCTGAGTATCACCAAATCTCCCGTGTCCTTCATGCCTCCGGGATTGCTGGACACCCTTACGGAAGGTGATTTGCTCGATCTGCTGGCGTTCCTTACCCAACTGGATCCGATGACACCCGCACCCAGCCGATGAGGCGCTATTCCGCCAGGACGGAGGAGTAACTACGGGTGAACTAAAACAGCGACCGCCGAATCCGTCCTGCCTCCATACGACTGCTGAAAATTTATTTGATCCATGACCTTGCCACTTTTTTCACGCCGTTATTCACCGCAGCACACCGCACTTGCCGCGGGAGCGGCCCTCGTTTGTGTCCGACCACAAGAGGCCTGCGCTTTGGAACCCATCCCTGACCGCTCCCCATCCCCATCCCGGGCCCGATCTTGGCACGCCTTTGCCACGGCAACCGGACTGGGCATGTCTTTGGCCTCGGCGGGAGAAATCCGCTGGAAGATGACCACCATCAACGACCAGTCCCCATTTGAAGCCTGCGGCACCGCAGACTTCAACGGGGATGGCAAAATCGACATCTTCTGCGGCGACTCCTGGTATGAGGCCCCGGCATGGATTCGGCACCAGGTGCGGGAGATTCCCATTGGGGTGCCCAATCCCCACTACTGTGAGGACTTTTGCGATTCACCCATGGACGTGAACGGCGATGGTCGGGCGGACATTGTGACCTGCAATTTTTTCGGCAAGCGGGTCGGGTGGGTTGAGAATCCCGGGGGCAATTCCACCAAACCTTGGATCGAGCATGAAATCGACCTCCCCGGCCATATGGAAGCTGGCGGACTGGTCGACATCAATGGCGATGGCAAACCCGATTTCCTTCCGAACCCCGGCGGGGTCGTGGTCTGGTATGAACTCACCCAACAAAAACCGACCGTAGTCTGGAAGAAGCATGAACTGAGCAATGCCGGCGCGGGTCATGGAGTGGGAACAGGCGACGTCAACAGCGATGGACGATTGGATATCATCACCTCAAAGGGATGGTATGAACAGCCTGCGGACCCTGCGTCCAACGACTGGCCATTCCATGCGGAATTTGATCTCGGGGCTGCGGGAATTTACATTTACGGACGGGATGTGGATGGTGACCATCAAACCGACATCGTGTGGGGCCTGGGCCATGCTTTCGGACTGCGCTGGCTCAAACAGACGGTGTCAGCAGACGGAAAACGGGAATGGCAACGGCTCGTGATTGATGTGACGTTCTCGCAGGTGCATACGCTCCTGTATGCCAATCTCGACGGCGTGGGCGAACCAGAACTCATCACGGGAAAACGCATTTACGCCCATGAAAGCGAACTGGGCGCCACCCATGCCCCGGTGATTTGCTACTATCAGTTCGACCGGCAGGCCGCCCGGTGGATGAGGCATGAGATTTTCCAAGGGGCTCCCGCCAGCAATGCTCCGGAAGACCCCGCGCAACGCTGGGCGTTGAAGGACTTTCCCCGCGCCACCGCCGGAACCGGCCTGCAAATGTCGGCTGCAGACATCGACGGAGACGGGGACACCGACCTTGTCTGTCCCGGCAAATCAGGATTGTATCTGTTTGAAAACTTGGGACTCTAACGCCTTTATACAGTTTTTCCGTCAGCTCTTTCGCCCCCGGATCAGCCATTCACGGTGATCCACCTGATGGCCGATCCTTCCTCCCGCCATGGGAAAGAAGTCGCCGATTTTCCACCCTCAATCCTGTCATTCCCTTGCTGAAAATCATCCTGTCCCTCGGCCTTTTTGTCCTCACCAGTCCCGCGCAGGAAACTGCGCTGCGGGAGATCATTCCCTGCGCAGAGGCTCACTACAGTTTCGGCACCGCCGTGGATGCCGAGGGCTGCGTGTTGTTTACGGAATTCAGCCATCGGAAAATTCAGCGTTGGAATCCCGTCACGCGCCACCTTGATGTCTGGCGGGGCACCGACACGCCAGGCATGTTTGGCCTCGCCACCGGAATCGGGAGCGACGTCTTTGTGGGACTAGATCTCGGTGATTCGGGGAATCCTGGCAAAATTTTGCGCATCGCCAACGACGGGAAAGAAGAGTTCATCGTGGAAAACATCACCCGCCCCCGGCAGTTGACCTGCGACGCCACGGGAAATCTCTTCGCAGTTCTCGAAGGGGGTCGCGTGCTGAAATGGGATAAAGCGGCGAGGGTTGTCACCGAAGTGATGACCGCCCTTTCCCCCACCAGCGGGATTGCGGTTGGGGCGGATGGCTCCGTTTACGTGAGCGAATACGGTGTCTTTGACATCTCACCGACCGGCTACTCGCGGCCCTCCGCGCCGGGTCAAATCAAGGTCAAACGACCTGATGGCCAGATTACCATTTTAAACAAAGGATTCTGGCGCGTCCGGGGGATCGCCCTTCACGGCAACAACCTTTATGTGTGCAGCGAAGCGAATCGCGAGGATCATGGCAACTCCGGCCAGTTCGTGAGGATCGACACCACCAACGGCAATGAGGAAATCCTCTTCAACCGGCTCGACTACCCACAATTTCCCGCCGCCAGTCCGGATGGCAAAATTTACCTTACGTTGGGGAGGGACAACCGCCTCGTCTCCTACGATCCCACAGCCGCCTATCACGATGCGGCCGCCCCTGCCGGGATCGCCACGCGCTCCAGCGTGCGGGGCGGAACCATTGCCTGGGGCGGCCCGGCGGCTGGCACACCGTTCACCCTCGCGGCGCAGTCCATTTCTCTCACGGGAAATTTCCTCCCGTCAGCAGGCGGAGCCCAAATGGACGGGTGGATCGAAATCCCCGCAAACCGTTTCAAGCTCAACCCCGAGGACCTTTACCCCGTCCACGATGCTGAACATCCCGCGCCTGGCCTGTTTGAATTGCCAAAAGTGGAAACCATCTGTGGCGCTGGTAAACTCCACGTCGAAGTCACGCCCCTCCGTCGGCATGCCGGAAGCCGCTGGCCGATGCAGAACGCTGGCACGGCCCATGAATCACCTAACGCCAATTTCAGCGAACAGCCAGATGCCTTCCGGTTCTATTTCTCCTGGACGGCACCTCCAGTCAGCAAACCGGACCGCCGGCCGCTCATGATTCCCCGTCCTTCCAAGCCCTGGAAAGACGCCACGTTGCTGGTGGGCGACGGCAAAACGCTGCACAGTGATTTCCATTTCATCATCGATCAAAAGGACCGGGTCCATTGCATCGGCACCTTCGGACGCGAGCCCGGCAGCACCAGCAATGGCATGGCGGTGGAAGATGGTTATGCCTTGTTCCATTCCGTGGGAGATTCCCTGGAGGCTCCGATGCAAACCCTGCCGAAGATCAGTTATCAGATCGACTCTCCGCAAGCCATCATGTGGGCGCCCGGCATCACCTGGAATCGCGGGCGCACCACCGCCTTCCTTTACTACTTTCATTACTTCGGTGGAAAAGACCCCGCCGCCGGAGGAGCCCGTATCCTGACTTCCAGTGATCCCGATCTGGCTCACTGGACACCCTGGAACGGCCCAGCACTGGCCGAAAAGAACCTCGCGGTCCGCGAATTGGATAACCGGGATTTCTGCGTCTTCTGGGACGAACGATTGCAGACCCACCTGATGTATTACTGCTCCGGCGAAGGCTCCGGGCCCCGGGTCCGCACGTCTCCAGACCTGCTCCACTGGTCACCGGGACGCACCGTGCTGCGGGACACATCCGCCTCTCCCCATGGGTATGCAGAATCCCCCTGTGTGATTTATCGGGATGGCTATTACTACCTTTGGACCAGCGGCATCGATTACAGCCACACGCATCTTTACATCTCCGAAGACCCCTTCAACTTCGGGGAGACCGTGGCCAACACCATCGAAACCCAGCCGGGCCACGCGGTGGAGGTCATCACGCATCGCGGCCAGGAATACATCGCGGGCTCCATGCTCAGCACCGTTCCCAGCGCCACGCCAGCGGGACATGATCTGGAAGGCATTTATGTCCAACCCCTGAAGTGGGAGCCAGCGGCTGCGGAAATGGAGTCGCGCGTCACCCGCCAGCCGTGAGGGCTCCGCGACTAACACCCCAATCCCTCCCCGATTCCGCCCCCCCGTCCCCGCGCAGCCTGAAAAGCAAATTAATCCCATGCCCCCCGCATCCCGACCGGAAAAATCCCAACGGCAGACTTTTGCCGCGCTGCTGGCCTTCGTCTTCCTGACCCCATTCGCCTTTTCCCAGAGCGTCCTGATTCCACCGGAGAGGATCGAGCAGGTCAAAGCGGAGTGGAAGGAGAAAACCCACGGCCGCCCGGTCGTGGTGAACTGGCTGTATATGAGTGTCCGCAGCAATCAGGATCCTCAGCCAGGCATGACGGGTGAGCCGATGTTCCGGAACTTTGTGGCCAGTGTGGAACTGGCGAGGAAACATAAAATCCCCACGACCTTCATGTTCGAACATCAGACGCTGATTGATCCGCGCTTCCGCGAATTCATGATGCGGGAAATGAGGGAAGATCCACTGCTGGAGCCCGCCATGAATATGCAGGTCGGGCAGGAACTGGTGGAGAAGGCGGGATTGAAATGGCGGGGTGAGCGTTACGTGTGGGATCCGGCGCCCAGCATTTCCTATCCCAGCGGATTCGCCCCGAAGGACCGCGAAAAGCTGGTCGATTTGTATATGGCTGACTTTAAGGAGGTCTTTGGTCGATATCCAAAAACGGCCGGAGCGTGGGTGGTGGATACTTACACCCTGCGTTACCTCAAGGAAAAATATGGGGTGATTGCTTCGGCGGAATGTCCGGATCAATGGCGCACGGACTACTACACCCTCTGGGGGGCACCTCAAAATTCGCCTTACATTGTCTCGCGCAACAACGCCTACATGCCGGCCCAGACTCTGGAGAAATCGATGGGTGTCGCCATGTTCCGCATGACCGGCGGGGTGGAACCGATCCATCATTACGAAGGCGGTGCGGCCACCTATCCTTTTGGCTCCATGCAGATGCCTTCGCTGTTCATCAGTGCCGGACGTTATGCGGAATGGTGGCTGAATATGCTGGCAGAGACGCCGCTCTCCCTCGGCAATACCACGCCCGGCACGGAAACCGCATGGATCAACCCGGACAGCATCGGGGATCTGCAGCGCATGGTTGCCCAATACCGTGATCTGGGTCTCATCAGGACGGAGACACTGAGCCAGACCGCTCAGGCTTTTCTGAAGGAAAATCCCCTGACCCCTCCTGGCGCTGAGAATGCGATGGAAGACGGCAGCGATACCTTCGCTCCAGCCACCGGGTGGGTGGTGAAGCAGGTGAAGGATTTTCTCGACAACGCGGTGAAGGAGCAACCGGAGGAGAACGCCAGAATCGTGGAGAACCTGCCCAAGGTGATGAACTGGGACGTGCCCCGCAAAGCGACATGGTATTCCAGCCGCTACTACCGCTGCGGACTGCTGTGGGAAGGCGACGAATTCCGGCTGCGCGACCTCTACCTGTATGATGAAGACATTGCAGATTCCTATCTGAACGAAGCCTGCCGTGCCTCTGACAACGTTTTTATGGCCATGCCTGTGATGGATGGCATGCAGTGGAGTTCCATTGCCGACGGGAAAATGGCCGGCATCCGGCTGGTCGCCCTGAAGCCCGATGGCACGCGCGAAGTCCTGAAAGCCGGGAAGCCGAAGCTTGATACCCCGGACAACCGGCAAATGACCGTTTCCTTCCCGCTGGCATCCGGGGGAGATGTCAGGATCACTTTTGATGAAGACGCCGCCACCTTTGAACTGAATGGCGATGCCGCACCGGCCAACTGGGCGCTGGAACTCACCTGGCACCGCCCGGCCCGGGCCTTCTGGAAAAAGGACACTCCGCCCGAATATGGTCCCAACGTGGACTTTTTCAAAATCTCCCATGTCGCGCCTCAGTCCCTCACCTACACATGGTCTCCGCCGACCACGCTGCACCAGCCGGAGCTAGGCCTGCCCCGCACCACCTACCATTACGACGTGAAGGCCGAAGCGGGAACCTTCTCACAGCCAGCCGCGCGCGTGGTGCTGATCACCCCGGCGTCTGGAAAGGTGAAGCTCAATCTGAACGTGAAGGCGCGGGCTGCCGGCGGATCCAAAACAGCGCTTTTCAACGGCAGGGACCTGAGCGGCTGGGAAGGTAATCCCAAACTGTGGCGCGTGGAAAATGGCTGCCTCGTCGGTGAGACCTCACCGGAAAACCCGGCACCGGGAAATACGTTTTTGCTCTATCGCGGGGCGGCGGTTCCACAGGATTTTGCCTTGTCGTTTCAAGTCAAACTCACACCGAAGAACCCTGAGGGTTTTGCCAACTCCGGCGTGCAGCTCCGCTCAGTGCTGCAGAATCCGGAGACGTGGCGGGTCATTGGATTGCAGGCGGATATTTCGGCAATTCCCGGTCAGTTTGGATTCATCTACGATGAGGGTGGACCGGGGCGGGGCGCAGGCTTTGGCGAAAAGTGGCTGATCACCGATCCGATGCCGGGAGCGCAGGAAGTCACCCGCAAAACCGTCGCCCAGCTGGGCAATCGCGAGGAGTTGCTGGCGCGCATTCATCATCGCGACCAGTGGAATGATTATCGGATCGTGGCCCGGGGTCCGATCATGCAGGTGTTCGTGAATAGCCGGCAGATCTCGGAAATGGAGTTGCGGTCCAACGTCCAACCGCTAGGGGATATCCTTGCGCTGCAATTGCACGCCGGTCCGCCGATGAAGGTGGAATTCAGGGATTTCCTGCTCGGTCCGGCACCAGACGCCGCACCGGAAACGGGGCAACTGAACGCAGCTCCGGCATGGCACAATGTGGCTTTGGCCAAGGCGGGCGGCAGCGCAACGGCTTCAGATACCTTTGATCCATTTTCCGCGTCCCGGCTCATTGATGGCCTTACGGCCACGGGTGAAGGGAACCGCTGGCACAGTGAATTGGCGAAGCCGTATCCCCACTGGCTGGAATTACGCTTCGCGAAAAGTGAACGCATCGAACGCCTCGTGCTCCATCCTTCGGACGCCGCGACGTTTCCTGCCAAAGTCCGCATTGAGGTGCCGGATGCCGGTGACACCTGGAAGGAAGTGGCGACCCGTGACTTGAAGAACACGGGCACGGCGGTGATTTCCCTGCCGCCTTCTGACACCACGCGGCTGCGGGTGGTCCTGCTGGAAAGCTCCAGCAAGGATGGCGATGGAATCCGCTATGCCCAGCTCTCGGAAATCGAAGCCCTCGTGCGGGGTGCCACGACAGCGGCAGCCGAAGCCCCGGCTCCCTTTTCGCTCGGGGATGGCGACCGCGTGGTGTTGTTGGGGGATACGCTCATCGAGCGGGAGGGCCGTCACGGTTTCATCGAAGAGCGGATGGCTGCGGCCTGGCCGGAAGCAGAGGTTAGCTTCCGGAACCTCGGTTGGAGCGGGGATACCCCTGATGGCATTTCGCGGGGCTGGATGGAAGGAGACCAGGACCGCTTCGAAGAACTCAAACGGCAGCTTACTGATGCCAGTCCAACGGTGCTGGTGATTGGCTATGGCACCGCCTCTGCATTGGAAAAGGAGTTCGATGTGGATGCCTTTCGCGATGGCATCGTTCGCGTGATGGACACCGCTACCGGAATCTGGCCCGGGGTGCGCTGCCTTCTGCTGTCCCCGCCGCAGCCCGGGCCGGCCGTTTCCACTCCAATCAAGAATCGCCTCGCGCTATGCACCGCCACCCTGCGTCAGATTGCATGTGAACGGGGTGCCTCCTTCGTTTCCTTCGCGGACGCGGCCTTGCCGACCGAAGACGGCCTGCACTGGAATGCTGAGGGCTACCGGGGTGCTGCCGGGGTGCTGGCGCAGCAACTGTCAATGCCGCCGGTGGTGCTGGACGCGGCCCGGCGTGAGGTATTGCGCACCAGTATCGTGGAGAAAAATGCGATGCGGTTTTTCCAATGGCGGTTTCAGAACTGGGTCTATCTCGCAGGACCGCGCCGGGCGGAACAGGGACGCCTGACCGCGGAGTTGCCGCAGTTTGAAAAGCCGATCGCCAATCTGGAACGTCGCATCGCGGCGCTGTTGAAAAGCGGGGATCTGCCTGTGGCCGAAACCCTGCCGGCCGGGCCCGGCGCAGAGCCCTTGCGGCCACTGCCGGAGTTCACCGTGGATAACGTCGACGTGCAGTTGTATGCGGAAACTCCCCTGATCGGAAAGCCCGTGCAACTGACCTTCGATGAACTCGGGCGCATGTGGGTGGTGTGTTCATCGTCCTATCCGCAGGCCCGTCCTGACGCGCTCCCCGATGACCGCATTTACATCCTTGAAGATACCAACCGCGACGGCCGTGCTGAGAAATCGACGCTCTTTGCGGACAGGCTCACCATCCCCTGCGGAGTTGAGCCGGGCGATGGCGGATGTTATGTCGCCGCCAGCACGGAGTTGCTGTTTTTGAAGGACACCAATGGCGATGGCCGTGCGGATGAACGCCGGGTGCTGCTAAGCGGGTTTGGGACCGAGGACTCGCATCACCTCATTCACGGCACGCGCTGGGGGCCGGATGGCCGGCTGTATTTCAATCAGTCGCTTTTCATCCGCAGCAACATCGAAACCCCGCAGGGCATGGTGCGGGCGGAGCGTGGCAACGTCTGGCGCTTCGATCCGCGTGATACATCGCTGGAGACGGTTTCCCACGGCTGGATCAATCCGTGGTCCAAGGCGGTGGACCGGTATGGCAACTACTTTACCGCGGACAATTCCGGGGAGGGCCTTCATTTCACCTTCCGGGACTCACTGCATGTCACGCAAATTGCCCCGCGCCTTTGTCCGCCGGTGGGGCCGCTGAATGAGCCAAAACTGTGCGGACTGGAAATTCTCCGGGGCCCGGCGTGGCCCGATGACTGGCAGGGCCGCGTGGTCGCAGGCTCCCACACCGGGCATTCCATCAGACAATACGCGATGCGGGAGAATGGGGCCGGGTTTGCCGCCACCACGCTGCCGGACCTGGTGCGAACTTCCGATAACGCGGTGCGCCCGGTGGACCTGCAACTCGGCCCGGACGGCGCGCTCTACATGGCGGACTGGACCAACCCTATCATCAATCATGGCGAGGTGGATTTCCGCGATCCGCGCCGCGATCTCACCCACGGCCGGATTTGGCGCGTGAGTTCGAGGAGCTGTCCTCCCGTGCCATGGGAACCCCTCCTGCAGAAATCGAATCCGGAGCTTTGCGCCGAATTGCTCTCACCCAATCCGTGGCCGCAATACCACGCCCGCCGTCTCCTGAAAGAACGTGGCCGCGAGGTTCTGACCGAGGTGAAGAAATGGGCGGCTGGCCACGGCAGCGACGAAGCAAAACTCGAAGCCCTTTGGCTGCATGTCGCGTTGAAGGTGGCAGATGATCCGGTAACTGACGCTGCCCTCAGCGCGCGGGATGGCCGCGTGCGGGCCGCTGCGCTGCGGGCTGCCCCCAGCTTGCCCGCTGCCCTCAAGCTCGCCCAGGACGACCATCCCCGCGCCAGGCTGGAAGCCGCGCGGGTTCTGGGAACCTTTCCCTCAGCGGAATCCGCGGCCGCCGTGCTGGCCATTCACGAGACCCCGCTGGACCCGCATCTCGACTATGCTCTGTGGCTGACCATCCGCGAGCTCAGCCAGCCCTGGGTGGCCGCCGTGCTCCATGGTCACTGGTCTCCGCAGGGCCGTGAGGCCCAGCTCAGCTTTGCGCTCGCCGCCATCGAGCCCTCACAGGCCGGAGCAGTCCTGGCTTATTTGCTGAAGGACCGCGTGATTCCCCGCGATGGCAGCGGACCGTGGCTTGCCCTCATTGGCAAGGCAGGGCAGGTGGCCGAGGTGCAGCGCGTCTGGTCACAGTATGCCGACAGTGGTTTCGAGGCCGCCGCCACGCCCCTCGTGCTGACTGCGCTGGAAGAGGCGGCCCGCCGCAATCTCCGCGTGTCCTGCCCGCCGGATCAGCTGGTTCCGCTATTCCAGCACCAGAGCGGGCCAGTGAGGGAAGCTGCGCTCCGGCTCGCCGGCCACTGGCAACTCCCGGCCCTGGGCCATGATATTCTAACTATCGCCGCCGATCCTGCCGCGCCGGAAGCTCAGCGGAGCGCGGCCTTTGAAAGTTTGCGCCTCATGCAGGGAGGCAACGCCCGCGGCGGCCTGGCCGGGCTAACCACCAGCGCCACCCCGTACGCCATCCGGCATCGGGCCATCATCAACCTCGCGTCGTTCGACCCCGCCACCGCCACCCCAGCCCTTCTGCAACTCCTGCGCGATACCGCCCCCGCCGAAGCTGGCGCGCTTTGGACGCAACTCTTCGGCAGCACCTCCGTCACCGGCATCCTGCGCAACACCCTGGCTGACGCCGATGTGCCCGCGGCCGTCTGTGCCGAAGGCCTGCGGCTGATGGACTCGCTGCATCTCAGCGACTCCGCCCTGCGCAGCGCCCTCCGCCGGAAATCCGCAACAAGTGAAGCCGAAAAGAGATGGACCAAGTCCGAGTTCAAGGAACTGGCCACCGCCGCGGTCGCGAATGGCAATGTCCAGCGCGGCAAAGCCATCTACGAACGGGCCACCCTCGCCTGCACCGCCTGCCACGCCATCGCCGGACAAGGTGGCCAAGTCGGCCCTGACCTGGCCAACCTCGGAGCCAGCGCCCCGCTCGACTACATCGTCGAGTCCATCCTCGATCCTGCCGCCGCCGTCAAAGAAGGGTTCAATGCCACCCAGGTCACCACCCAGGACGGCCAGCAATTCTTCGCCATGGCTGCCGCCGAAACCGACCATGAACTCCTCCTCCGTGACGCCGCTGGAAAAGAAACCCGCATCCCTAAATCCACCATCAGCGGGCGCAAACTGATCGGCACCCTCATGCCAGCTGCCCTCACGGACTCACTCAAGCAAACCGAACTCCTCGACCTCATTGGCTACCTCGCCAGTCTTGGCAGAAATTGATGCCTCCCATCTGAGCAACGTGGTCACCGGGTTGTCCCCTCCAGCTTCATGCCGAAGCCTGGCCATCTGAGTTTGCCCTTCCCCAATATTTCTGGAAACAAATGGCTCACCGGTGCCATTACTCCGGTGACCGATGATTTTACGGTCAAATCCGTCCGCCATGACACGTCCATTCCGGTGTATCCTGCCTGCTGCTTTTGCTGCGACGATGTCCGCCACTGCGTTGGCGGACGATTTCGCGCATGAGGTCGTCCCCGTTTTGAAGAAGCACTGTGTGGAGTGCCACACCGGGGACAAGAAGAAGGGTGGTTTCTCCATGAACGACCGCGCTGCCTTGTTGGCGGGCGGGGAAAACGGCAAGGTGATCGTCCCCGGAGACGCCGGCGCCAGCAAGCTGATGGGGTTCGTGAGATCACAGGATCCGGATTCGCAAATGCCCCCAAAGGGGCCGCGGCTGGATGCCCGTGAGATCGGCATCCTGCAGCGATGGATTGATGGGGGACTGGCCTGGGAGGCCGGGTTTGCCTTTCAGAAGCCATCGTATGACCCACCGCTGCGCCCACGCCGGCCGACGCTGCCGGAAGCCGCGGGCGGCAGGGAGAATCCGGTGGATCGCTTCCTGGATGCCGCCCTGATCAAGGAACGCAGAGGCCGCGCTGCATTGTTAACAGATGGGGCGTTCCTGCGGCGTTCCTCGCTCGATCTGATCGGCTTATTGCCGACGGCTGAGGAATTGGCGGCATTCACGGCCGATCCTGATCCTGACAAACGCCGGAAGCTCATCGCTGCACTCCTCGCCCGGGATCAAGACTATGCCGAGCACTGGCTGACATTCTGGAATGATCTGCTGAGGAACGATTACACCGGGACAGGATTCATCACGGGAGGGCGGACGCAGATTACCAAATGGCTCTACGACGCCCTGATCACCAACAAGCCGTTCGACCAGTTTACCCGGGAACTGATCGCTCCGCCGACGCCGGAAAGCGCCGGCTTCGCGGCCGGTATCCAGTGGCGCGGAGAGGTGAGTGCCGGACAGAGCGTGGAGATCCAGTTTGCCCAGAGCATCGGCCAGGCATTTCTGGGCATTAATCTGAAGTGCGCTTCCTGTCACGACAGTTTCATTGATCGATGGAAACTGGATGAGGCCTTCAGCGTGGCCGCGGTGTATGCGACGCAGCCGCTGGAGATTCACCGCTGCGACAAGCCGGTGGGACGCAAGGCCAGGGCTGGCTGGCTGTTTCCGGAGCTCGGACAAATCGATCCGGACGCCCCGCAGCCGGAACGATTGCAGCAGTTGGCCAGCCTGTTGACCCATCCGGAGAATGGCCGCTACACCCGGACCATGGTGAACCGGCTGTGGCACCGGTTGATGGGCCGGGGCATTGTTCATCCGGTCGATGCCATGCAGACGGAACCATGGAACGCCGATCTGCTGGACTATCTCGCCTGCCATCTCCAGGACTCCGGCTACGATCTGAAGAAGACTCTGGAGTTGATCGCCACATCTGCGGCCTACCAGGAAGAGGCGGAAGCGCGCCAACCGGAAGAGGCGCAGACACGCTATCAGTATGCGGGACCCCGGGCCAAACGGATGACCGCAGAACAGTTTGTCGATGCAGTGTGGCAATTGACTGGAATGGCCCCTCAGAGTTTTGAGGCTGCCGTGACGCGAGGCAAACCAGATCCGGCGGGGGTCAGGGCACAGGTACTGACTGGAAAATGGATCTGGGCATCCGAGCCGCCCGCCGGAGATACCCCGCCCGCCGGACAGAAGGTAACCTTGCGCAAAACCTGGAACCTTCCGGAAGTTCCAGCCAGAGCTGGCGTGGTTCTGACAGCGGACAATGAATACGAGCTGTATGTGAACGGCAGGAAAGTGGGGGCCGATGGGGAATGGGGCACCGTGGAGTTATTCGATCTGCAAAACCACCTGACGAATGGCCCGAATGAAATCCTGCTCGTCGCGGGGAACGGGGGCGGTGACCCGAATCCGGCGGCGGCGTATCTGGAGGCGAGTGCCCATACGGGCGACGGCAAAGAGTGGCGGCTGTCCACGGATGACTCCTGGCAGTGGACCGCCGGCGGACCTGACGCCGACGGGAAGTTCCCCGGGGAGCCGGCGTGGCATGACGCGGTAATCGTGGCCGGGCCCTGGGCGGCGGCGGTGGATGCGGAACTCAAATCCAAACTGGCCCATGCTGCCAGCGGCACTACCCGCATGGTCCGTGCCTCTCTGGTGAAAAGCGACTTTCTGATGCGGACCCTCGGACGGCCTAACCGGGAGCAGATTGTCTCGGAGCGGCCAGCCGAACTCACCACGCTTGAGGCCATGGATCTGGCGAACGGAGCCATTTTCTCCGAGGCGTTGGCGAGGGGCGCAGCGCAGTTGCTGAAGCGGACCTGGGCGGGGCCGGATCATTTCACGGGTTGGCTCTACCGGGCCGGGCTCGGCCGGGATCCCTCCACCGAGGAGCTTGCTGTGGCAAGAGAGTCGCTCGGCCCGGCCCTGACCGAACAAAACATTCAGGACGTGGTGTGGATGGTTTGCACGCTTCCAGAGTTCCAGTTCGTCCGTTAAGCCGCCAATCATAACAATCACCACTCCGCTGTCAGCCATGTTTCCGACCTTCGATACCAGCGCACCGCCCTCCATCATCAGGCGTGACTTCCTGAAACAACTGGCGGCCGGCACCGCTGCGGCGATGGCCGCGGGCGCCCCCCGGCTCCTCGCATTCACGTCCGGCGGCGAAAAAATCATTCACCCCAAGGCAACCGCGGATGCCTGCATTCTCCTGTGGATGGGCGGCGGCATGGGCGCACCTGATACGTTCGATCCCAAGCATTACGAGCCCTTTCAGGTCGGACTGCCGGTGGAAAAGGTGTTCAGCACATTTCCCCCGATCAACACGGCCGCAGACCATATCAAGATCAGCAAGGGACTGGAAAACATCGCGTCGGTCATGGATCGCGCCACGCTGATCCGTTCGCACTTTCAACCGGATCTCGGCAGCATCCTGCATTCCCGCCACCAGTATCATTGGCATACCGGTTATGTCCCGCCACAGACGGTGGCCTGCCCACATTTGGGTTCCTGGATGGCCAAAGTCCTCGGGCCGAAGAATCCGGTGATTCCGCCCTTCATCAATATCGGGCAGCGCCTTGAGGGTGTGGGCGAACAGGAGGAACTGAAAGCGTTCACCACGGCGGGCTTTTTCGGCAGCGAATTCGGCCCCATGAACCTGCCATTTCCGGAAGAAGCAGCGGCATCCGTCCGTCCTCCAAAAGGGATGGATCCGGGTCGCTTTTCCAGCCGCTACCGGCAGTTCAAAAAGCTCGCGGAAGCTGCCAGCCGTTCGCATGACAGGAGTGACTACCAGCAGGAATCCATGCTGCGGGCCATGGAGAGTGCCCATCGCCTGCTCAATGCAACCGAACGCGAGGCATTCGATATCAGCCAGGAGCCGCCGGAAATCCGGGCGGCCTACGACACCGGGCGGTTTGGCAAGGGCTGCCTGCTGGCCCGGCGACTCGTGGAAGCTGGAGCCCGCTTCGTGGAAGTGACCACAGAGTATGTTCCGTTTTTGAACTGGGATACCCACGGCGATGGCCACACGACACTAACGCGGATGAAGCAGGAAATCGATGCTCCGATTGCGCAATTGATCCGGGATCTGGAGCAAAGGGGGCTGCTCGACCGCACGCTGGTCATCATCGCCAGTGAATTCAGCCGGGATATGATCATGGAGGGCAAGCCCGGCTCAAACGCCGCCGACCAGGCTGAAAAAGTCGAGTATTTGAAGGAAATGAAACACTACGGTCTGCACCGTCACTTCACGGGAGGTTCTTCGATTGTGATGTTTGGTGGCGGCGTGAAAAAGGGATTCCTGTATGGCGAAACCGCAGCCGAACGGCCCTGCGTCGCCATCAAAAATCCGGTCTCGGTCCCGGATCTCCACGCCACGATCTTCACAGCCATGGGCATCAGCCCCAAAACGGCCTACGACGTGGAACGCCGCCCGTTCTACGCCACCGAAGACGGCAAGGGAAATCCCGTTATGGACATTTTTGCCTGAATCAGAGGAAGGATGGGTATTAACCAACCATCCGCTGCGCGACTTTTCAGACAGGCAAAGATCAACCGCTTGCTCCTGGACTGCGCCATCGTCTGAAGGGTTTCAGGTGAGACGTCGATCGGTCCGGGAACGAAAAGTTTGGATTGAATCATGAGAAAAGAATCCCCGGCCGTGAACCGGCGAGGGACGATCAGCCACTCCTCTCCCCACGGGCGATGCCAGAGGCAGGCGCAGATCACGTTCCGCCCTGTCCGCTTCACGGGGGAGAGGCGGCGACGCGCACAAATTTCCGGCCCAGTCCGGCGGGCATGGCGAGATCAAGCACGCGCGGCGACCCGCTGGCGGCGATGGTCTGCTGATCGAACCACCAGATCAGTTCCCCGCTGTATTGCAGCACGGCTTGGCGGTTCGCGGGCAAGGTGATTCTCACGGTGATCTGCCCGGGTGCTGTGGTGAGACCCTGAATCCGGAAGATGCTCGCAGGGTCCCGCGGGTCGGTCCCGGCGGCGTATTCCTCGCGGTTCAGCCGCCCGTCGCCGTCGGCATCGCCGGTGGCGTCCGAAGGATCGGAGGGGTTGAATCCGTTCGCTGTTTCCCAGTCCTGCGGCATACAGTCGGCATCGCTGTCCGCGCTGGTGAATTCCATGGTACCGGCGGCGTAGCGGTTCACCGGACCGCCGTCCGCATTGGCAGGATACTGCCCCGCAGTGCCATAGCTCCCGGTGCCGGTGAAACGGATCAGCCCGTTTCCGTCATGGGTCGTCCAGAGCGGATTCCCACCATTGGAGTTTCCATTCAGCTCGCTGGCAGAGTAGCCGTAGGCCACCATGGTGTAGATGCCGGGGTGGAGCAGCAGCGGCGTGGTCAGATCCTTGAACCGGCTCCCGGAAGCCGCAGCCAGAGTGCCGGGCGAGGCTGTGGTAAAGCTGAGGGCGGCGAGCACCGCGGGGGAAGGCTGGGTGCGCCAGAGCTGCGCGGTAAGGGTGCTATTCAGCCCATTCGAACCGCTGTCAAACACGCCGAGCCGCGTGATCAGCACAGGACTGATGACCTCGAAGTCCATCCCGAGGCTGCCGCCGAAGTTCTGCGTGCCGGCAGTGCCGGCGGGAACCTGCCAAGCCACATACGGCACCGCTCCGGAAGTGCCCGCGACTATGATGGTCACCGCCTGCGAAGACCGGCTGAGGCCGGTGGCATCCGTGGCGCGCGCCACGAGCCGGTGCAATCCGGCGGCGGCTCCGCTCCAGACCATGGTCCAGGGTGCGGCGGAGGCAGAGCCTATCAGCACCCCGTCCGCCAGGAAATCCACGCGCTGCAGCAGATTCTCCGGATCGCGCGCGGCCACCGCAATGGGAATGGATGTTCCGCGATCAAATCTGGCGCCATCCCCTGGCGACAGGATAGCTGCCATGGGCGGATCGTTCGCCAGAGTGTAGAGAATCTCCGCCGAGGCCGAAGCCAGGCGCGTATCGTAGGCACTGACGCGCAGCGCGTGCGGGCCGGGCTCCAGGGAGGTCCATGTAAACGTGAACGGAGGCGCTGCCGCAGTAGTTGTCAGGACACCATCCACCCGGAACTGCACCGCCGTGATGGCACCATCCGGATCGGCCGCGCTGACCGAGATCATAACAGGAGTGCCGGCCGGACTGCTGCCGCCATCAGCGGGTGCGGTGATGGTGATCGATGGCGGCAGATTCGGCGAGTCAGCGGCCCCCGGGGATGGCGCTCCAGTGGTCCAGCTGGCCGGATCATTCCCATATCCCCCGGGCGCGGCTCGCTGCGGATTCAGCCCGGCGCGATCTGCCTCCGCAGGCCATGGCGCGGTGTCGCGGTAACGGATGCGCTCCAGCGTGACCTCCGGGTGATAGCCAAAGTCCGGGCCTTCCGCCATGACTGGAGGCAGACGGCGCACGATGCGCACCTCGCCACCGGAGTCCGGCAGACTTCCGCTCCACGGTCCCAGCACCAGCGTGCCGGGCGGCGCGGCATAACGTGCGGCGAACTCCGCAGGCGGGACCGGAGCAAAGACCGCGTAACCGCCCGCAGGCAGGCTGACGCCCTCCGGCACGGTGAAGTCCGCATCTCCCGCGAGCCTCCAGCCGCTGATGTCCACCGCGGCGGCGCTGGTGTTCTGCCATTCCACAAATTCATACGTATCATTATCCCCCGGCACATCCGGCGGATCATAGCTGAACTCGCGCACCACCACCGGACCGACCACCGGGACGCCCGCAGGCGTGGCCGGAAGCTGACGGACCCTGACAAATTCCTCCCCGTCCGGGAGCATCACCAGCCCCCACGGATTCCCGTCCCATGCGCCATAGCTGCGGCGGCTGCGGTGCGTGCCGCCATGGGAAAGATACACCGCTCCGCCACGCAGGGGCTCCAGCGAAAACGGAAGGCTGGCCGCAGGCACGGTCAGCGTGCCGCCCGGAGCGATGCTGGTCCCGCCCGGGAAGATGAATGGCGCGGAATCTGTCAGGGATCCGTGGAGCAGCCAGCCGTCCAGCACCACGGCCAGCGCGCTGCGGTTATGAAGTTCTATGTCTGGATAAATCCGGCTGATGACGATGTCCGTGATGGCCAGGGCATTCGCCTCGCCCGGCGAGCCGCTGCCGGGGAAGCTGGTGACTGCGCCGGCGGCATCCGGCAGCAGTCCCTGCGGGACACCGGCCTGCTGCGGGCCGAAAGTGCGGGAGTCAATCAGGGCACCCACGCCGTCTGTCAGGCTCACAGATTCCCCGCTGCTGCTGAGCTTGAAGGCAAGGTGATTCGTGCCCGTGCCGCGGTCCGCGATGAAGCGCTGGAATCCCCCCGGCCCGATCCAGGAAAGCGGCGGCAGCACCGTGGTGTCCGTCCCGTTCCCCAGCCGCAGGCCGGAAAAAGCCACGGGCTGCGTGCCGGGATTCACCAGTTCCAGCCAGTCCGGTCCATCCGGATCGGTGGCCATCCATTCATTGATCCGCAGGGCACTGGCGGGTCCCGTGGATTCCGGCACATTCGCCGCGCCGGGAGTCGGGCCGCCGAGTCCCCAGCCCGCGGCCGTGCGCCCCAGCGAGCGGTCGGCGGCCTGCGGGCCGAAGCTGACCGCGTCTGCCAGCGAGCCATCCGCAGCCAGCAGCAGCACCGTCTGACCATCGCCATCCAGCCGGAAGGGGGCGGCGGCATCCAGTGCCACCACCCGATAGGCCCCGGGAGCCAGCGAGGTACCCGCAGGAAAATGATACTTCGCGCCCGCCGCAGGATCATCCGTCAGGCCCATGCCGCTGAGTTCCGCAGGGGTGGTGCCGGCATTGTGGATCTCGATGAAATCCGCCGTCACTCCCCGGGCCAGGATCTCATTCAGCCTGACCTCCGGCGAAGTGCCCGCGGCCGTGCCGAAGACGAAGGACCGCTCAGCGCTCTCGAACGAGGGATGGCCGTCGGCATCCGTGTAATAGCATTTCCAGAAGTAGGTGGCGCCGAAGCCCAGCTCATCGAACGGCACCGGAAAACTTGTGAGGAAAGCGGAAGTGGTGAGACGCAGCACCGGAGCATCCCACGTACTGCCGGAGGCACGGATCATCCATGTGGTGCTGGTATGGGCCGGGGCGGGAGCAGGCGCGGAGTGCGCGTAGGCGGAAGTCTGCAGCACCGCGCCCGGCAGGATGGAGGCCAGCGATGCGGGAGCCTGCGCTACCGGAGGGCCCGGGCGGTGGAACGTGCCTAGCCCGAGTTGCGAGTTCACATTCGCCTGCCGCGCGGTGGCGAACGACTGGAGCCCGCCGTAGCCCGAGGCGGCGAAATTTGCCGCGTTCATCACCGTGTTGTTCAGCAGCCAGAGGCGCTGCTTGTATTCCGTGCGGTATGCTTTGAGAAAGGAGTCCTTCAGCCAATGCGGTCCACGCAGCGTGTCCGGCTGAGGCACCGAATATTCGTCCCAGTAGATGCTCTTCCCGGTATCGGACATCTCGCCGTCGAGGTCCCATGGGAGCATGGCCCAGCGGCCATTGGCACGCCGCCAGAGGTAGTGATTGTGCGTGACATCGTCGATGGGGGCGCACCAGTTCCGGATGGCAATGTAGGTCAGGGTGGCCTGCACATCGAAGTTTTCAGCCAGCCAGGCACGCAGCGCCGGAAGATCGGGATTCGGCGCGGTGGGGAGATCCCCGCGCGCCGCCCACAGCCCGGTGATCATGGCTTCGGTGTCGCGCCCGCCGATCCACTGATGCATCTGCGGGCCATAGGTGTATTCGTAACGGCGGCGCGTGGTCCATCCGGCCTTCGCGGGAATGGGCGCGCCATTTCCGATATAATAGGGTCCCTCACCGCTGGAGGTGTAGACGGTGGTGGCCCCGATGCCCGCCGCGGTCTCGAACGGCACCACGCCGGTGGACTTGTAGAATTCGCCGGTCTTTTCCTTCGCCGTACCCGGGTATTTCTTCGCCGTGAAATCCGCAAATTTTCCGAAGGAGCGGTCGTCCATTTCCGGCACCTCGAGGCGCTGAAACCCGACACTGGAGTTCAGATAGACATCTGCATACCGGGCGGTGAAGGCAGGAAGCCCAGCCGCCCGGTAGATCTGGCCAGCCACGCGGTGCTCCTCGCCTTTGTCCTTCAGATAGAGGCCTTCCAAATCATCCAGCCTCGCGTAGCGGGGAAACTGGAGCTTGAACGAATTGCGTGAGGCATCCCGGCGATAGCGGCTCCCATGATAACGCATGCGGACGTCAAACACCACGCCATCCCGGACCACCACCGCCGGCTGGGTCGCTGACCATGAGGCCCGGACCAGGCCTGGTGGATCCGGATTCACGATGCGCCGCGGACTCTGCGAGATATTCGAGGACAGCGTACTCAGCGACGCGGCTGAAATGAAGATCTCGTAGCTGGGCCGGGTGCTGCTGCGCACCGGGCTGACGAACCACGCGTGCCAGGCCTGCGGGTCGTCCGCGCGCGGGGAAACCCTCTGCACGCCTGCGCCACGGTCCGTGAGAATGCGGTAGCGCACGATGCTGCGGTCCGTCTGTCCCGGGACGGTGGCGCGCCACAGTCCGGGCTGACCTGCCACCGCGGTCATGCTCAGCGTGGTCTTTGCCTCCGAGCTGGAATTGATGTCATCGCGGAAATACTCCACCTGCACATTGCTCACGCCCGCTCCTGCGGAAGAAAACTGCGCGTCCACCCGCACGGGCTGCGTCGCCCGGATCATGATCGATCCGGTGGAGTCCTGCACGGCACGCACCGCAGTGACCACCGGCAGGGGCACAGCAAGCGCCACCGCATTTGCCCGGCCCGGAGAAGGCCCGGCCACAAGCGGGGAGGCCAGCCAGTTCGCCGGGTCGTTCGCTGGCCAGGACATGGACACCCGCTCCAGCGAACGCCCCCGGTATTGATGCAGCGTTTCGTTGATGCTGGTCCAGTCGTCTTCCGCCCCGAAAGCGTTCGCGCCGATGGCCCACGGCATGCTGCTGGAATAGGAGACGGCATCCGCCACCGCACCGGAGACCGTTTCCAGGCGGATGGTGTCGCCGGAGTTCTGCAGTCCACCGCTCCACGGGCCGAAGACGCTGCCTGCAGGCAAAGCGTAGGCCGCGATGGACTCCAGCCGCGCCGGGAATTTCGCCACCACGGCAAAGCCCTGCGCCGGGATGCTGGCTCCAGCGGGAAAGTCGTAGTCCGCCGCCCCGCGCAGCCGCCAGCCCGCCAGACTCACGGCAGTGCTGCCTGTGTTCTTCAACTCGATGAACTCATGCACATCCTCCGTGAGATCGAGCACGGGATCACCGGCGGCATCAAACGCCGGGCGTTCCACCGGATGATACATGATCTCGTTGATCAGGACCCCGGCGTGCAGTGGAAAAGCGAGGAAAAGGCCGGCCGCGTGGAGGAGATGAAGCAGACGCATAACGGAGAGAGGGAAGAGCTAAAATAAAAATCCCCGCCGTCCGGCCCGGAACGGCGGGGAGAGCCTCAGGATGAGGCCATCTCAGCGGGTGAGACGGAAGAACTCCTTCGACTGATTCGCCGGGAGGAGCAAACCCGTGGTGGCACCCGGCACCATCTCCCAGGGTCCCAGCTCCAGATCCGTGGTGCGCTCCAGAACGCCGCTGGCGTCGGTCCAGTTCACCCGCACGGTTCCGGCGCCATTCAAAAGAATGCTCAGACCGGTGGGCGGCAGATCCGGCTCGAAAGCAAAGGTGCCGGCCGCATAACGATTCGCCGGCCCACCATCCGGATTGTTTGCCATCACGCCAGGGTCCTCCGAATAATTGCCCATCCCCACAAAGCGCAGACACGCCCCCGAAAACGTGGTGAGCCCCAGATTGGAGAATAAATTGCCATTCCGCTCCAAGGGCCCATAACCGCTGGCCACGATCATGCCCTGAAAACCCGCGGGCAGCGCCAGCGGCGGGATGAGCGGGAGGAAGCGGCTGCCTCCCACCAGCTCGCCATCATTCCCGGGTTCAAAGAGCAGACTGGCGACCAGTCCGGCCGTGGCCCGGTTATAGAGCCGCACGGAAATCGGCTGCTGGATGCCGTCCCCTTCGCTATCGAACGCTCCCAGGCGGGTCACCATCACCGGGCGATCCACGTCGAACTCCATCCCCAGCGACCCTCCGAAAGCCTGATTCCCGGAAGTGCCCACAGGAACCACATAGGCCACCCCCCCTTGGCGCGCGGCCGGAGTGCCGTAGGCGACGACTGAATCCACGCTGACCTGTCCGCCAGCGCCCACCGCACGCACCACATAGAACTGCTCCACGCCATTCGCCAGCCCCGTATCCAGATAGGAAGTGCTGGAGGTTTCTCCTGCCAGCGCGAATGGACCGCCCACCGTATCCGCCCGGAGAATACGATAGGATACGGCGGGCAGGGGCAGCGTCACCGGATTCCACGTCAACCTGACCGCGTGGTTTTCACTCAGGGATGACACCAGCGGGGGGCCGGGCACCACTGGGGGCGTGGTCTCGAAAATGAAAGTACCCGCCGCAAACTGTGCCGGCAGGGTATCCGGACTCGCGGGGAACGCCCCGGCAACGATCGGAAAATTGTAACGCGAGGCCCCGGTGAAAACCAGCGAACCAGCTCCACTGCGGGTGCTCCAGACAATATTCGAGGGCTGACCAAAGGAATTCCTGAGCCGCTCCATGTCATTGTAACCCTCTGCCACGATCACTCCGTGAAATCCCAGAGGGAGTTCCAGCGGAGCAACCAGCGGCTTGAAGCGCATGCCGCCGATAGGTTCACCATCTTCCCGCTCCACCGTGCCGGAATCATCCGGATCAAAGACCAGCTCTGCCATCACCTCCTGGGTGTCCCGGTTATAAACCCGGACCGAGATCGTCGTAAAAAGGCCATCCGAGTTATCATCGAAACAACCGAGCTGACGGATGATCACCGGATTCGCCACATCGAAATCCATGCCCACCGAGCCGTTGAAGTTCTGGTTCCCCGCAATCCCCCAGGGCGTGTCGTAGGCAATGAGCCGGTCCGCCCCGAGATCATACGGTCTGGCACCGACCACTACGGAATCCAGCCCGACCTGGCCACCCGCCCCGATCCCCACGATCCGGTAATAGTAAAGCACTCCATTGATAACGCTGGTATCCGCGTAACTCAGCCCCGGGATTTCCGCGATCTGGGTGAAAACGCCATCCGGCGCATTGCTGCGGAGAATGCGGTAGGTCGCCGCAGGCAAGGGCTGCGTGACCGCAGTCCAGGAAAGATCCACCCGGGCCTTTGCCGGCACCGCCGCAGGCACCGCCGCACCCGGCTTCTCCGGTGGAGTCGTCACGAACTCGAAGGTTCCCGCCGCATAACGGCTCGCCGGCCCTCCGTCCGGACTGTCAGGAAAAGCCCCCGCTACGATGGGGAAATTGTATCTCGCCGTCCCCACGAAGCTGATCGATCCGTTCCCGTTATCCGTGGTCCATGGGGCAGGCTGACGGTTTCCCACCCGCTCGGTCCCATCGTAACCCTCCGCCACGATGGTGCCGTGGAATCCCGTAGGCAGGTTCAGAGCCACCGCGAGTGCCTTGAAACGGCTGCCGCCCGCCAGAGTGCCATCGTCTCCCGGCGCAAAGTCCAGCGAAGCCAGCACTTCCTGGGTATCGCGATTGTAGAGCCGCACCGAGATGGGCACCTGGATGCCGTCGGAGTTATCATCAAAGCACCCCAACTGCGTGACCTTGACGGTATTGGCGACATCAAAGTCCATGCCGAGCGCCCCCGCAAACGCCTGATTCCCCGCCGTTCCGGACGGGATGACATAGGCCGTGTGCGTCGTCTGCGCCAGGAGCGGGCTCCCTGCGGACAGGAGTCCTGCCAGCACCATGAAAAAAGTAGAGAAAAGTTTGTGTTTCATAGGTCCTGAATTCCAGTCATAACTAAATCCGGCAAGGTGCCCGCCAAGGCGCGCCGACAGGAAAAAATTTCAGAAACCGTGCCCCAACACCAGATCTTTTTTGAAAAGTATCCATTAAAGCCGGGAATTGATAGCACTGCAAATACAGCCCCCCTCCTGAGCCCTGCTTCTGGCTTTGGGTGATTTCGCAAAGTTTGATGAGAAGAAGGAACGGAGCGCGGATTGACCGCCGGCCCCGGCAACCTTGGCGCGGCGGGAGCCGTTGTCACCGGGCTTCCACCACAAGGGAAACTCCGCGATGCCGGTGCTCCGGGGCGGACGACAAGGCAGCGCTCCGATGGAGAGGCCACTTGCTCTGCGGTGGTTTTCCCGCTCTCGTTCCTGATCCTTTTCTGTTCAACCTCTCCTCATGCCTCTGACCCTCTTCGACACCATGTCCCGCGCGCAGCGGGAGCTGACGCCCCTTGATGGCTCGACCTACCGTTTTTACGCCTGCGGGCCGACAGTTTACGGGCCGGCGCATATTGGGAATTTCCGGACGTTTGTGCTGCAGGACCTTTTCCGTCGGGTGCTGGAGCTGGGGGGCACGCCGACCAAACATGTGCGGAATCTGACCGATCTGGACGACAAGACGATCCGCGTCTCGCAGGAACAGGGACAGACTCTGACGGATTTCACCCGGCACTGGACCCTGCTTTTCCATGCCGACTGCGCCGCGCTGCACTGCCTGCCACCGCACATCGAACCCAGCGCGGTGGAGCACATTCCCCATCAGGTGCGCATGATCGAGGAATTGATCGCAAAAGGCCATGCCTACGCCGCGCCGGACGGGTCGGTTTATTTCAAGATCACCTCGTTCCCGGATTACGGACGGCTCTCCCGGGTGAAGGAACGGGAACTGAAACAAGGAGCGTCGGTCTCCGATGACGAATACGAAAAGGACACCCTGGGGGACTTCGCGCTCTGGAAAGCGCGCAAACCGGAGGACGGCCCTAACTTCTGGCCGGCACCCTGGGGCGAAGGCCGTCCCGGCTGGCATCTGGAGTGCTCGGCCATGATCCGCGAATATCTCGGCGACACCTTTGATCTGCATTCCGGCGGGGTGGACCTGGTGTTCCCGCACCACGAAAACGAGATCGCCCAGAGCGAGTGCTGCGCCGACAGTGGCCATCATGGATTTGCGGCGCATTGGTTCCACATCACCCACCTGCTGGTGGACGGGAAAAAAATGAGCAAGAGCCTGGGGAATCTTTACACCCTCGCCGACCTCGCCGCCAAAGGCTACACTCCGGAGGAAGTCCGCTACGTCCTCACCGCCGCGCACTACCGGGCGCAGTTGAATTTCACCTTCGACTCCCTCGACGGAGCCCGCCAGGCCCTCGCCAAAATCGCCCGTGCCGAGCGGGCTCTGGCAGCCCGCGCTGGCCAGGATGCCGCCCCATCCTACGAATCCCTGATCGGTCAGGACCCCGGGCCCTTTGCCCCCGCGTGGACAGCGCTGAATCACGACCTGAACACCGCCGAAACACTCGGCCACGTTTTCACCGCGCTGAAAGCCCTCAAGCCCGATGCCCTGACTCCCGCCGAAGCCCTCGCCGCCTGGCGCGGCCTGCATCTGATCCTGGCGGCCTTCGGCATCGTCCTCCCGCAGGAAAAAGCCGATGAGGTGCCCGCCGAAGTCCGCACCGTGGCAGAAGCCCGCTGGGCCGCCCGTAATGCCAAGGATTGGGCGGAGTCCGACCGCCTCCGCGGCGAATTGGATACGCTAGGGTGGACGATGAAGGATGGCCGCGAAGATTACACGCTTACCCGCAAATAATCTGCCGTAGGATTCCCGGAAACAGACGGTGGCCTCCCGCTGGCGATGCCTGGTTTTACCCGTATCCCTCCGACGAAATTCATGCCATGCATAGTGCCCTGCTCCTGACCCATGGCTACCCTCACGCTGGATTACGAAACCCCCCACTTCCTGCAAAGCCTCATCGCCCATGATGAGAACCTGCTGAAAACCCTCGCCAGCGTGCTCGGCCTCAAGGTCACGCTGCGCGATGCCTGGGTGAAGCTGGAAGGCGAAGAGGAGAATCTCGTCACTGGCCAAAAAGTCTTTGCCCAGCTGGAAAAAGCCCATCGCGGAGGCGCGGAGATCAACGCACACTTTTTCCATTTTGCCCTCGATACCGAAAAGCAAAACGCCCGCACCGCCGGACCCCAGGCCGATTCCCTCGAAAACCTGACGTCGATCCGGCTCAGCGGCAGCCCGCGCAAGCCACCGATCCTTGCCCGCACCCGCACCCAACTGGCCTATCTGCAGGCCATCCGCAGCCACGATGTCACCTTCGGCATCGGTCCTGCCGGCACCGGAAAAACCTACCTTGCCATGGCCGCCGCGGTCGATGCCCTGAAATCCGGCCAGGTGCAGCGCATTGTCCTGACCCGCCCCGCGGTCGAAGCCGGCGAAGCGCTCGGATTCCTCCCCGGGGACATGAACGATAAAATCCTACCCTACCTGCGCCCGCTTTACGATGCCCTGCACGACATGCTGGAAGCCGATGAAGTCGCGAAACTGATCGAACGCGGCCAGATCGAGATCGCCCCGTTGGCCTTCATGCGCGGCCGTACGCTGAGCAAAAGCTTCATCATTCTCGACGAAGCCCAGAACACCACCCAGGCGCAGATGTTCATGTTCCTGACGCGGCTGGGCGAAAACTCCCGCGCCATCATCACCGGCGACCCCAGCCAGATCGACCTCAAGGACGCCCGTCTGAGCGGCCTGCGGGAAGCCTTGAAAGTCCTCGCAGGGGTGGACCTCATCGGCATCATCAAATTCGAAAGCCGCGATGTGGTGCGGCACCGGGTGGTCCGCCAGATCATCGAAGCCTACGAACACCACCGGAACGCCAGCACCCCTGACATTTACCGTCCCGGGGCGGCGGTGAAGGAATAGTCTGGCGCCAGGAATGAAACATTTTCACTTTCCCTGGCCCCAGTGCGGCTAATATCGGGAAGCCACATCCTTCCTACTTTTTTTACGCTCATGTCTGCTCCCGCCACCTGGTCCCGTTTCAGTCAATCCTTCGTCCGGTATGAAGACCTCGGGCTTTCGCTCGACATCAGCCGGATGCACTACAGCGAAACCTTTTTCGCCGAAATGGCCGGCAAAGCGGAACAGGCGCTGGTGGACATGAAGGCTCTGGAAGCCGGCGCCATCGCCAATCCGGACGAACAGCGCATGGTGGGCCACTACTGGCTGCGGAATCCCGCGCTCGCGCCCGCCGTGGCCATCCGCCAGCAGATCGAAAGCGACATCGCCGACAGCAAAGCTTTTGCGGCCGAAGTCCACAGCGGCAAGGTGGTCAACCAAAGCGGCGGAAAATTCACCGACGTCCTGGTGATCGGCATCGGCGGCTCCGCGCTCGGCCCGCAGCTCGTTTCGGAAGCCCTCGTGGGAGCGGATGCCCCCATGGCGCTGCACTTCTTCGATAACACCGACCCCGACGGCATGCAGCGGGTGCTGGCCCGCATCGGGGTCAAACTGGCCACCACCCTGACGGTGATCATTTCCAAGAGCGGCGGCACTGCCGAGACCCGCAATGGGATGCTCTCCGCGAAAGCCGCCTACGAAGCCGCCGGCCTGACGTTTGCCCAACACGCCGTGGCGGTCACCGGGGTCGGCAGCAAAATGGACGCCTATGCGATTGGTGAAGGGTTCATCAAACGCTTCCCGATGCAGGATTGGGTCGGAGGACGCACCTCTGTCATGCACACTGTCGGCCTCGTGCCCGCCACCCTCCAGGGCGTGGACATCGATGCGTTCCTCGCCGGCGCGGCTGCGATGGACGAAAAAACCCGCAGCCTTCCAGCCGCACAAAACATTTCCCTGCTGATTGCCCTGATGTGGTATTCCGCCGGCGGTGGCAAGGGCACCAAGGACATGGTGATCCTGCCCTACAAGGACCGGCTGGTGCTGATGAGCAAATACCTCCAGCAGTTGGTGATGGAATCGCTCGGCAAGGAGCGTGACCTTAACGGCGAGGTGGTGCATCAGGGCATCGCGGTCTACGGCAACAAGGGCTCAACCGACCAGCATGCCTATGTGCAGCAACTCCGCGATGGGGTGAATAACTTCTTCGCCACCTTCATCGAAGTGCGCGGGGCCCAGAGCGGTCCGGCTTTGGAAGTGGAACCCGGCGTGACCTGCGGCGATTACCTGCAAGGGTTCCTCCGTGGCACCCGCCGGGCGCTTTACGAAAACGACCGTGAGAGCCTCACCCTCAGCATTCCGGAGGTGAATGCCTTCACCCTGGGCGTTATCATCGCCACCTTTGAGCGTGCGGTTGGATTTTATGCCAGTCTGGTCAACATCAATGCCTATCACCAGCCCGGCGTGGAAGCCGGCAAAAAGGCGGCGGGTGATTTCCTCCAGCTCCTCGCGTCCGTCAAAGCGGGCCTGACACCAGGGCAGCCCACCACCGCCGAAGCGTTGGCCACGGCCCTGTCCGCCGATGCGGAGGACGTCTGGCATTGCCTGAACCACCTCGCCGCCAACCAGGGAGGCATCAGCTGCACCACCGGGGCGCATCCGGCGGCGGATACTTTTCTCAAAGGTTAGCAAGCCTGGACCCCCGCGTGGCGGATCCTCCGCCCTTGGACTGACGGCAGCGTGCTGCCGCTTTGGGAGGATGGCAGCCCTGCTGCCGGGCACGAAATCTTGTCACCTGACTGGACTGGAAAAGGATTTTGTCCTGCCCGCGGCGCAGCAGGGCTGCGGCCGGAAAGCGGCAGCAGGCTGCCGTCAGTCCAAGGGCTTTGCCGTTTTTATGCCCTACTCCCCGCCTTCGGCGAGATAGAGGGCGGCTTGTTTCGCGAAATACGTCAGGATCATGTCGGCCCCGGCGCGGTGGATGGCGGTGAGGGATTCCAGCACAATCTTGCGTTCGTCCAGCCAACCGGCGGCGCAGGCGGCCTTGATCATGAGGTATTCTCCACTGACCTGATAGGCCGCCAGAGGGAGATTGGTTTCGCTCCGGAGCTGGTGGATGATATCCAGATAAAATCCTGCCGGTTTCACCATCAGAATGTCCGCGCCTTCGGCTTCGTCCAGCATCGCCTCCCGCACCGCTTCGCGGGCATTGGCAGGATCCATCTGATAAGTCTTTTTGTCCCCGGCCTTGGGCGCGGAATCCAAGGCCCCCCGGAACGGACCATAACAGGCACTGGCATATTTGGCAGTGTAACTCATGATACTGACCCCTTGGAACCCGTCGGAATCCAAAGCCGTGCGCAACGCTCCGACCCGGCCATCCATCATGTCGCTGGGCGAAACAATGGTGGCCCCGGCCCGGGCGTGGCAAAGGGCCTGGCGGCAGAGGGCGACCACGGTTTCATCATTCAAAATCCGGCCATCATCGGCCACCAGACCATCATGGCCATCGCTGTTATAAGGATCCAGCGCCACATCCGTGATCACGGCGAGGTCCGGCAGCGCTGCCTTCAGGGCCTTGATGGCACGCGGCACGAGCCCGGCGTCGTTCCATGCCTCCTCCGCCTGACGGGTCTTCAGATCATCAGCAATGCGGGGAAACAATACGATCGCCCGCACCCCGGCTTCCCAGGCCGAGATAGCCTCGCGCACCAGCCCATCCAGGCTCCAGCGCTGACAGCCAGGCATGGAGGCGATGGGCTCTTCCATACGGCCTTCCGTGATAAAAAGCGGCAGGATAAATTGTTGGGCGGACAGCCGGGTTTCACGCACCAGACCACGGATGGCGGCGCTCTGACGGTTGCGGCGGGGACGGATCGGCAGGGACATGGGCGAAGCTGGCAGTCAGAGGTCAGAGGTCGGAAGGCAGAGGGAATCAGCTGATTTTCCCATCAATCATTCTCCGGAGATTTAGTGGATTGGCTTCCTGGAGGGCGGGCGGCAGGAGGGCATCCGGAGTGTCCTGCCAGCAGACCTGACGGGTGAAACGGTAGATCGCCGCCCCGCCGACGCTGGTGCTGCGGCCATCCGAGGTGGCGGGGAAAGGTCCGCCATGCACGATGCTTTGATTCACTTCCAGGCCAGTGGGAAAACCGGCGCAAAGCACCCGTCCGGCGCGGGTTTCAAGGACATCCAACAAGGTCCGTTGAATGGCTATTTCGGAAGCCGCTGCGTGGATCGTCGCGGTCAGCTGTCCCTCCAACCCGTGGGCCAGCGCGAGCATTTCCGCAGGACCGTCCGCCAGCACCAGCAAGGTGCACGGGCCGAAAACCTCTTCCATCAATAGCGGATTCGCCAGCAGGGTGGCGGCCGTAGTTTCGTAAAGGGCGGCGCCGCCGCAGGCTGGATTGTCCGAGGGCACGGTGAGGATTTCAGAAACGCCGGGATGCCCCGCCAGGCGGGAGCGTTTTTCCTCGTAATTGTGGCGGATACCGGCATTCAACATCACACCCGGCGCCACCCCAGCCAAGGCATCCGCCAAGGCCTGACGGAAGGCGGAGGGGTCCGCATTTTGATCGACCACCACCAGGCCAGGACTGGTACAGAATTGCCCCACGCCCATAGTTACGGAAGCGGCCAGGCCGGTGGCCAGGGCCGCACCGCGTTCGGCGAGGGCGCCGGGCAGGAGGAAGACAGGATTCACACTGCTCATTTCAGCGTAAACCGGAATCGGTTGGGGCCGGGCCGCCGCCAGCTTCATCAGGGCGGTGCCGCCCGCGCGCGAACCCGTGAAGCCTACCGCCTGAATCACCGGGTGGCTCACCAAGGCACTGCCGATCCCATGGCCAGCATCGTAAAGCATGGAAAACACGCCTTCCGGCAGGCCGAGGGATTTTGCGGCTTCGACAATCGCCCCCGCCACCAGGCCCGCGGTGCCAGGATGGCCCGGATGCGCCTTCACGATCACCGGACAACCGGCCGCCAAAGCCGAAGCGGTGTCGCCGCCGGCCGTGGAATAAGCCAAAGGAAAATTCGCTGCGCCAAACACCACCACCGGCCCGAGGGGACGCAGCATGGAGCGCGTATCCGGTTTGGGCAGGGGAGCCCGTGCCGCGTCCGCCAGATCAATCCGTGCGTCCAACCACGAGCCATCCTCCACCATCCCGGCAAACATCCGCAGTTGCCCGCAGGTCCGGGCGGTTTCGCCTTTGATGCGCGGCTCCGGCAATCCGGTTTCGGCCATCGCCCGGTCGGTCAGGGTCTGGCCCAGTCCTTCAATATTCGTGGCGATCTGCCGCAGGAAAGTCCCCCGCGTTTTTCCGTCCAAGTCGCGGAACGAAGGGAAAGCCCCGCCCGCCAGCTTCACCGCGGTTTCCAATTCCTCCAAAGAGGCACTGTGAAAAACGACCGGCAAGTCGGCACCGGTGGCGGCGGATTTGCCCGTAAAAGTGACTCCGCTGGTGGCGGAACGCTGAAAACCCAAGTAAGAAAGTCCGGAGAGCATGGCTGAAAGTTGAGCCTTCAGCGGAACCCAAACCGGCCGGTGGCGCAAGCCTTCACATGCAGCCGTGAAGGGAGTTTTTCTTCCGCAGGGGATGGTGTGCCGCTCCAGCCATCAGTAATCGAACACGCTGATCTCGCGGATGGCTCTGCGCAGTTTACTGGACAACGAGAGGGCCAGATTCCGCAGAATAACCATCGTGATTTGGGGATGCGTTTCTCCCAACCTCTCAAAATCCTCCACGGTCAACAGATCACATTCCACCTCCGTATCCGCGGTCACCATGGCCGATCGCGGCACCCGGTCCAGCATCGCCATCTCGCCAAAAGCCATCCCGGGTGAAAACGTGGCCAGCCGTTTATGGGTGTCGCTGGAAAGGAGCACCGTGACACTGACGCTGCCCCGGGAGAGGAAATACAATTCCCGTACCGGCGCCCCGAATTCCAATATCACCTCGCCAGGTTTGAAGCTGCGCCGCTCCAGCAACGCCTGCACCGTGGCCACCTCTTCCGGCTTGAGATCCGCCAGCGGTTCGTAGTCGGCCGGCCCGGCCACTTTACTGGTGACGCCGCCGGGCAACCGGCTGGCGAGGAGGCGGTTCTCGCACCATTCAAGCGCAGTGTCATTGTCATCAAAGGTCAGCAGGTGGGTGGCCAATTGTTCCTTCAATTTGACCTTCAGATATCGCCGCAATTCAGGAGCCCGCGCCAAATTGGTGAACAGCACCTGGATGCCGCGGCCGTGCAGCTTGAGCAGCAGCTGGCAGAGCAGCCGGCTGGCACATTCATTGACCGAAAGCACATGCTTGAGATCCAGCACCAGCGCTTCCAAACCGACGATCCCGGCCATGGCGTCGTGAACGACGACTTCAGCGGTCGACAGGACCAGCTGACCCTGGAGCTGATAGACGTGGATTCCACCGCCATGCTGGCGCAGGATCTGCGATTCCTCATCAGTACGGACCCGGCTGGAGTTGATCTCGGCAGCGGTAAATTTCAGCCGGATGACCGACAGGCTGGCGTGAGGCGTGTTGAGCAGATGCAGGTCAAAGAACCGGGAAAGATCCTCGCAAACCTTCAGGCCGCGGACACTGTTGCCTCGCGGGTCGAGCGGCGGCGAGAACACCCCGATGCCCAACTGGCCCGGCAGGACCGCGATGATGCCGCCGGTGACGCCGCTCTTGGCCGGCATCCCAATGCGGTATAACCATTCCCCGGCGTAATCATACATGCCGCAGGACCCCATCACGCTGAGGACGTTTTCGACATATTCGCCGCGGAGCGCCCGCTGGCCGGTGAGCGGATTGATCCCATGGTTGGCCAAAGTCGCGGCCATGACCGCCAGATTGCGGCAGGTAACCGAGACGGCGCATTGTTTGAAATACACATCGACCACCGGATCCGGGGGTTCGGTGAGGATATCGAAATTGCGCAGCATGTGGCCAATGGCGCGGTTGCGATGGCCAGTGTCGCTCTCCGACTGGTAAACTTGGCTGTCGATCCCAAGATCCTCGCCCGCATACAACGAAAACATATCCATCATCCGCCTCAGCCTCGTGGCAGGGGTCGTGCCGGAGATAAGTCCCGCGGCGGCGATAGCACCGGCGTTGATCATGGGGTTGCGCGGCCGCCCAGTCCCCGGTTCGAGACTGATGGCGTTGAAGGCGTCGCCGGTTGGTTCCACCCCGATCTTCTTCAGCACATCCGTGCGGGTGTTGTCCTCCAGCGCCAGTCCGTAGACAAACGGCTTGGAGATGGACTGGATGGAAAACCGGTGCTGCGAGTCCCCCACTTCGTAAACATGGCCTCCAGTCGTGACCAGGCAGATCCCAAACCAGTCGGGATTGGCCTTGGCCAACTCGGGAATATAGGTAGCCACCTTCCCCTCCCGCAGACCGGCGTAGCGGTCGTGGGTTTCCTGGAGGTGATCCAGAATCGGAGATGTCAGAGGGTCAGCGGGCGATAGGCTCATGCAAGGTTTACCGGCAAGCCACCTTGGCCTGCGAAAGGTTAAAATTAAAATTAAAAAGCAGCAACCGTGCCAAGGACTTGACGGCTTTGGATGGTCCAGGCGGAAGGCCGTTCATGACTGCCCTCAGCGCAGACCCGGAACCCCATTGATCAGGCCAGTTTGACTGCGGCATCTTTTTTCAATAACCGGGCCGGTTGCTGTAGGGTTTTTTGACGACATCGACCGGGCCTCCCTCGCCCTCGTTGTCGCTCAGTCCGGTGAAATTCCCATTCATCCCATCATTGAACTGGTGCGCGTCGGAAAACACAGTCGTGCCGGCGGGATTGGACAGACGCACCCGGCTTCCCGGATCGATGGTCACGCTGGCCCCGGCGATATCCACCAGATCGCCCCGCAGGGTGGTGTCGCCGACAAAACGGACGCCTCCGGCGCCTTCCCCATAGAGCCGGATCAGATTGGAGGGATTGGTGCCATTGCCCAGGATGGCATTGCTGAGCAGGAGGGTCCCCCCGGTATCAAAGACCCGGGCTTTGATTTCGCGCGCCGCGATCGTCGAACTCATGAGCCGGACATCACCCCGTTGGGATATCATGTTTACGATGTCGGCATCCACAGACGACCCTTCGATCACCTCAAGATTGCCATTGATGGCTTCGATCCAGACCTGGGGATTGTCCAACTGCGCCAGGCGGAGCAGCTGGGAACTGTTGGTGATTTTCACCCCCTGCTGCGCCTGCAGGCGAACCGACCCTGACGCCGCCAGCTTGGCGGGTCCGGCAGTGTGCCCGCCCAAACGGATGTCCCGGCGGGAGGACAGTTTGATATTACCGGATTCGATGATCGCTCCGGAGACATTGACATCCTGGCCGGCACTGGCCTCGAAACTTCCTCCTGGCAGGCTGATCAGGGCCAAGGGGACCCGGCCAGTGATATTGACATCCGACACCGGCCCGTCCGCAAAGAATCCCACATTCTGAGTGGTGCCGGTCAATTTAAAGCTGTCAAAGTTGATGGATCCTGAGCTAGAGGCAACCATCAAGGCATCGGTGTTGCCATCGAGGGTCCAGTGGTCACCCGGCACCACTCCCGTTTCCGCAAAGGGAGGGGTCGCCGTAAAATTAAATTCGCCGGTCGCGCCCAGCAGCAGATTGCGGGGGCCACCGGCAGACTCTACTGAAGGGTCGCCGGAGATATAAAGTTCGTCGCCCTTCAGGACAAACCACGAGGCCCGCTCTGAGAGGAGTGCATCGATCCCGGAAAAGGCCTGCGGATCATCAAACATATAATCACCGAAAGGCCCATCCTGCCCGGGAAGATAAGTCGCTCCGGGCAAAGGAACAAAACCGCCCGCGACACTGTTGTAGGCGTTGGACAAGGAAAAAGTATTGATCGTCGATTGGTCGTCGAAAACGGTCGTTTCCGGGATGTTGATGGGTTTACTGGGGAAGGTCGCCAGTACTTTGGCCCCTTCCGACTTCTTTTGCCCTGGAACCGCCTTCCTGCCCGGGGGCCGGCCAATGGGGCCTGGGCCCACTCCGTTAACATGTTGGCGTCCCCCCTGAGTCAGGGTCACGTTCCGGCCCCGGCCCTCGATTTGAAACGAGGTATTCAACAGTTCGCCATCCATTTTCTTCCGCGCCTGGCCTTCCAGCGCTTCCTGCACCTGCTTTTCATTTCCGAGCGGGGTGAACTCCCCGTCGTTCAGCAACTTGGAGGTCTTTTGCAATCGGCCGAGGTCAATCTGAACCGGCAGGGGTAGGCCGGTCTTATCATCGGCCCGGGTGATCCACAAATCCCCGGCTACCAAGGTTCTGAACTGACTGCGGCGCTCATTCAACGAGACATCCACCTCCCCCTCGATGACGATGATCTTGATGAAACCGTCGGGAGTAAACTCCACCAGCAGCGTGGTGCCGGTCACCGCCGCGGTCACCGCCGCCGTGCGCACCTTGGCCCCCCCCAATTGTTTGGGAACCTGCAGCAGAATGACCCCCTTCTCCAGATCGACGGTCTTGGTCGAGGCATCCATGCGGAAGATGGAATTAGCCCCCACCCGGGTGAGCGTTTTGTCGGGAAACCGGAGTTCTGCCCTCGATTGCGCGCCGGTGGAAACGGCCGTCCGGCCACTGATTCGGTCACCCATTTTTGCAGGAACCGGGCTGGCTTCCACCGGCAGGACCTGCACATCGTTGATCACCCGGGTAAACTCCGCTTCGCTCAGCGAGGCCGCAGCAGTGGCGCCAGCGGCAAGGCCGGACAGGCTGAGGATCAGTCTAAGAGGCGTCTTCATGATGGTTGTATTTCGTATTTTAAAACCGGATCCGGACCCCTGCCCCGCCACCCACATTGGCGGCTTCGTAATCAAAGACATTCACATTCGATTCATTGATGCTGAAAGTGCAGGCCACATAGACATCCAGCCATTTGCGGGGCGACCAGGTGAGATTTGCTCCCATCAGATTGAGGGCATCGGACCGGTCCACTTTCTGGTAGTCAAACCAGGTGAAACGGCAGGACGCGGAAAAAATCAGATCCCGCATGATCTTGTAACGATAGGAGACGTCGGCAATATATTCCGACCGGTCCAATTGGTCGACGTCAGTATCGAGATCCCAATCCCCCATCAGGCTCAGCTGGAGGCTATTGCGGCGGTCAAACAGCACTGTTTTCTGGATACCGGCGCGAAGGGAAAAACTGTTCAGCACGTCCTGCCCGAAATCATCATTGGTCATGTGGCCATAGCGCCCCTGCGCGAACAGGATCGCATTCCACAGCCGGGGTTCCAGATAGATCAGACCGAGACTGGCCTCGAAAAATTCGTAGTCGAGGACATCAAATTCGTCATACCGGTAAATCTGCTGGCTGATGGCGGCGTCGGCGTAAAGCCGGTTCCGCAGGCGGGGCTGGACCCCCAGGCTGATCTGGGTGCCCCAGAACACATCGTCCTCTCCGCCTTGGGAGAGATTGGCCGGATTGTCGGTCCAGTAGGCAAATGTGTCCAGTTGCGCGCTGAGCCAGCGTTCGCGCGCCGAATCCTTCAGAATCAACTGTTGTCCGATATCATCATCACCCGGTGACGCCGGGGCGAAGGCATTGTCGTCCTCCAGCCCAAGCGCGCCGGGATTTTGCGGATCCAGCAGACTGGGCACCGCCAAGGGTCGGACCCCTTCCCCCAGTCTGGTGGGATCGACCCGTTGGGAAAGACCGGTGACCAAAGTGACGGCAAGGATACCAGCAGCCGGAAGCAGAAAGGATAAGCGTCTCATGGATCTGATGGAAGGGTGCAAAACAATATATTGAGACAACAGTCAGGCCACCGTCAGACAAGATGAAGTGGCCCCCAAAGTCCGGCCAACAACTGGGTAAGCATAAGCTATGCTGCCCGGTGCGCCCCCTAGTAACCTGCCTGCCCGCGATGTCAAGTTTGGTGCGGGGAGTGGGCCGTTTTCGGGAAGCTGGCGAGGAAGGCGCAGCACGGCCCGGAGCGTAGCGCGGGGCCGTTCCCAGCCCGCAGCGGAGGCCTCCCAAAACCGTGGCCGCAGGAGGGTAAATTTAAGTTATCCTTTGATTTGTCAGGCTACGTCCAATACCCTCCGGGCGTCCGTCAGCGCTGCCGCCACCCTCCGGTCTTAATACGCGCCGGGGGCCGGCTTCCCAAGGGCGGCGTGCGGACACCATTCGTTATACCGCTGAAACCAATCCTCCAGGCCTGCCCGCAACGCACCCAGGGCAGCTTGCTCCTTCAGGTGGAATTCACTGTATTTCACGCTGATGGCGATTCCCATTTCCGTCGGCCGTACGGTCCATTCCTCCGAGGGGAACTGGCTGCCCTGCTCGGAGCTGGCCGCAGGGAGACCGCCAGCCGCCAGGCTGCCCGGAGGGCGGAGCGCAACGGCGACCCTTCTCCCCTTCTCCAGCCTGGCCTCAGCCACTCCGGAGGCCGCGCTTCCACCGCCACACGGGCTCTAAATCCGGCATGCTGTCACTTTTCTTTAGCTTTCATTGGGGAGGTATTGGGTTCGCGTTTAGTGCGCCCAGGGCCAGCCCAATCATAGCTGATGCCAGTAGCCCGGCTTTCGCAGTCCACTTCAAAACCCGGGTTGCCCTTACGAAACGTTAGGCGACTTCCCTGTTTCCTACAACAAAACTATTGACGAACCGGGACGCGGGACGCAACTACGCGCCATGAGCGCCCACGCCCCGAGAAGGACAACCACCCAGAAACGGACGGCGGGGCTGGCAGTGATCGCGCTCGTGATCGGAGGGCTCATGATGGTGGCAAGACACTTGGATGGCTGGACGCGTCCCCCTGCCGGAGACCAGTCGCCGCTTCCGCTGCATCGGGCGATTGCGATCACCATGGCCCAGCCCTTCCAGCTCCTCGAATGGAAACTCTATGACTTTATTCATACATTCGGCGCCAAGACTCCGGCAGACCCGGAGGTCGTCGTACTGGGAATCGATGAAGCCAGCCTTTCCCTCGAAGATTCTTCCGCGTTCCCCGAGGATATTGAAGCCTCCCGTCCGCTCCAGTTGATGAATGAGGTCTACCCTTGGTCACGGGAAGTCTATGCCCATATGATTGAGCAACTGATGGAGGCAGGGGCGCAGACAGTGGTGATCGATTTAATGTTTCCCGCCCCTTCCGGCCCCCATCCGGAGGGGGACGTGCTGCTGCACCAGGTCCTGGAAAAATACCGTAAGCACGTCATTCTGGCCGCTGACGTGGTGTCGCAGGAGGTCCAGCATGGCCAAAGCGAAAGTATCCAGTTTCCGTTCAACGGACTCATCAAGCACCGGTGGCCGGTGGATGAGCGGATCGGATTTGTGTCGTATTGGCCGGATACGGACGGCGTGATCCGCGAGACCTGCTTCGAGCGCTCGCAGGAGCACCGCCTCCCTGAACGGACCGTCCACTCCATCGCCGCCGCCACCCTGCGGTCGCAAAATCTTGGCGACCGCTTTCCCAGCGATACCCGGTTCCATTACCTGCGCTTTGGCGACTCCGCAAATTACCAACCGGTCTCCCTGCACGAAATATTCGTGCCACTGCTCTGGGAGAATAATTATGAGCTAGGGAAGCGTTTTGCCGGAAAAACCATTTTCCTCGGTCATGTGGCGCGCCAGCAGCAGGACTATCACCCCACCCCCGTGGGTAAGATCGCGGGCGTGCAGATTCACGCCCATGCCTACGCCGCAGCGAAGGCCGGCCAGCTGCTGCGGGGCCTGCCGGCGTGGTCCTCGCTGGCCCTGATCGGGGCCGCTTCGATCCTCGCCTGGGTGCTGATTTCACGTTCCCGGCGTCCGGTGCTTTCCACCACCATCCTCTTCGGCAGCCTCGGCCTTGGGCTGCTTGGCCAGATGCTGCTCTTCAATCACGCGTCCCTCGTCGTCAACACCAGCACACCCTTGCTGGCCTTCGGTCTGATCAGTATCTGCGGCTTTACCTACGATTTCCTGCTTGAGCGGCGGGAAAAACTCGCGCTGAAGCGCTCCGTGATGCGTTTTCACTCTCCCGATGTGGCGGAACAAATCGTGCAGCATCCGGAGACCTATTACTCGATCCGCCAGGGGGCGGCCCGCTGCATTGTGGTGCTCTTTTCCGATATCCGGGGTTATACCAGCATGAGCGAGCAACTGACGGCCCAGGAAATGGTCACCCAGTTGAATGAATACTTTGAGCGTATGGTGTCCGTAGTCTTCCAGCGGCAAGGGGCCGTCGACAAGTTCATCGGAGACGCCATGATGGCGGTTTGGGGCCGGTTCCGCGATAACCCCAAAGAGGCTGAACTGGCCGATGATGCCTGCCGGTCGGTGGATGCGGCTCTGGCGATGCGCACGGAGCTTGCGATCCTGAACAAGGGTTGGCGCGGGAAGAATATGACCGAACTGAGCATCGGAATCGGCATCCACCAGGGAGAGGCTGTGGTGGGCGAAATCGGCTCGCACGAGCGCGCCGAATTGACCGCGATCGGCGACTGTGTAAATCTGGGGTCACGACTGGAGGGAGCCACCAAGGAATATGGCCTCGACCTGCTGATCAGCGATACCGTGCAGCAGCGCATCGCCCCGCGCTTCATCTGCCGCACGGCGGATCTGGTCCGCGTGAAAGGCAAACGCCAGCCCGTCGAAGTTTTCACGGTCCTGGGCCCACAACAATTATCCGCACCGCCGGGACTGGAACCCTTTGAGGAGGGCATGCGCTGTTACCGCCAAGGGGAGTTTGCGGAGGCAAAGCAGCGATTTCTGCAAGCGGCGGCGGACGGCCTCGATGATGTATTGACCCAAGTCTTCGTCAAACGATCCAGCGAATTAATGGATCATCCCCCCGAAAACTGGGATGGAGTCTACACCATGAAAACTAAATAAAGGGCCGGAATGAGGCGGCAATGCGGATGGGGCGGACAGGGAAAGAACCGTAGCGCCGATGATTCATGAACGGTCGTGGATCCGTTGCATCTGTAATCCTACAAAGGACGCTGACGGCCCACAGCCGGAGCGCAGCGGAGACAGCCGAAGGCAAATGGCACGGATCGGACTGATATTCACGGATTTATGAAGAACTCCCGATTCATCTTGCAGGTGAGGTCCCTATTTTCTGTAAATCCGTGATCATTAGTATCATCGGTGTTATTTGCCTTCGGCTGTCTCCGCTGCGCTCCGGCTGTGGCCCGTCATTTTCCCGTTTAGGTTTATAACTATCCTGTGGGATGCCAGTGAATAGCAGTGTGGCCTTCAAGGCGGAACGGATCCCTGATGGCGGGGCCACGCTCCTGCTGCCCGGAATGGCGTTGAGCGGAATAGCGGGGTTCCGGCCCAACCGGACTCCCAGGCCAGGAGCCAGTCCCAAAATCTGATCCCGCGCCGCCTTTCACGCCAACACCCCGCGCATCACCTGCCCGTGGACATCGGTGAGGCGGCGTTCCAAGCCATTGTGGTAAAAAGTCAGGCGTTCGTGGTTCAGCCCGAGGAGGTCGAGGATGGTGGCGTGAAGATCGTAAACGGTGGCCACGTTTTCGACGGCTTTGTAGCCGAACTCATCGGTGGATCCATAGCTGAATCCCTTTTTCACCCCCGCGCCGGCCAGCCAGGCGGTGAAACCGGCGGGGTTATGGTCGCGGCCGCTGGCTCCCTGTTGAAAGGTGGGCATGCGGCCGAATTCGGTGCACCAGACCACCAGAGTGTCCTTCAGCAGACCACGCTGCTTGAGATCGGTGAGGAGTGCCGCGGTGGGCTGGTCCATCACTTCTCCGTGTTTGACGTATTGTTCCTTCAGCACCTTGTGGCCGTCCCAGTTGCTGGTGCCTTCGCCGCCCGTTTGATAGGCTCCATTGAAAAGCTGCACAAAACGCACCCCTTTTTCGATCAGGCGGCGGGCCAGGATGCAATTCCGGGCGTAGGCGGCCTTGAGATCCTGGACCGGATTGCCGGCGGCATCCGCCCCGTATAATTTAAGAATATGCGCCGGCTCGTTGGCGATATCCGACACTTCCGGCACCGAAAGCTGCATCCGCGCCGCCAGCTCGTAGCTGGAAATCCGGGCAGCCAGTTCAGAGTCACCGGGAAACTGTTCCAGATGGTGCCGGTTCAGTTTTGCAAGGAACTCGCGGGTGGCCCGGTCCTTTTGAGGAGTGAAGTCCGCAGGCCGGGCGAGGTTCCGCACCGGTTTGGAAGCATTGAAATCCGTCCCCTGAAACGCCGCTGGCAGATACCCGGAACCCCAGAAATTGCCAGCCGATTGCGGCGCTCCACGCGGATCAGGAATGGCGACGTAGGCGGGCAACGTTTCGTTCGCCGTGCCCAGCGCATAAGTCAGCCAGGACCCGATGCTCGGGAAGGCATCGAGGGTATTGCCGGTACCCATGAAGTTTTCCCCGGGGCCGTGAGTGTTGGTTTTGCCCGTCAGCGAATGAATGAAGCACATCTCATCGGCCAGCGCCCCGAGGTGCGGCACGAGGTCGGACACCATTTTGCCGGACTGGCCCCGGGGCTTGAATTCCCAAGGGCTTTTAGTCAGGGCACCCTGCCCTCCCTGGAACGTAATCAGTCCCTCCGCGCCGGGCATCGGCTTGCCGTGGTGTTTGATCAGTTCCGGCTTGAAATCAAAAGTGTCCACCTGACTCACCGCTCCGGAGCAGAAAATCATCAGCACCTGTTTGGCCCGCGGCTCGAAGTGGGGCGGTCGGGCCGCGTTGGGATTGGCGGGATTGAGTTCCGGCCGGATCGGCGTTTTCCCAGCATCGGCCCATGCCCGGTCCTTCGCCAATAATTGCGTCAGGGCAATCGCCCCCAGCCCCGTGGCGGTTTGGGAGAGGAAATGGCGGCGGCTCAGGAAAGGGTGCATCGCTTCAGAAGACAAAGAGGAATTCACTCGAGTTATAGAGTGCCCGGCAGAAGGAGGTCAGCCCTTCACTCCGGATGAAGGCCGCAGACTGCTGCCGTTCCCAGGCATCCGGCAAGCGGCTGTAGCAGAGTTTGAAGGCCCGATCGGATTGCGCTTCCGGCTCCTCCCCGGCCTCCTGGCGCAGCCGCTCTGCGAACAAGTCCGCCTGCTGCACGACGAAGGTGCTGTTGAACAGATTCAAGGCCTGCAGCGGCGTGTTGGAGCGGCTGCGTTTCGGCATCACCTGCCCCCCATCGGGACAGTCGAGAGAACTGAACACGCTGTCGGTGGTCTGGCGGATGCGGAATTGATAGACCATGCGCCGGAATTCCGCCGGCGTGAACTTTTCCTTGGCAAAATAGTGCATCACATTCTCCTCCACCACATCCATGAGGTAAAACCCGGGACCTCCCATCTTCAGATCCAGCGAACCGGATACCGTGAGCATGGCATCGCGGATGGCCTCCGCCTCCATCCGGCGCGGCGGGAACCGCCAGAGGAACTGGGCTCCGGCATCGGCAGTGAGAGCCCCGGCACGGGGAGCGGCACTTTGCTGGAAAGCGGCGGAAAGCAAAATCTGCCGCTGCACCGCCTTCAGGGACCACCCGCTGGTGACCAATTCGTCCGCCAGCCAATCGAGGAGTTCAGGGTGGCTGGGGGGGCTGCCGTTCTTTCCGAAATCGCCCGGCGTGCTGACAATGCCCTGACCGAAAATATAGTGCCACAGACGGTTCACCATGACCCGGGCGGTCAGGGGATGCTGCGGACTGGTGATCCAGTGGGCAAATTTGAGGCGGCGCTGCGATTCGGGTTCGTCAGGGGACATCCCGAGGGTGCCCATGACGGTGAGGACATCCGGCGCCACCACTTCCCGTGGCTGGGTCACCTCCCCACGGTAAAGCCGGGAGGTGCGGCCCGGTTGGCCGAAGGTGCCCACCCAGGCTTTGGACGCTTCCTTAAGCTGGGAAATCCTGGTCGTGGTGGCCGCAAGATCCGCCTGGACTTGCCTGGCCAAGCCCGCCTCCACGGCCGGCAATTGCGTCAGGAAGGCATTCCCGGCTTCCCCGCCGTCGAAAGGCAGACGGTCATCGGATCCCGCCACCCGCATCCATTTCCCGGGCTCCGCGGCCGCCTCTATAACGTAATCGACGGGCAAGCGGTCCTTCAGTTTCCCCTCCCGGTCCCGGCTCCAGATGATGCGGGAAAGCCGCATGGGTGCGGGAAAATCGATCTGCACCCAGCCCTGCCCGGGAGTGTTGGAAATCCAACTGTGATCGTTCCCGGTTTTCCCATCGTTGAGGTGTTCCAGCCGGTGAATGTCGTAGCCGGGAAGCGTGCCGGAGGCGGTGGGCTTGCCGCCGGGAGCCACATTTTTTTCCGACGCGTCATGGATTTCCAGCTCATCCAGGCAGGGCTCACCACCCGATGTGGCGTGAATGGTGAACCGCACCGCCACGGCATCCACCGGCATCAGGATTTCCTCGTTCTTCTGGGCATTCACCGGCGGACGCCATTTCCCTGCCTCCGCCATCCCCGCCGCCTTTTGGCGGAAGCCTTCCAGAGTCGCCTGCAACGCCGCCTGCTTTGTCTGCCACGACCCCAGTTCCTGTGCTGCCGCCGGGTCCGCATTTTCACGCAGGGGACGTTCCCCATAATTTACTCCCTCAAAGACCGCCTGCATCGCATAATAGTCTTTTTGCAGGATGGGATCGAATTTGTGATTATGGCAGCGGGCGCACCCCATGGTCAGCCCCATGAAGGCCGTGCCGGTGGTATTCACCATGTCCGCCAATTCGTCCTGACGCTGCATCAGGGAAAGGTTGACGTCCGGCGACCGCACCAGGTCATAAGCCCCCGCGACCAGAAATCCGGTGGCCGCATCGGCCCCCAACTGATCCCCCGCGAGCTGTTCCCGGAGGAATTGATCGTAGGGTTTGTCCGCATTGAGCGACGCGATGAGCCAATCCCGGTAAGGATAAGCGGTCTTGCGTTCCCGGTTGGTTTCAAAGCCATTGGTATCCGCGTAGCGCACCACATCCATCCAATGCCGTGCCCAGCGCTCCCCATAACGCGGGCTGGCCAGCACGGCATCCACCACACGGGGGTAGGCATCCGGCCGGGCATCCTGCACAAACGCCTCCACTTCCTGCGGCGCGGGCGGCATCCCATGCATCACCAGATACAACCGCCGGATCAGGGTGGACCGGTCTGCCGATGGAGAAGGTTCGAGGTTTTTTTCCTTCAACTTTGCGAGGACAAATCCGTCCACCGCGTTCCTCACAAAACCGTCACCGCCCTGCGGCACCGCCGGCCGTTTCAACGGCTGGAACGACCAGTGATCTGTCTTCAATTTCAGGGATTGCGCCGCCTCCGCCTCGCCCGGCATCTTCGCCCCGGCATCAATCCACGCCCGCAACAATCCAATTTCCTCCAGGGTCAGCGGGTCGCCTTTCGGGGGCATCACTTCCTTGGGATTTTTCGAAGTGACATGCCGGATAATGTTACTCTCCAGACTCTTTCCCCGGATCAACAAAGGCTCCCCGGAATCGCCTCCTTTCAGAATCCCCGCCACCCCATCCAGCCGGAGTTGGCCTTTCTGCTTCTCCCCGTCGTGGCAATCCGTGCAATGATTCTCCAGCAGCGGCCTGATCTCCTGATCAAAATCGACCGCCCGCAGCGCCGGCGGGGCTATTTCCGCCCCATACGCGCTTGCCACTCCCAACATCAAGCCCAGTGCGGAGCGCAGGCTGACGCTGGCGGGCAGCAGACGGGTCAGACGGAAAGGGTTCGGCATGGTGATCAAAGCAATACGCAGCCAAGCCACCGGGCTATCTCCGCAACCCACGCCTGCCATCACTCACCCCATCCCATTTGGCACGGACCGGTGACCTCACTTGAGGGCCCGGTCGAGAAACGCTTCCGCAACCCGTGGCGCTTCTGGAGGATAACGATGGCCGGCACCATGATTGAACCATGCCAGATAGGTCGGTTTCCCGGACCAGCGATAGGCCGGCAGCGCGGCCTCGAGGTATGGCCAGCTCCGGTCACCATCGGCGGATTCACCGGCGGGCAGCAAAAAAGGACGCGGAGCGATCAGTGCGAGCAATTCATGGTGTTCCCGCCCGAATCCCGCCGCTGTGATTTGCGGGCCAAGATACCATCCGTCCTCCCAATTGCTGAAGCTCAGGCCGATGCCGCCTTCACTCGATACGATGCATTTCACACGCTCATCGAACGCCGCGACGTAGAGCACTTCCTTGGCACCCAGGGAGTGACCGAAAATCCCAATGCACTGAGGATCCACCGCCGGCAGGGTCTGAATAAAATCAATCGCCCGGATGCCATCCCAAGTCATCCGGGTCAGGCCGGTCCAACCCGGATGCCGCTCCTGCATGCGGTTCACATTGGCCAGATAAAGCGCCGTCCCGGTTTTAGCCGGCGTTTCGCCCGGAAATTCGTCCCACAGGAAACACCGCGGACACAATACGACGTAGCCGTGTTCCACCAGTTGCACCGCCTGCTGGCGTTCGGGCTCCGCCCCTGACTCCATCCCCGCCACCCGCGCGTAATGGCCATCATAGTTAGGATGAAACAGCACTATCCCTGGCCGCGCCCCCGCCGCCCCCTTCGGAATCAGCAGCATGGCATCGGTGCGGACGCCTTCCTCGATTTGATAAGTGACCCGCTGCCGGGTGAAGGAAGCCAGTTCCTCCCGGACCCCGGAATCCGGTGCCAAAGCGACCTTGGTTTGCGGAAATCCTCCCAGTATCCTGGTCCATT
>CAIZWU010000260.1 GCA_903936775.1 uncultured bacterium | reverse complement strand
TCCACCGTAAGCCTTTTGTTTTTCGACGTCGTTTTTCAAACCGGCGATCCATGCCGTCGTGGCGTCTTGGTCAAATTTGAACCAATGTGTTCCCAAAAGCCCGATCGCAAAATTCCGGTCATCGCCCGGCGGCAGATGCTCCAGTTCCGCCCGCAAATCCTCCACCCGCCGGTGATCCGCCAGGTTTTTGATACGCTCCCTGACGCTTTCGGGCGGTTTGGCTGGTTCCGGGCTGACGGAAGGAGGGAGGGTAACCGTGGCCACCGGCTTTTTTTGGGGGCGGGCTCCGATATTCTGACTGGAAGTGCTGGAAGCCGGAATAGTGGTGGGAGATCTGTCGTCAGAAGCCGCGGTGAACATTGCCCCGCACCAAACGCCAGCCGCCGCCGGGAGAATTCCTGTGAAGAGAATGGTTTTCAGCTTGGTCATCGCGGCTGGGATTGCGGGAAGTTTAGGCAGATTGTCAGGGTGTGGGCAATCCTGAATCCCCAAAAGTGAGGATCCGGGCTGAAGGGGGAGCCGGCAGTGCACCCGGGGTGTGGGGTCGGTCCTTCCTCCGGTACAGGATTTCTGTTATTTCTGCGGGCTCAAGGCCGGAGCATATGTTCGACAATTTTCTGGTTTTGGAGGGTAATCATCAAATTGTTCATTCAAGGCGGGTGGAGACGCTAATCGCTTTTACTGTTCTGCATCCGTGAACTTGGAGCCAATCTGGAACCTATTTCAATACGCCCGGATGGCCCAACGGAGTTTGGCGGAGGTGCTGCGGGGGTTGGCGTGCTGCTCGGAGGGGGTGGGACGGATCACGGTGTCGGCGATGCTGGACCAGGTGCCGTCCGCGAGGCCGGCGGCGAGGGCTTTTTTGACGCGGCGGTCTTCGCCGGAGTGGAAGGTGAGGAGGGCGACCCGGCCGCCGGGGTTGAGGCACTGAGGCAGGTGGCGGAGGAGGGTGTCGAGGGCGGTGAATTCCTCGTTAACGGAAATGCGCAGGGCTTGGAAGACGCGGCGGAAGGTGATTTCGGCTTCGTCGGGGTCGGGGGTGAGGGCGCGCAGCGCATCGGTGAGGGCGCGGGTGGTGGGGAAGGATTGGCCGGCGAGGGCGTCGGCGAGGAGGAAGGCGCGGGGTTCGTCGGCGTTTTCGTGGAGCAGGGCAGCCAGTTTTTGCGGAGTGATGCTGGCGAGGAGGGCGCTGCCGGGTTGGCCGCGGTCGGGATTGAGGCGCATGTCGAGCGGGCCTTCCGTTTTGAAACTGAACCCCCGCGAGGGGTTGTCGATCTGCATGGAGGAGACGCCGAGGTCGGCGAGGAGGGCATCGACCCCTGCCAGGCCGAGGGTGGCGAGGAGTTTGGGCAGGCCGGCGAAGTTGCTGCGCTGGATGGTCAAGGTTTCGTCAGGGAAACCGAGGGCGCGGAGGCGGGCTTCGGTGCGGGGGAGTTCGATAGGATCGACGTCGAGCGCGATGAGGCGGCCGCCCGGCTGGATGGCGGGGAGGAGGGCGCTGGCATGGCCCCCGTAACCGACGGTGAGGTCGGTAACGGTTTCGCCGGGGCGCAGGGCGAGGATTTCGAGGATCTCCGGGAGGAGGATGGGGATGTGGGTGCCGGCCGGGGTTTTGCCGGAAGCGGTGACTTTGGCGAGGGTCTCGGGGTCCTGGCGGTGTTCCTTGTATTTGTCCTCGAAGCGCTGTGGATTGCGGCCGGCATAACGTTTGCGCCGCGGGGGGCGGGGTGGGTTGTCAGGAGCGGGAGTGGGTGGAGCAGACATGGGGGCGGGGGAACTCAGGGGAAAATAATATAGGTCCTATAGGGCGGATGGGACCTATAGGACCTATTTTGGTGGGTGCAGGGGAGAAATGCACCGCTGGTTTTCAGGGAGGGCTAACTGCAGGCGCTGGCAAGGGCCTGGTCGAGGTCCGCGAGGATGTCGTCGATGTGTTCGAGGCCGATGCTGAGGCGGACGAGGTCGGGGGTGATGCCGCCGGCGGCCTGCGCTTCCGGGCTGAGTTGGCTGTGGGTGGTGGTGGCGCTGTGGATGGCAAGGCTGCGGGCGTCGCCGACGTTGGCGACGTGGGAGAAAAGCTTGAGGTGGTCGATGAATTTCTGGCCGGCTTCCTTGCCGCCCTTGATGCCGAAGATGACCATGCCGCCGCCTTTGCCGCCGAGGTAGCGCTGGTTGCGGGCGTATTCGGGATCGCTTTCCAGCCCGGGATACCGCACCCAGGTGACGCCGGGGTGGGACTGGAGATGACGGGCCACGGCGAGGGAGTTGCTGCAATGGCGCTCCATGCGGAGGGGCAAGGTTTCGATGCCCTGGAGGAAGAGCCATGAGTTGTCAGGGGCGATGCAGGCCCCCAGATTCCTCAGCGGCACGGTGCGCATGCGCAGGATATAGGCGAGGGGCGCGAGGGGCTCCGGCAGGTCGTGGCCCCAGCGGAGACCGTGATAGGAGGCATCGGGTTCGTCAAAGAGCGGGTGCTTTCCCCCGGCCCAGTTGAATTTTCCGCCATCCACCACCACGCCGCCGAGGCCGGTGCCGTGGCCGCCGAACCATTTGGTGAGGGAGTGGACCACGATATCGGCGCCGTGCTCCAGCGGACGGGTCAGGTAGGGCGTGCTGAAGGTGCTGTCCACCACCAGCGGCAGGCCGTGGGCGTGGGCGATGGCGGAGACGGCCTGGAGGTCGGTGACTTCGAGGGCGGGATTGCTGACCGTTTCGCAGAAGAGGGCGCGGGTTTTGCCGTCGATGGCTTTGGCGAAGTTTTCCGGATCGGTGGAGTCCACGAGGCGGACTTCGATGCCAAGGGCGGGCAGGATGCTGGCGAATTGAGTGTAGGTGCCCCCGTAAAGATTGCGGGCGGAGACAATGTTGTCGCCGGCCTGGGCGAGGTTGATGATGGCGTAAAAGACGGCGCTGGTGCCGGAAGCAAGTCCCAGTCCGGCCATGGGGTGGGCTCCTTCGAGGAGGCAGACGCGTTTTTCCAGGACGTCGGTGGTGGGGTTGGTGAGGCGGGTGTAGATATTGCCGAGCTCCTTCAAGGCGAAAAGGTTGGCGGCGTGTTCGGTGTTCTTGAAAACGAAGGCGGTGGTGCGGTAAACGGGCACGGCGCAGGCTCCGGTGGTGGGATCCGGCACTTGGCCGCCGTGGAGACAGAGGGTTTCAAATTTCATATCGTTTACTTTGGATTTTATGGGCAATAATGGGCAGGCTGCCCGGCGGTGTTTTCGCACAGATTGCCGGGACAGGGAAGATCGGAAATCGATTCCCCTGCGGATTTGCCCAGGATGCGGATTAGGGGAAATCTTAACTGTGCGGGAAAACCGGATGAAATTGGATTTTTCTGCCCCGGAAGCCGGGGCTTAGGTTAAGTTATCATTCCTCCCGGTTTGCGCTTCGCCTGATGGGCGCTTCAGGGGTCGTTTTTCTCAACTCGTTCAGCATGAATCGAAAATTTTCAAAAGCAGCCCTGGTCACAGGGGGCTTGGCGGTGGTGGCAGGGGTGGCATGGCGGTTGTCCCTTCCATCGGATCGGACTGCCTTGGTGGGTCCACCTTACTTCGCCCCATGGCAGGCATCAAAATTTCCCGGAGGGGGATCGTATCCGGAATCCGGTCTGGAATATGATCCTGACAAGGTTGGATTAGCTGATTTGATCGATTATGCCCTGGGGACCGGGTCGATGATCTCCAATCCCAGCCCGCTCATTCACGGCAGGCCAATATTCGAAGGACAACCCTATTTCACCCTGACGGTATCCAGGAATCCCGGCGCCACGGATACGGTGGTCGCCGCTGAGGCGGGCAGTGGCCTTGTCAGCGGGGAATGGAGTAGCAACGGCCTCATCATCGAAAACAACACGGCCACGGAACTCCGGGTGCGGGACAGTCAGCCGATGCAGGCCGCCGCCCCCCGTTTCTTCCGGGTGAAGGTCCACCGGTGAGGTGGATTTTGGTGCGGCAAGGCTGTTCCTGCGGGATGGGGGCAAACCCATTTCGATCCGGTGGGGGCGGTGTCATATCCTCCGCGTCGTCGTGATTTGACCGGATTGGCTTATGATCAATTCCGCGATGGGCTGGGTTTTCCTTCCGGGCGGAGGGATTGTTGGATTTCAGCGGGGTCGGAAGTGGGAGGCCGGCAACTATTGCCCGTGCAGACGTATGCCGTGGCTTTTCCTTCGCGGGGAAGCAGCGTCAGGGCGAAGGGTTCCACAGGACCAGTGGTGCCGAGGATGACCCGGTGCGGCTGATAGACGGAGTGGGCGGCGCGGATCAGGAGCCTGGTTTCCGGGAGGGCAGGGTCGCCGGCGATGACGGCGCGGAAGGGTTCCTCATCGGCGAAGGCGGCGGCCTGCAGCATCAGGGGAAGGGCTTGCGGCAGTTCGGTGACACGGGCGGCATACAATTTCAGAGTAGCTTCTGCTTTGGTGCGGTAGGTGGCTTTTTCGGTGAGGGCGGCCAGTTTAAGAAGCGCGTAAACGGCAGTGGAATTGCCGCTGGGTTCGGCTCCATCATAGTCGTCTTTGGCCCGGAAGAGCAGATCAGCCCCACCCATGCTGGAAAAGAAACCGGACGCCTTTTCATCGTAAAATTTGGCGATCATGCCATCCGCGAGGTCGATGGCAAAAGTGAGGATGGCAGGGTCGAGGGTAGCCTGGTAAAGCTCGAGGCTGCCATGGAGGTAGTTGGCGTAGGCGGTCAGCAGCTGGGTGGTGTCCCGCTCCCCATCGCGCCAGCGGTGATAGAGGGTTTTGGTGGCAGGGTCCCAGAGTTTGGTGGTGACAAAGGTGAAGTTTTTGCGGGCGGCGGCGAGCCAAGCCGGTTCATCCATGATGACCCCGGCGCGGGCCAGCGAGCCCAGGAGGAGTCCGTTCCACGATGTGAGGACTTTGTCGTCAAGATGGGGCCGGATCCGCTTCCGCTGCGCGTCGTAGAGTTTGGTCTTCACCGTGGCAAGCAGGCTCTGTTCGGGCCCGCTGAGCTTGCGTTCGGGATCGGCAATATGCAGGACGTTGAGGCCCGGCAGGGGATTCGGATGGCTGTGATCCTCGAAATTGCCTTTGGGGGTGATTCCGAAATACGGGATGGCGAAAGTGGCTTCCTCCTTGGTGAGGATCGAGGAAACTTCGGCTTCGGTGAAACAGTAGAACTTGCCTTCCTGCCCTTCGCTGTCGGCATCTTCGGCGGAGTAAAAACCACCCTCAGCGTGGGTCATATCGCGTTGCAGGTAGCGGATGATATCCCGGACCACGGCATGGTATTGGGGGTCTCCGCTGACGAGGCCGGCATCGAGATAAAGATCGATGAGCTGGGCGTTGTCGTAGAGCATTTTCTCGAAATGGGGGACCAGCCATTTTTCATCTACCGCGTAACGGGCGAAGCCGCCGCCCAATTGGTCATACATGCCCCCGGCGGCCATCCGGCGGCAGGTGAAGAGAACCTGATCCACCAATTTTTGATCGCCGGTGGCGACGGCGTGCATCAGAATTAGTCCCGGGATCTTTGGCTGGGGAAATTTGGGGGCTCCGCTGAACCCGCCGTATTTCGGTTCAAAGTTTCCGGCGAGTCCCGTGGCGGCGGCGGCGATGACCGCCGGACTGACTGCTTCGGTGGAGGCAACCGCTCCTTCCTTTTCCATATGGGATTGCAGTTGGGCGGTGATATTTTTAGCGTCCTCCCTGATCGCTGCCGGGTCTTTCTCCCAGACGCCGGCGATGCGCTGGAGGATACTGAGGAATCCGGGGCGGCCTCCCTTGTCTTCAGGAGGGAAGTAGGTGCCTCCGTAAAAGGGTTGGCGGTCCGGAGTGAGAAAAACGTTGAGCGGCCAGCCGCCGCCGAGACCGAGCGCCTGCATGGCGGTCATGTAAACGTGATCAATGTCAGGGCGTTCCTCACGGTCGAGTTTGATGGCGATGAAGTGCTCTTTCAGGTATTTGCCAATGGCTTCATTTTCGAAGGATTCACGTTCCATCACATGGCACCAGTGGCAGGTGCTGTAGCCGATGCTGAGGAGGATGGGTTTGTTTTCCGCCTTGGCCCGGGCAAACGCTTCATCCCCCCACGGATACCAGTCCACGGGATTGTGCTGGTGCTGCAGCAGATAAGGGGATTTTTCCTTGGAAAGCCGGTTGGCATGGGCTGGGGGATTCACAGGTGGAATAGGGTCGGCGGCAGCGGCGGCGGAAGTGAGAGCCACCAGAGTGAGCAACAGCATGGAAGAAGACATGGAGTGGATGATCGGTGGATTTAGGGGTGTGGCAAGCCTCCAGCCCGGCAGATGTGGCCGGACAGGCATGCTCATGAACGCGGCCAGGCGCCACGGAATTTCAAGCAGGACCAAGCCGTTTTGCCCGTCCCGGGCGTTCAATCCATGCCGTGCATCAGATCGTAGAGAAAATCGTGAGCCCGGCGGGCCCGCTCCAGCATGCTGGCCACCGATTCGTGTTCCCTGAGGGAAAGCTCCAGAATCAGGGTGCCGGAGAATTGGTATCGGCGCAGTTCCCGCAGGACCCATGGCCAGTTGATGTGGCCCTCACCTGGGGCGAGATGGTCGTCCCGGTCGCCCCGGTTGTCATTGACATGAACGAGGTGGAGGTGACCGGATAGTTTGTGGATGATCAGACCCAGTTCCCGTCCGAGGAAGGCATGGCCGGTGTCCAGACAGGTTGAGACTTCGCAACTGTGGATGCTGCCCAGCAGATACATCATGTCGTTGACGTGGCCGAAGAGCAGGTGGGGCAGCATATTCTCGAGGACCAGACGGACTCCCAGTTCACAGCAGCGGTCGGCCACGATGTTGAGGGATTCCGCCGCATGCCGCATTCTTAACTGAAATTCCGCTTCCGGCGGCCGGCCGGCGCGTTCGGGGCCGGGATGGAGCACCACATGCTCCACCTCCATGGCGGCCGCGGCCTCGCAGGCCGTCACCAGCTCCCGCACTGCGGCTGCCCGGTCACTGGCATTCAATGAAGTGATATCGATGCGGTCTGCGAAGGGGGCGTGGAAAGATACCGGCCGGAGCCCGAGCTGGCGGAGCTGCCGGCCGGCGGTGCGCACGTCATCCTGATTGTGATAGTCAAGGTGTTTGGGGAACGAGCAGACTTCGATCGCTTCAAATCCGCTGTGACGGATCTCGTCGATGACAGCGGTGATGCGATGTTGATAGAAGCAGCCGGTGGATAAGCCAATGGTCCAGGGTTTCATGGGAATCGGGTGGATATCAGAGAGTGTCGGTAGCGGTCGAGGGAGCAGCTCAAGAAAGGATATCCCGGGCAGAAGCCCTTTTCCTGCATGGAGCGGCAATTGAAGTCCACCAACTGGTCCACGCCGGTGGCCAATTGTCCGACAAAGAGGCGGGTATAAAAATCCGCGCGGGTCCCTGGCTCGTAAACCTGCCAGTCTATTCCCCAGCCGTGGATCGGATTGGAAAACTTCGAGCGGATCAGGCCCGCGATGTGACGCGGATGCCAGCCTTCCGCCAGCAGGGTCCGGGTCACCAGTTGAATGCCGGCCGGCTTCAACAAGCGGTCATTGGGCCACACGAGGATGTCCTGTACACATGGCGGCAGCGGGTCCAGCGGAGTGCATCCGTATGTCTCCGCCCAGACTTCCTCGGGATCGGGAGCCACGGCATAATATCTGGTATGGAAAGGGTGCAGCGTGGAGGCGAGATAGGCCTCCAGCAGGTTGGCGGTGCCCTCCTCCTGCAGTGGAATCTTCACTCCGGCCCGCCGGGCCAGTTCCTTGACGTCTTCTTCATCCTGCCGGAATTTGATAGCTTGACGGACGTCCATTTCAAAGAGGGGAATTGCCCGGAAACGGGGTATTTCCTCCTCAATTCCAAGATTCCGGGCCAATCCCGAAATCCATGGTTTCACGTAGTGGGTGAACGGCATCCGGATCATCCGTGTGACCAGAGGATCCCCATACTCGGAGATATCGATGGAGATCATTTCACGTTGCCGGCTGACACAGGGACCGACGTGCACTGCCGTAATTTCCACAGGCAATGTGCTCAGGGGTGCCGCCTCCCATTTGATCCGCTGGGCGAGGAACTCCATCAAAAGCGAAATTCCCGCAAAAGCACTTTGTTGGCGGTGGGTGATGGAGGCACCGATCCCCGGGCCGCGCCGGGCCATGCAGGCTTCGATCAAATCCGGGGCCGGGCTCATGGCTGCGAGC
>CAIZWU010000259.1 GCA_903936775.1 uncultured bacterium | reverse complement strand
TTCATGGTTCACACAGGCTCAGATTTTGCCTTTTTCAGGATTACCCTGCCTTCATCCTGACGGGGAACCAAGCGGAATCACGTCCTCGTTTCCGGCGGCACCGGCCTTGCTTCAGGGCGACTCGAACAGGCGCACCAGATCCTCCCCGTCGGCCACCGCAGCAGGCTTTTCCTGGAGGGACGGGGCCGGGTCAGGAAACCCCAACGGACCGGAGCCTGATCCCACCCGCGCCAACGCTGCCAGGACCTTGGCCGCCAGTTGCCCCTTGGCCGCTACCCTGACCTGCCCGGGCTCCAAGGGCCAATCCAAGGGGGTGGGTCCCGAGGTGGACCACTCCCAGACCACCGCATTTTTCCGGCACAGCCTGAACTGCAGTCCGGCCGCCTCCCCACGGCTTTCCCCCGTGGGCCGCAGGGTGATGATTTCCTCCTGCCCTGGCTCAAGCCGCCGCAAAGCCTGGCCCGGTCCGGTCACTTGAGGGGAAAGGCCACCGGTGAAGCGCGCCGTCCACTGAAGATCATCCAGCGTGTTCCCGCCGGAATTCACCACCTTGACCTTCCATGTTCCGTCGGCCTGCCGGCCGCCCGTCAGGCTGAACGCATATTCCAAGGTGGCCGGGTGGTGGACCATCCGTTCCAGGATCCGCCGCTGGTCTTCAGGCCCAAATTTCTCCAGTGGAATCGACCGTACCCCGCCATCCGGCAGGGACAGATGCACCAGCGTCCCTCTGACCCGTACCAGCTTCGCCTCCATCGTCCGCCCTGCCTGGTCCGACCACATTTGCATCTCCTCAAAGGGGCGGTCCACCACCCCGGGGGCAGCAAAGGAGACCATCGGTAACATCAAGAAAACAAAACTCAAAATAGTCATGGAAAGTAATGTAAATTATGGTAATTTTTAATTATTGCACCTGATTATTCAGGAAAGCTCCCTTTTTAAATTCCAGTTTCAGCCCCCGCCTCCTATGTCCCGCTTGATCGCACCCACTGGTCACGTGCTTGATCTGCCGTCGCGGCACCTCACTTTCGGCGAGGCTCCGGAATGCGATATTCCGCTGACCGGCGGATACGGCCTGGCCGGTTTGCACTTCGAAATTGCCCCCGGCACCGATGGCGTATCCTATTTGAGGGATGCGTCCGGACAGGCTGGCACCTTCGTCAATGGCCAACCCGTCACGGTGGTCGCCCTCCGGGGAGGCGACGTCATTCAAGCCGGCCGGCTTATCCTCCGTTTTGCTGAATCGGCAGCGGTATTTCCGCCCCCCGGCGTGATGCCTCCCCCGCGAGTCCCAGCCGCCCCGACTCCGGTCGTTTTGCCCACCCGGGGCGAAGTGGTGACCGCAGCCGATGCTGGACCGGTGCCCCCTCTCACTGCCCCACCAGCAGTGGTCGATCCCATCCCGGTTCCGACGGTCCGGATGATCCTCAAAAACACACCCCGCTCCAGCTTTGCCCCAAGCTCTTTTGTGGTGCGGGTGGCTTCCGGCGTCCTGCTGCTCGTCGCAGGCGCCGCCTTCTGCGCTACCGACCCCGGCCAGCGTCTCATCAGTCCACTGCTCACTAAAATTCATCAGTGGAATACCGTGCGTCCTGCCAAACCGGCCGCGTCCGCCCCCAGCACGCCCCCGGCGCCATCCGACCCGGCGTCCACCCTGGGGCCGGCTCCCACGGTGATCCCCCAGACGTCACATCAGGAAATTTCCCGCCGCCTCCTCACCGAGCGCACCCAGACCTTGGTTTATGCGGATCTCCGCCAACTGGTTCCGTGTTATAATCTCATGGCCAGCCAACAGGGCCTCCCTTCCCAACGGGAACTGAGCGAGGCCTTCCGTAAAACCTATGGCGCCGTGATTGACCCCTTCGAGCACCTCAGCCTGCTCCAATCCGACGCCAAGAACGAATTTCTGGTGATCCTCACAGGCAAGAACGCCCTCCAACTGGAAAAAATCATCGGCCAACCCACCCGGTCCACCACGGACACCCGGCCCGCCTCCCGCATCTACAATATCAAAACCGGCACCCGGTCCCTCAGCGCGACGCTCTACGATCCGTTCACTCTCCTGCTGGGAAGCCCCCGGGCCATCACCCGCGCCATCCAGTCGGAAAGTGGACCCCAACTGCGCGAGGCCCGCTGCATGTTCCCGGAAACCGCCCACCACACTCCCGGAGCCCTGATCATGGTGAAGCGGGTCAATCAGCCTGATGCCGGGGCCAAAGGAACGGGTCTGACCGCCTTCGATGCCATCGTGACCAACCTTTTCCTGGAAAGCACCACTCCCTCCACACTCACCCTGACCCGCAACCAGGAGGTTCCCGAAACCGCCTTTGTGGATGCTGCCGCTCCTGCCCTCAAGGAACAAGCCGCTACCCTCGTCCCTTCCCACGCCCCGCAGGCCAAAGCCCTCGCTGATCTGCGGCCCGCCGACGTTAGTATCACTCGGAATGAAGCGTCGGTGGCCCTGCCCGGCGGTCCCTCGCTGATCAGTTACGCGCTGGAGAGCATGGCCCACAGTTTTGTCCGCAGCGCTCCTTCCATGGGTAACATCCTGCAGGCCCAGGATGCCGTGATGCGTTTCAACACCGCCCGCGCCACCGGAGCCGAAACCGCCTTGAAAGCTTCCTCCTCCCGCGAAGCCCTCGAACTGCTCAATGAAGGCATCCGCGGCGGTGGTCGCTTGAGCGGAGCCACCTTCCAATTCCGGAGCAAGGACGACGAACTGGAGAACCTCAGTTCGCTGCTCGCACTCGATGATTCCGTCGGCCTCGTCTACCGGCCGGATACCGCTCTTCTGAGCGGAGCCACCTTGGACCTCGCCGTCAAAGCCAGGAATTACCGCAATGCGGAACTACTCATTACCCTCTGGCAGGAAGCCAAACTCAAACCCAATGCCGGGGAAACCCCAGCCTCGGCTGCCCAACGCGTTCTTACCTGGGCCGCCACCCCGCAAGGCCGATACCAGCGCAGCGTCCTCGGGCTTCCCAGCCTCACCCAGGAGGAACTCGGAGGCGCCCTCGGCCACCTCTCCGTCACCAACCGCGTCCTCACCTGGAAGCCCGGTGAAGCCGACTACCGCAGTTGGGTCCGCCTCGTGCATCCCGACCCCCACCGCGATGCCTCCCGCCTTGCCGCCACTTTCAATGCCGCCGCCGCCGCCGGAGCCATCCCGGCCTCGGCCACACGGGATCTGCGCGCCGCCATCTCCCTTGTTACCCGCGGCGTCACCGGCCGGGGAGAGCATGCCGGCAATACCTATCAGTTGGACACCTTCACTCCGGCCGAACTCACGGCTGCTACGGCGCTCCTCGCGCTGGAGGACGGCAGCATGAAAGTCACAGCCACGGGCGCCCCCTGAAATAGCCCAAGCCCCCCGCGGCGAGGACGCATCCGCTCACTTCGCCGGCTGGTCGTGATTGTCCCCCGGAGTGAGTCCCAGGACGATGTCCCAGGTGGCCGCGAGTTCCGTGGTGCCCGCGACGGGCTTGAATTCACGGACGACGGCGGCAGCGGTTTTTTCGTCCTGCAGACTGCGCAGAATGCCATCCTTGGCGTTGGCGGGCTCATCCTTGAAGAAAAGCTGGGTGGCGAAACGAGGCTGCCCCTTCAGGGTAACTCCGAAGTGGTAGTGCCGGGTGCGGCCCGTGTAGAGACCGGGCTTGATGGTGCGGAATTTCCACCCGCCGTCCTTGGCGGTTTCGAATTTGCCATAACCTTGGAAGCCGGGATCGCGTTCGCCCTGGGCAGCTCCCTTGGTATGGATGTAAGTGCCATGGTCATCCGCCTGCCAGAGTTCCACGAGGGCGTCCTTCACCGGGTTGCCATTCTTATCGAGGACCCGCCCGCTCAAATTGGTGATCGTGCCCACGGCGGGAGTGGTATGATCGGTCATGCGGATGAGATCATTGTCCTGGTCGAGCGGAAGCTTGTCAGGAAAGAACGGTCCCTCGGTCATGTCGGGGGTGAGGGTCAGCAGTTCCGCAAAGGCCCCCGGCGCCCACAGCCCGGCGGCGGTGAGGGTCAGGCTTTGGACGAGGCGGCGGCGGCTGAGCGGAATGTGGAACAATTTGGGCGCGGACATGGCGGGGTGGTTTGGTTGGAGTGGGATGACGGGATTTGTTTCCGGACCATAGCGGGGATCAAATGGGAGGGGAAGCTTTTTGGTCGGCGCAGCACTGGCTCCGGGTGGGTGGGAGTTGGCTGTTGACCAGCGGGGACGCTTCCGTGCGTGCGTTTTGTCATCGGCTGCCTTCGATTTGACTGCGGAAAATTTCCTGATGCTTCATCACCAATTTGGTGAGCAGCACCTGAAGCTGTTCCTTGCTGGCGTAATAACGCGTCTCCATATCATCAAAGGCATCTTCATTCTTTTTCAGGACTTTCGCCAGTTGGTGCCCTCTTGTTTCCCGGTCGGGCGAAGGTTTTCCGCCTGCGATCCTGGCTGTAGCCTCCTTCAGCAAGCCCAGCCTTTCCGTGGATCCAGCCCCTTCGAGACCAGACATGGCGAGTTCCCAGGAATTCCCTGACGAATTGAAAAAGTATTGTGAAAACCCGCCGTTACAAATTTCAGCGTCCATCATGTGGATGGCGTAATACTGCTTAAGAGGCACGGGCGTGCTGGCAGGCGCATCCCACACGCAGGCCACTTCATGGGCACCCTCCAGCCCATGGAAAGCCAGCCAGCCGGACGCCGCGCCTTCCGCAACATCTTCATCTTCCTCCATGTAGAAACTCAGTCTGTTCTCGTCTTCCAGTAAGCGATGATGGCCGATCAGGCGGAGCACTTCACCAAGCGAGGAGTCATCAGGATATTTCCGGGGGCGTGCTTCCAAACCGCTGAACATTACTTCCAGTTTCTCACGGGAAGGAAGCGCATTCGGCTCTCTGAAGCACCGCAATACTTCGAAAAGCCGGGGGAAATCCACGTTCAGGATCGTGGTGGACTGCAGGTCTGTCACTGCCCGCAAAGGATCCAACAACATGAGCGTTCCTGGAGATTGATCGCAATTTTTCCCCTCCTGAACCATCCTGAGAATAGGCAGATAGAGTAAAGGAGCCGCGCAGGCATCCAGTCTGGAGCAGATGGCCAGAACAGCCGCTTTCCTGATGGATTCTTCAGGGTGTCCGGTGAACTCCGCTACAGATGGAGGACAAATTCCATTATCCATCAGACGACAAATCCGTTCGATGGAAGTTTCCGGGCCGTATTTGGATTCCTTTGCCGGGGATGACACCAAACGCCCGGCATTGGCGGGGTTCTTCAGGATAGCTTCGAATAGGTGGCATAGCCTGGGGGGATCCACCTGTTGGAGAGTTCTTCCCGCCAACCACGCCTCGTCCCTATGAGCTGTTTCGAAGATGAAATAATCAGCCAAGTCTGCCAGATCCCCGTCGGAAATCGTCGCGGCGGTTTGCCTGGCGAACGCTTGTTCCTGAGCGCTCTCCATCGTCATGGCTTTCCAGAGTCGCGGGTTTTTCGCCGCTGCCTTGAAACCCACGCCCCGGGACAAAGGAAGATTGACCCACCAGTTTCGAATCGCTTTCAGCATATGGAGTTAGTAACCGGCCCTCAAGGTAGCCGGTAATAACCGTCGGGATTAAAGAGGTAATACACGTCCTTGGGATTCGGGCGGGGGAGGAACATGCAGGGGCGGCCTTTTTCGTCGACGCCTTCGGTGAGGTAGGGTACGGCAGACGCGGCGCCGGCTTCCCCGCGCAGCGGCAGCAGGGTGAAGGTCGGGGTCGGCTTGGGGGTGAGGTCGGGATGTTTGACCTGCGCGGTCTCCCGGACTTCATCGACAATGTGGTCCACCCATTTCAGGTTCACCGCTTTGTCGGCGAATTCACTCCAGTCGCCGGTGGACGCCTTGCTATACATTTTTTTGATGAATTCCTCGGTGCTGATGCCCATCTTGGCGGCGATAGGGCCGGCGAGGCGCTGCCACCATTCCTCGATCTCCTGGATGGATTCCTTTTGCTGGGTGAGGTTCCCAAAGGAGCCGCTGCTGATCTGGTGGTGCAGGATCACGGCATTGGGATAAGCGAAGGATTTGTCGGCGAGGGTGGCGATGCAGGCGGCCATGCTGGCGGCGAAGGACTTCACCACCACATAAACCGGAGCCTCGCTGCCCTGCATGGATTTCAGAATCTTGTACCCCGCCATGACCGAGCCGCCGGGGCTGTTGTCGATGACGATGAAGATGGGGAGCTTCGAATCCTTGTTATTAAAATAGGCGATGCGCTCGGAGACATCATCGGCGGTCGTGGTCATGATCGGGCCGTTGAGCGAGATGCGGCGGTCGGACACAATCAGGGTTTTGCCTGCGAGGGGATTGTCAGGGTAGGAAGGCGCCGTGGTGGCATACTGGGACGCGGTCAGTTCCTTTTCCTTCTGCTCGATCACGGTGGAAAGCCGGGTGATCTCGGAACGCGACTCAGCTTCCTGCAGGCGCAGGTCGGACAATTTCATGTCGGCCTTGTTCTTGGCGATGGCGCTTTCGAGCGTGAGTTTTTCATTCTCCATCTTCAGGGTCATCAATTCCCGGTCCGCTTTCTGGCGGGCGATCTCGAATTCCGCGGCGATCCGGGCCTTTTCCTCTTCGGCCTTCAAGGCGGTGCGTTCCAGTTCGGCCCGGCGGGAGGCGAGCTCGGCTGTGAGGCGCTCTTTGGCGATCAGGTTTTCCGTCGTCAGGCGGTCGCGCTCGGCGGCGAGCTTGGCGGTTTCCTTTTTCAGCTCCATCAGGGCCGGGTCATCCACCACTGCCGGGGCAGGCGCAACAGGCGCGGCGATGCCGGCCGTTCCGGTTTGCGCTACTGGGACGGCGGGCGCGGGCGGGGCTACCTCCTGCGCCAAGGCCGAGGCGAGGGTGGCAGCCAGCAGAACAGACGAAGAGCAGAGGGAGACGCGTTTCATGGCAGTGACGGAGAATCGCGGCAAACCTGCCGCAAAATAAAATACGATCCCCCCCGGAAGAAAATTCCGCCAAAAAATTCCGGGCTTGAGGAAGGGCTGCAGGCAGGGAATGCGGACGGGATGAAAAAAGCATTTGTGCTCGGTGCCGGATTGGGGACCCGGCTGCGTCCCCTGACGGATCAATGGCCCAAACCGCTGATCCCGGTGCACCACCGTCCCCTGATGGTGCGGGCTTTTGAGCACCTGCGCTCCGCCGGCGTGGGGGAATTTGTGGTGAATACCCACCACCTGCCGGAATCCTACCATCAGGCCTTTCCGGACGGAACCTGGGAGGGGTGCCCGGTGCACTTCCGCCACGAACCGGTGCTGCTGGAGACCGGCGGCGGGCTGGCGAATGTGGCGGACCTGCTGCAGGACGGCCCCTTCATCGTCTACAATGGCGACATCCTGACCGATGTGCCGCTGCAGCCGGCCTGGGAGGCGCATCTGGCACAGGGGAATCTGGTCACGCTGCTCCTGCGCACCGATGCACCCGTGCGCAATGTGGCCTTTGATGAGGCCGCCGGGCAGGTGCTGGATCTGCGCCATAGCCGCAGGTTGAATCATCCGGACCAACGTGGTTTCACCGGACTGTATGTGGTCAGCCCTGCCTTTTTCAACTACCTCGTGCCCGGCAAAATAGAAAGCGTCGTGGCTGGGCTGCTGCGGGCGATCGAAGCCGGGGAACGCATCGGCGGGGTGCTGGCCGATACCGGTGCCTGGCTGGATTTGGGAGACCGGAGCAGCTACCTCGCGGCCCATGCCGCGGGCCGGACCGCGGGATTTCCTCAATACCATCCGTGGAATGCCGCAGAGACGGCCGCGGTCCATCCGTGCGCTCAGGTGGATCCTTCCGCCATGGTGGATGCCGATTCCTCCGTCGGACCGGATGCCGTCGTGGAAGCCGGTGCCGTGGTGCGCGGCTCGGTGATCTGGCCGGGCGGGAGGGTAGCTGCGGGAGCCGTCCTGACCGGATGTGTGGTGCGCTGCGGCCAGACGGCAGCCGGCGTGCTCACTGGCGTGGATGTGTAAGGATTCCGCCGGCCCTGCGGCTGGTGGAATCCAGGATTCCTGCTGGCAATCCCACGGGATCGCATGTTGATGCGGCAATTCCATGGATACCACCCCGCTGCCTGTCTTATATGTCTGGTCCAAACTGAGCGCCCTCCGCTGGGAGGACGCCTGGCAGGAACGCTTTTATGCCATGCCCCGGGTGAGTCCTGTGTTCACCACCCTGCCAGGCGGGAAGACTGTGCGGGTGGAGGTTTACTGCGAACGGAAGGCCGATGCGGAGCAAATCCAGAAGGAATTCGGCGGCAGCCTGCGCACCCTGAAGCCGCAAAACTGGGCTGCCCCCGCAGCCGCCCGGTTGAAGCCGGTGGTGATCCGCGACCGCCTGATCATCGCCCACGATGAAACCGCCTTTGCGGAACAACAGGCCGCCCATCCGGACCGAATCGTCCTGCAGGTGCCCGGCGAGATGGCGTTCGGCACCGGGGATCACGCGACCACATCCACCTGCCTGCGGCTCATGGTGGACTACGCCGCCACCCGCACCACCCCATGGAGTGTGCTGGACATGGGCTGCGGCACCGGCATCCTCGCCCTGGCCGCCGCCAGGCTGGGCGCAAAACCCGTCAGCGGATTTGATTACGATCCTGCCGCCGTGCGCATCAGTAAAAAGAACGCCACCCTCAACGGCGTGCGCGGCGTAAAATTTACCTGTGAGGACATGACCACGTGGGAACCGGGTGCCCCACACGACATGGTCCTCGCCAACATCTTTTACGACGTGCTGACCCTCTCGTTTGGCAAGATCGCGGCCGCCACCAAGCCGGGTGGTATCGTGATCGTTTCCGGGATTCTCCACACCCAGGCGGCCGGCTGCCTCGCCGCCGGAAAAAAAGCTGGTCTGAAATTTGAAGCCCCCATCCGCCGTGGGAAGTGGGTGACGGCCCTCGCCGTGAAAAAATAAGCGGCCCCACCCCCCTCCCGAACCCCTCCCCTCATGACCCTGACCATTAATGGCGAATCCATTCCCGATGACCTGCTGGAGCAGGAATTTGAAGGCATCAAAGCGCACTACGAACGCATGGGCGCGATGTCGTGCTGCGGCCGCGATGAGGAATTCCGCGGTTATGCGCGGGAGAATGTCACGGCCCGCGTCCTGATCAATCAGGAAGCAGAACGCCGTTTTCCTGACATCACAGCAGAGGAAATCGAAGCCGCCCTGCAGCGCCTGATCGATGCCGAGGGCGGCCGGGCGGCCTTCTTCGCCCACGCCGGACTCGCGGAATCGGAGGAACCGATGGTCCGCCGGGAGGTGGCAGCCGGCCTGCGGGTGGACCGGCTGATGACCGAAGTCTGGGGAGGCGCCACAGCGACCGGCGAAGCGGCCGGGCGCGCTTTTTATGAGGCCCACCTGACTGATTACCTGACCACGGAGGAAGTACACGCCCGGCATCTCTTCAAGCAGGTGGAAAAGGTGGAGGACCGGGAAACTTGCTATGAACTGATGAGGAATCTCCGCCGAGAAGCCCGGAGCGGCGGGGATTTTTCAGCCCTCGCCCTGGCGCATACGGACAAGGAGGACAAGCAGGTGGACCTCGGCTTTTTCCGCCGCGGGGAATTCATGGAGGAATTCGATCTGATCGTGTTTTCCCTCGAGGAAGGCGAGGTCAGTCCGGTTTTCGCGTCACACTGGGGTTTCCACCTTGTGCAACTGGTGGCGCGCCGGGCCCCGGAACCCCGTCCCTTTGAAGCAGTGAAGGAGGACGTCCTCGCCCGGCTGGAGGTGGAGCACCGCAGCCTCACCACCCGTGCCTTGGTGGACCGGCTGAAAGCAGCCGCGGTGATCCTTGCGCAGGATTCCCCGGAAAGCTAGCGTTTCCACTGGACCGTCCAGCGTTCACTGATGGGACGGCCGCCTTTGAGGAGACGGCAGGCCAGTTCAGCGGCAGGCGCTTTTTCGTCGATCTGCACTGTGAAAGTGGCCCGCCAGCCGCCGGTGTTGGGATTGCGTTGCAGGGTCTTGTCCAACAATTTCGCGTTGGTATCTACTTCCACCAACAGTTCAGGGCGGGTTTCATCATCCACCGGATTGGCCGGAGTGCTGAAATCAATCACATACAATTCCTCGTCCGGACGCGCCGCCGCGGCGGGGAAGGATTGGTGGCTGCGGCGGCTTTCGATGACCTTGCTCAGACCGGCCACGGAGATTTCCGGCAGCCATTGGATCCGATAGGCGAGACGGATGGGCTCGCCGGCTTTGGGCCGTTGTTTCGGCTCCCAGAAGCAGACCACGTTGTCGCTGCCATCACCGGTACCTGGTGTTTCGATCAGGTTGATCCGGCCTTCCGGCCACACCCCGACCGGCTCGACCCAGACGCTGGGACGCTGCTGGAAGTTGGCTTCGAGATCCTGATAGTTCCGGAAATCGCGGTCGCGTTGTGCGAGGCCAAACCCAAAAAACTTGTCAGCGGCGAAGACACTGTGGCGCACCGATTTGCCGGTATCCAGCGGACGCCAGGCGGCCTCCAGTTCCCCGAAGTGGATCAGCAGTCCATCGCTGTCATGGATCTCCGGCCGGAAGTCCTGTGGCTTGGGCTGGGTGAATTCGCTGTACCACATCATGCTGGAAAACGGGGCGATGCCGATCAGCTCGACGTCCTGGCGGAAGGTCAGTTCGGTCTCGATTTCCATCACGGTGCCCCGGCCGGGCTGGATGCGGAATTGATAGGCCCCGGCCACACTGGGACTGTCCAGCAGGGCCCAGGCGCGGATCTCACGGGCACCGGGTTCCGGGCGTTCGATCCACCACTCCACAAAGTCGGGAAATTCCTCGCCCTGGGGGCGCATGGGGTTCAAAGCCAGCCCCCGGGCGGAGGTGCCGAAACCCAGGCCGGGCGCGAGGGAACGGAAATAGGAGGAGCCGAGAAAGACGGCCAATTCTTCCAATTCACCCGGAGTATTGAGCGGTGCGAGGATGCGGAAGCCGGCGAATCCGTCCGGTTTGGGTGTGCCGTCCGGAATGACCAGATCCCGGTAATCGAAAAAATCCGCGTTCCATTCCAGCAGGCGCGTGGCGTCCGGCGCGACCTCATGGAAGGCGACCGTTTTAGGGAAAACCCAGCCCGGGTGGAAAAACTCCAGATGGAAGCCGCGGTTGTCGCCATTCCAGACGCTGCGTTCGCGGCGGAAATTGATCTTGCCGTGATCGGCGTATTTCAGGTTGGTCCAGAAAGGATCCAGGTTGCCGGGACGCTCGGCCCAGGGTTTGGCGGCCCGCTCCTGTGCGAGCGCACGGACGGTATCGAACGTCGCAGGAACCTGCGCGGCGGCTCCAGTCAGACTGGTCAGCAGGGCCAGCAAAACAACAGCAGGGCGGTAGCGGAGGCGGGTCATGGGGCGGGAGATCACTCCCTCAACACTTTGCCCTGCCACTGACAGGCGGCAAGCGCGGTTTGTTGGAAAGCGGCATCCCGGGCAGAATGACCGGCGTTGAAAGGTTGGATCTTTTCCGGCCCGGCTGTATCATGGCGGCCGGGCGGATTCGTATTCCGCGCGGCTTTCCCCCATGACCATGACTTCACTGCTGTTGACCGGCCTGGCCATCGCGGCCGGCTATTTTTTCCTCACCTGGCTGATCAGTGTCCGCATCAAAAACTACGGACTGCTCGACGCAGCGTGGTCTTACGGGGTGGCCATCCTGGCGCCTTTCTATGCCTTTTTGGGCCCGGGAGACGCCACGCGGAAATGGACCATGACGGCCCTCGGGGTGGCCTGGAGTCTGCGGCTGGGCACCTACATCCTGCGCCGCGTCATCAGCCATCATCCGGCCGAGGATGCGCGCTATCAAACCCTGCGGGCCCGCTGGCCGGGGTCCGGGATGTTCCTGCTGTTCTTCCAGCTCCAGGCGGTGCTGGTGGTGATCTTTTCCCTGCCTTTTCTCCTGATGGCCTTCAATCCGGAGCCCGGCCTGAAGACGCTGGAGATCACCGGCCTCGCCATCGCCCTGCTCTCGCTGGGCGGGGAAAGCCTAGCGGATGCGCAGATGAAAGCCTTCAAAGCCCATCCCGGCCACAAGGGCAAAGTGTGTCAGAATGGACTCTGGCGTTATTCCCGGCACCCGAACTATTTTTTCGAATTCATGATCTGGGTAGGATTTTTCGTGGCGGCCGTGAGTTCGCCCTGGGGCTGGATTACGGTGGGGTGCCCGCTGCTGATGCTGCACTTCCTGCTCAACGTCACCGGGATCAAACTCAGTGAGGAATACTCCCTGAAAAGCAAAGGAGAGGCTTACCGGGAATACCAGCGCACCACCAGTGCCTTTGTGCCGTGGTTCCGGAAGCTGTGATCCCGACTCCTCCCGTCCGCAGGCCAGGCCTCGTGCGGATGGCTGGCTGGGCTAGTCATCCCAGTGGGCGATGTAGACCATCCGGCCACAATTCGGGCAGGTGGTGATCACCTTTTCAGAGCGGGCCTCATTGAACGTCGCGGCTGTGACTTTCATGTGGCAGCCGGTGCAGACGTGGCCATTCAGCGCGGCAATGACATCGCCCTTCCCCGCCAGGATACGGTCGTAACGATCCAACAGTTCGGCGTCCACCTTGCCTGCCAGGCCGCCCCGGATGCCCTCAAATTCCTTGATCTGCGCGGTCACGTTGAGATAGCGCTCCTTGATCTTGCCCAGTTCCTCCTTCACATACCCCTCGGTGGTGGCAAAGTGCTCCTGCGCTTCCTTCAAAGCCGCTTTCAGGGCCTCACCCTTTTCCATCAGGACCATCTCCTCGTCCTCCAGCTTCGCGACATCGCCTTCATAGCGCGTGGCTTCATGCGCGAGGGCGGTGAATTCCTCATTCTTCCGCGTTTCAAACTGCTGGGTCTTGAGCTTCACGATGGTGTCCCGCCGGGTCTGGATCTGGATTTCCAGATTCTTGATGGCGACCTCATTGTGGTTCACTTCATCCTTGGCAGCCGCGACCGCCGCGGTGGCCGCAGCCAGCCGGGCCTTGGCGGCGTCGGCGTCGGCCGGCATTTTTTTGAGCTCCGTGCGGAGCCGGCGCAGATGCTGGTCTTTGTCCTGGAGGATTAGGAGCTGTTCGATTTCAGGGAGCATAGGGAAAGAGCGGTTGGCCGCAGACGGGCAAAGGGATCAGAGCGTGGGGGCCGCGATCCTGGATGCCGGGGAGACGGCTCGTTTCATGAGATGGACCTTGCAGCTGCCGGAATTAATTAGCAAGCCGGGCGCGCAGCCGCAGGATTTCAGGAGGCCGGGGATTCCTGCAAAACTCAATACAACTCCACCGGACTGCGCTTGCCGTCCTCCACCGACAGATTCGCGGCCCGTTCCTCCCCCAGGGTGGCAACGCGGAGGGCCTGGATTTCCTCGTTGAGAGTGAGGAAGCGGTCGTGGCTCCATGGGTCAGGGCGGACCAGTTTCTTCTTGGCCCGTTCAATCCGGAAGAGCGCGGCATCCAACACTTCGTGCGGCAGGGCGGTGAGGTGGGTGTGAGCCTGCTCCACCATTTCAATGCGGTGGCAAATCATGGTCATGTCATTGCCGGCGCGGACCGCCTCCTGGATCGCCTGCTCAAAGGTCACCTCATTGAGGATGGCCCCCATGTCGAGATCGTCCGTCATGATCAGGCCGTCGTCGAAGCCCAGCTGACCGCGCAGGAATTCAGTGATAATGTTATGACTGAGGCTGGAAGGCCAGCGCTCGGGAGTTGGATCAAAATCCGGAAACCACGCGTGGCCGATCATCATGGAGTCCAATTCCGGCAGCAAGGCACTGAAGGGCAGGACTTCCTCCGCCAGCAGCTCCGCCTTGGTGCGGCGGATCACCGGAAGGAATTCATGAGGGTCCACATCGGCCGCCCCGTAAGTGGGAAAGTGTTTGCCGCAACTGAGCACCCCCTCCTTGCGCATGGCCCGGTTAAAGAGGCCGGCGTTGGTGATGACCTCCTGGGCATTGGTGCCGTAACAGCGGCCCTTGAGGGAATTGTCCGCCTGGTCGTCGTAGGAAATATCCAACACCGGACAAAGGTCGAGATTGAAACCGAAAAGCCGCAGCAGTTCACCGGTGAGCTTGCCATGTTTGGTGATCAAGGCGGGGTCGCCCTTTTCACGGAGCGCCTGGGCATTGGGCGGTTCATTGCCGATCAGCCGCAGCCGGGAGACGCGGCCGCCTTCCTGGTCGATGGTGATGATGGGCTCGATGTCCGACAGATCACGAAGGTCATCGATCAGCTTCCGCAACTGCTCCGGCGAGACGATATTGCGGCCGAACAGAATAAAGCCACCGGGCTGCAGCGCCTTGAATCTGCGGGCGGTATCTGCGTCGAGTTCAGGGCCGGGTACGCCGGTGAGAAGCAGTTGGCCAATGCGATGTGAATCCATTTTTAAAGGGTAAGGAATGAGTTTTGAAAGAGCAAAGGGGAGCCGGAGCCGGAGCTATAGTGGATCGGAATCCGGTGCAGGATAGTGCAGAATTCAGGATGAATTCCGCCCCGGCGGGAAGGAGAAAAAGTCCGGATGGCCGTGGGCATCCACCAGCGGGGCCATACGCATGCATGGATTGGATTGTGCTTGTCACCCTGACTGTGGACGACGTTGGTTTCGTATCCGGGCGGCTATTTTTCCCTGAAAAAGGGTCCCCCGGATCCGCCCATCGATCACCAAAATCATGTCAGACTTGCGTCCGCTCCTTCTTGCCATCAGCTCGGCCGTGCTGGCATCCGGGGTCACCTGGCTGATCGTCCGCCCTCCCCCGCCTGGCGTGGACCCGAGCCTGGCCGCAAGGCCTGCTGCCGGGTCCAGCCGGATGATTGGCCCTCCGTTACTGGTTCCGCCTTCGGGAATTCAGGAAGATGCTGCCAAAACGCCTGACCGCTGGAAGGATCACCGGGGCTCCAATGGCCTGATCACCGCGGAAGCCATGCCGGACGCGGTCGCGGCGATGCTGCTGGAACGGGATCCCCTGCTGGCCATGGAAGCCTTTTCCGCCCTGCTCCGGGAATTGACTCCGGACAATGCGGCGGCGGCCTGGGAAGCCATGTCCGGGCGGATTCACGGAGCGGAAGCGTTCCGTTACCTGCCCCTGCTGGCCCACGCATGGGGCGCCCTGGACGGCCCAGGCGCCCTGGCCGTGATCAAATCCGGCGGGGACCGTGACGGCCTCAAAACACGCCTCAGCGTGATGGGTGGATGGGCCACGCGCGATTCCAGCGGGGCGCTCGCCTGGCTGAAAGCGCAGGAAGCCAGTGCCGATGGTCTGAAGGAAGGGAAACCAGAGGCCATGCAGGAACTCCGGATGCTCAAAGCCGGCCTGATCCGGGGCTTGGCAGCTCACGATCCCGACCAGGCGATGGGCCTCCTGCCCTCCATGGAGGAAAAGGAACGCGGACCCATGGTGTCGCTCATCGCGCGCGAACAATTCCGGCTGGGCATCGACACCGCCACCCAGTGGGCGGGTGCCATCTCCGATCCCGCCCTCCGCGAACAGGCCATGGCCAGTCTCGTCCGCCAATATGCCACGGATGATCCTGCCAAGGCAGCCGCATGGTTGTCCACGCAGAACGGCACTGCCAACAATCCCTCCTCCATTGGTGCCGTGGCGCGCGAATGGGCTGCGAAAGATCCAGCCGCCGCCGTCCAATGGATGGACGGGCTTGCCGAGGGACCTGCCAAAAACGAAGCGTGGGAAGATGCGTTGCGTTCCTGGAGCAAAAAAGACCCCTTGGCCAGCAGCACCTACCTCTCGAAAATGCCGGTCGGACCGGCCCGCGACTCTGCGGTGAGTTCTCTTTCACGATCCATCGCCCGGGAGGATCCAGACGCCGCGATCCAATGGGCCAACACCATTCAGGATCCTGCGGCGCGGGAAACCGCACTCGTCAGAAGCATCCAACTTTGGAGCACCCGGGATCAGGCCGCCGCCGCCCAATGGATCGGCGCCAGCGGCCTTCAGCCGGAAGTGCAGCAGCGCATGTTGGAGCCTCTGGTGCGCCGCGAACCCAATCCTCTGAAAAAAACGCCCGACCAAAAACCCGGAAAGCGACCGCGCTCCCGTTGATTCCCACGCCAGGGACCGGCCAACCAACTGCCCGCCTCACGCCTTGCAACCTCCGGCCGGCGTCGTTTGTTGTCCTACCATGACCAAGGAATCCTTCCCCAGTTGCCAGCATCACATCGACTGGAAAAGCGAGCCCCGCCCCAAGGGCAATTCCCAGAAAAAGGGCACCAGCGGCCCCTTCCTGATGGACCGCGATGAGTGCCAGATGCTCGACAACGATAACAATCACACCTGCGCAGACGCCATGAGCGGCGGCGTCAGTCGTGGTTTTTTCCCTTTCATGCTTTCGTTATTCCAAATCCCATGACCCCGCCCCTCCCAATTCAGGAAGTTCTGGAAACCTTCCCTGCCCTTGCGCTGCCGGGGATGGCCCATGGCCTGGTCAGGCGCGTGCCAGGGGTCAGCGTCAGCCTCGACAAGATGGAGGTGCTGGCCCTGCTGAAGCCCTGGCATGAAGCCGCAGTGGCTGCGCTCGGTTTTGATCAGGAACACGTCTTTACGGCGGAACAAATCCATGGCGGGGAAACGGCAGGGGTAACGGCGGACTCGCCTCGCTGGACGCCGGGGGTGGATGGACTGATGACCAACGTCCCGGGATTGATGCTGGGGATTCACACCGCCGACTGCACTCCGGTGTATCTGGTGGATCCCTTCAGGAAAGCCATCGCCCTGCTGCACAGCGGACGGAAAAGCACCGAGGCCGGGATCACTTCGCGGGCCGTGCGCCTGATGGCCGAAACTTACGGGACCGCACCAACGGATCTGATCATACAGGTGGGGCCGTGCATCCGGCCGCCGCTTTTCGAGGTGGATATCGCTTCCATGATCGTGCGCGATGCCATCTCGGCAGGAGTGCCCGCCTCACAGGTCCATGACTGCGGCACCTGCACCGGAGCGGAGGTCAGCCGGTATTACAGCTACCGGGTGGAGAAGGGGAAAACCGGCCGTCTCCTCGCCCTGCTCGGTCTGCGGCCTTGAAATCCTGGTTGCCACCGCCTGCCCCGTGGGGGTAGGTCAGCGCGTATGTGGTTGCCCCGTTTGTGTTGCTTTGCCCCGCTGTTTGTTCTCCTGGCCTGCTCCTCCCCCGTGCTTGCCCAGGCGGCGGCGCCCCCCATGGAGGCGGACATGATCCACCCTGCTCCGAAGATTGAGTGGGAATCCATCGCGGAACTGCCGGCGCGGCCGGGCTTCGGGAAGGCGGAAGGCCTCGCGGGGGTCTTCGCCGGAGCCCAAGGCGATGTCTTCATGATAGCCGGCGGCACCAACTACGCGGGCCAACTCTTTTCCGAGGGAGCCCGGCGCGCCTGGTGGGCTGATATTTACGTACTCCAGCGCCGATATACCGCCGACCAGAAAACCATTTATGAATGGCTGCCGGCGGGAGCGGAGTTGCCCCGCAACCTGGCTTACGGGGCTTCGGCAAACACCCCGGACGGGGTGCTCTGCATCGGCGGGGCCGAGGTGAATCAGGTCAGTGACGCCTGCTTCCTCATGAAGTGGAATACCGAAGCCAAAAAGGTGGAATTCGAGGACTATCCCAAGCTGCCCAAACCTCTCGCCTGCGCCAGTGCAGTGCGCATCGGAAGCATCGTTTATGTGATGGGCGGGACGTCGCAAATGCCCGCCGGGGGCGCCACCAACACGTTTCTGGCACTCGATCTCAGCAAAAAGGGCGACGAAAAAAACTTCTTGTGGAAAGCACTGCCGGCCTGGGATGGCCCGGGCCGCATCTTCCCCATCGCCGCCGCCAGCCTGGAAAATGGGGTCGAGAGCATCTACCTCTGCGGCGGGCGTGATCCCGGCAATGCCCCGGACTTCCTGACCGACCTCCACAAATACAACCCCGTCAAAAAGGACTGGGCGATCCTCGGCGACATTGTGGACCCGCAAGGCCACCCTTCCTCTGTGATGGCCGCGCCCGCCTTCCATGTGCCACCCCACCACCTCGTGATTGTCAGCGGGACCGACCAGGAATTGGTCCAGATGATGGAACACAATACCCGGAAACTCGAAGCGGTGGATGCCGTCGAAGAGCTGGCCCGGGAACGCTACAACAAACTTTTGCTGGAAAACTACCCGGGATACACCCGCGCCGTCATGGCCTATGATGCCGAAGTCGGCGAGTGGAGCAGTATCGGAAATTTCCCCGGCAAGGCCTGCCTCACCACTCCCAGCGTCAATTGGGACGGAGCCATCGTCGTCCCCGGCGGCGAAACCGGCCCCGGCAAACGCAGCCCGCTGATCTGGCAGGCGACCGTCCGCAAGAAGGCGGCGGTGGTCGAGGAATAGCTGGGGAGATCCCCTATCCTGACGGATAGGTATTGTTTTCAGACGAATCTCCATACCCGAAGTGCCGCCAACCCTGAAGCCTGCCGGTCCCGGTTGTGCAGTCCATGTCCTGATTTGTTTGGCGTATTCCGCGTTAAATGTTATGGCTGTGAGGTTGCCATTCATTCCCGGGATGGGAGTGGTTATGTTGTGGGGATTCATTTTCCCCGGCTTGGGACTCCTCTTGGCTTGGCTATCTCTGGGCTCCAAACGCCGGAAGATGGAGGAGTGGATGATCGTGGCGATTTTTTATACTCTTTTCCTGATGGGATGCGGGTTCCTGACCTTGTATGTCGTTTCGCAAATATGGGCCTCTGTCTGAACCAATAAGTCCAGTTTAATCGATGGGCGGGCCTGAGCGGCTTAAGGTGAACGGAGGAAGCATTCCCTGAACTTGGAGGCGGAGGCGGGAGTCGAACCCGCTAATGGTGGTTTTGCAAACCACTGCCTTACCGTTTGGCTACCCCGCCGTTTGCGATGCGACCAAACGTAGCGCGCCGCCGCCCGCTGTCAATGCGGCACCTGCAACGCGCCTCTGCTGGATCAGCCGCCCCGCCGGCCCGGTCCCGCAGCCAGGACGCCCGGTGATCTTCTGGTTCCTAAACCGCGAACGAACGTTCGCCTTTTTTCTTGCATCGCCTAAAATGCGAACAACGGTGCGCGCTCATGAGCATCTTCCCTTCCGATTCCCCACCGGCCCGGCTGCCTTTGGCAGAACGCCGGCGGCGCATCCTGGAGACGGCCGTGCAGGTCTATGCCCAGCATGGCTTCCATCAGACCGGCATGCGGCAACTCTGCGCGGCCCTCGGCATGAGCGCCGGGGCCCTCTACCGTTATTTTCCAGGCAAGGAATCCATCATCGCCGGGCTGGTGGAAATGGACCGCGAGATGATCCAGCACAACCTGCGCAGCCTGCCTCCGGACGTTAGTTTCATCGGCACCATGCAGCACCTTCTGGAGGTGACCATGGGAGAACTCCAGACCAACGAGGGACTGCTGGCGATCTGGTCGGAGATCTCCTCCGAAGCCACGCGGAATCCGGCCGTGGCGGCTCTGCTTTCGAATCATTATCAATTCATCGAAAACCTCATCTCCTCACTCGTGCAGGCCGCCTTGAAACGCGGTGAACTGCGGGAAGGAGTGGACCCGCTGGCCACGGCCCGTTTCATCATGGCCTCCCATGACGGCATGATGACCCGCCGGGCGATCGATCCCACTTATCCATTGCAGCAGGTCGCCCGGGAAAGTCTCGGCCTGCTTGCCTGCGCTGTCGGGGCCACGCCCCCCGTGGCCCAAAAAAAATCTGAGAGGAAAAAGCCATGATCCGACTCGCTCTCGACATGCTGCGGGCGGACCGCGCCAAGTTTTTCGCCATGATCCTCGCGGTCGCCTTGTCCGTGTTTCTGATGCAGAACCAAGCCGCCATCCTGAGCAGTATCATGACCATGACCGGCTCGCAGATCCGCGATGTGCCGGCCGCTGGGCTGTGGGTGATGGAACCTGACACCGAATGTTTCGACCAGGCCAAACCGGTAAGGGATACCGCCCTCTACCGCGTGCGGGGCACGGATGGCGTGGACTGGGCGGTGCCGCTGCTGAAGGTGGACGCTTTCGCCCGCTCGGAGAATGGCAAGCTGACACTGGCCGTGATCCTTGGCGTGGACGATTCCTCGCTGGTCGGGCTCCCGCCCCGGGTCATTCTGGGCGATGCCGCAGCCATTCGCGAACGCGACACCTGTCTGATCGATCCAGGTGGTTATTCGCTGCTGTTTCCGAAGGAACCTTATGTGCTAGGCAAACGCATCCGCGTTGCCGATACCTTCCTCCGCATCGTCGGCATCAGTGATGCCTCGCCGCCTTTCACTGGGTTTCCGATCATCCATGCCACCCGCTCCACCGCCATTCCGTTGAATCGTGGCGAGGGCCGGAACCAGACGTTTATCCTGGGGCAATTGAAGCCCGGCGCGGATGCCGCGGCCGTGTGCACCAGCATCGAAAGCACCACTGGCCTGAAAGCCCGCACCGCCGCGCAGTTCACCGTCGACAGCCAGAATTTTTACGCCAGTCAGGGCGTGCCGATGCTATTCTATATCGTGATCGGCATCGGTCTGGTGGTCGGGGCCGCCATCACCGGTCAGACCTTCCTGATGTTTGTGAAGGAAAATGAGCGGCACCTTTCCCTGATGAAAGTGGTGGGCGTCACCACCCCGCAGATGGCGGGCATGTTGTTTTGTCAGGCGGGACTGGTGGTCGCACTGGGGAGTTGTTTCGGCACCGGCCTCGCCACCCTGACCACCAGCCTCTCCCGCACCCAGCCCTTCCTGCGCGGCATCTACATCCCTACTTATGTCGCCATCGCCACCTGCACCGCGCTGGCCGTGGTCACGGCGGCGGCAGTATTGCTCGCGCTGCGCAATGTGCAGAAGCTGGAACCGGCCAGTGTCTTCCGTGGCTGACATTCAATCCTTCCCAGCATGACACACGATTCTGCCTTCCCCCCACCTGCGGTGCGATGCCATGATATCCACAAATCCTTCGGCACCGGGGAAGCCAAAGTTGATGTGCTGCGCGGCATCGATTTCACCGCTGCGATGGGCGGCATGACGTTCCTGGTAGGCCCCAGCGGCTGCGGGAAAACCACCCTGATTTCCGTGATCGCCGGGTTGCTTGAGGCCACGTCTGGGAGAGTCGAACTGTTCGGCACGGAGGTAGCGGCACTTTCATCCCGCGACCGTATCCTGTTCCGCCGGAAGAATCTGGGATTTGTGTTCCAGCAATACAATCTGCTGCCCTCGCTCAGCGCCGCGGAGAATGCGGCGGTGCCATTGCTGGCGGCGGGCATGCCGCGGAAAGCGGCCCTGGACAAAGCTTCGCAGGTGCTGGACCGGCTCGGACTCGGCAGCAGGACCAAGGCGCTGCCGAAGATTTTGTCAGGTGGCCAGCAGCAGCGGGTAGCTCTCGCGAGGGCGCTGGTGCATGAACCGCGGCTCGTAATCTGCGACGAACCCACTGCCGCGCTCGACGCGGAGAGTGGCCACTCGGTGATGGAATTACTCTCCCGGACGGCGGTGCACCCGGACCGGGCGGTGATCGTGGTTTCGCACGACAACCGCGTCTTCCACTTCGCCGACCGCCTGGCCTATATGAACGACGGCAGCATCACCAAAACGGAAATGCAAACGGCCTGGTCCGCGTGAAAACAAGACCTGTTTTTCCTGGCCAACGCCCCTCAATAATCAACAATCCCCCCACCCCATGTTCACCCGCCTGATCCTTCCTATCCTGGCTGCCATTGTGCTCGGCTTTTCCGTCATCAGCATCCTTCGCACCCAGCCGGCGCGGGCTTCCGCAGAGCCGCCGGTGCCTCCGCCGAGTACCCAGTTTAAAACGCGGGTGGCCGCCGTCGGCCTGATCGAAGCCAGCAGCGAAAACATTTCCATCGGTTCCCACCTGCCGGGCATCGCGGCGGAAATGTTGGTTAAAGTGGGAGACAATATCAAGATCGGCACGCCGCTCTTCCGCCTTGATACAAGGCACCTCGAGGCCCAATTGGCCGAGGCCAAAGGCCAGGTCCTGAGCCGCGAGGCGGCCGTGCTTACGGCGCAAGCGCAGGTCACCACCGCCAAGGCCAGCCAGAACGAGGCCCGCATCAACCTCGGCAATGCCGAATCCATGAAGGACGGACGGGGTCTCAGCGTGGAGGAAATGACCCGCCGCCGCACCGCCCTGGATGCCGCCAACGCCAACATCACCGCCGCTGAAGCCGCCGTGGCCGCCGCGCGTGCCGATGTCACCGCTGCCGCCGCCACCGTGGATGTGGTCACTACAGACCTCGCACGCAGCACCGTCACCGCGCCCATCGATGGGACCGTGCTCCAGGTGAAACTCCGTCCGGGAGAAGCCGTCACCGCCGGTCCGGTGACGCAACCCTATCTTTTGCTCGGCAACATCAGCCCGCTGCATATCCGGGTGGATGTGGATGAGCATGAAGCCTGGCGCGTCAAGCCCAACACCGCTGCCGAGGCCTCGGTGCGCGGGAATGCCGCGTTGCGGGCCAGTCTGCGCTTCGTGCGGTTTGAACCTTATGTCATCCCGAAGGCTTCCCTCACCGGCGCCGCCACCGAACGCGTCGATACCCGGGTCCTTCAAATCATTTATGAACTCGACTCATCCTCACTCCGTCTTTTCCCCGGGCAGCAAATGGATGTGTTCATTCAGACCGATTCATAAAGAATTCCCGCGTTGTTGACTGATTAGTCAACTTCCCGTTGCCAGCTTTCATCCTTGTGCTCCAGTCTCTTACCCCCGTCCGAGTTTATGAATATTGCCCCGCGCCTGGCGCTGCTCTCTTTTGCGTTCCTTGTTTCGTGCACCGTTGGTCCGAACTATCAATCCGCCCTTCCGGGGGATGTCACCAAACCTCTGGCCACTCCGGGAGCGGATCTGTCCAACACCGGCGATATCACGGCCTGGTGGAGAAAATTCAATGAGCCCAAACTCAATAGTCTGATCACCCGCGCGATTGACGCCAATCAGGATCTGAAAATCGCCGCCAGCCGCGTGGCCGAAGCCAAGGCGGCCCGGACCATTGCCCGCGCTGACTACTTCCCGCAGGTGAGTGCCGGCGGGGGAGCCGTGCGCAGCCAGACCAGTGAAGCCGGCTCCAGTTTCGGCCAGGGCGGACAAACCAACAATTTTTTCAATCTGAACCTCGACGCGTCGTGGGAGCCTGACATCTTTGGGGGAACCCGGCGCAATGTGCAAGCCTCCACTGCCGACCTGCAGGCCGCGGCCGAAAATATGCGGGATGTCCGCGTCGGTTTGGTCGCTGAAGTCGCGGCCACCTACCTCGAACTGCGCGGCCATCAGGCCCGCAAGAGCGTGGCGGAACGGAATCTGAAATCGCAGCAGGATACTCTCGAACTGACGAGGAGCCGGCAGGCCGCCGGGGTTGCCAATGATCTGGACGTGGCCCGGGCCGAGGCCCAGGCCGAAACCACCGCCGCCACGATCCCACTCTTTGAAGCCGCGTTGCGCCGGAGCATCTACCGGCTCGGTGTTTTGCTGGGCGGGACTCCCGGCAGCATGGTGGAGGAACTGGTCAGCGCCAAAGCCCAGCCGGTGGCCCCACCGACGGTGCCAGTGGGCCTTCCCAGCGATTTGGTGCGCCGCCGCCCGGATGTGCGCCGCGCCGAGCGCGAACTGGCCGCAGCCACCGCCCGCATCGGCGTCGCCGTGGCCGATCTGTATCCCCGGTTTTCCCTGACGGCCCGGGTTGGTAGCTCTGCCCTTGAAGCCGAGGAACTCTTCAAAGGCAAAGGCGGTCTGTGGTCGCTCGGCCCCAGCCTGGACTGGCCGATCTTCACCGCCGGCAAAATCCGCGGTAACATCGCAGTGCAGAATGCCCGCCAGGAACAAGCCGCCCTGCGGTTTGAAAAATCGATTTATCTGGCCCTTGAAGATGTCGAAGGCAGTCTCATCAGCTTCGGTCAGGAGCAAAAACGTTATGCCAGCCTGACCCGTTCCGTGAACGCCACGCGCCGCGCCTCCTCCCTCGCCAACGACCGCTATAAAGCGGGCTTGGAAAACTTCCTCACCGTCCTGGAAGCTGACCGCCAACTCCTCCTCGCAGAGGAATCCCAGGTGCTCAGCCAGACCCAGGTCAGCTTGGATTTGGTCCGCCTTTACAAGGCGCTGGGCGGTGGCTGGGGTGAAACACGGGTAAAGAAGTAAGCGGCTTTGACGGGAGCTATCCTGCCAAAAAAAAGCCGCTCTCCCGCGATGGCGGACGGACCTCACCCCGTCGTGGCGGATGGTAAACCAAGGGCAGGATGCCGTCTGTCTATCACGCAGCACGGTAATGCCTGCCGGCAGGTCTGAATTTGCCGGAATCCCTCAGAATTTGAAGATCAGCGAGGAGGTAATACCGTTCATGCTGCCGGGATCGAGGTTGAGACCAAAGATTTCGGAGTCGCCGAAACTGTGGAAGTTGTATCCCACACGCAGGCCAATGTTTTGGGTGAAGTCGAATTGAAACCCGGCCCCCAGGCCCAAGGCGAGGACCCAGTCGCTCTCATCAAACTGGCTGTTGATCGAAAAATCCTGGCCCCTGACGCTGCCTTTGATTTTGGCGTCCCCGGAGACGTTGAGGTTCGCCGAACCCACTGAACCTTCCCAGTAAATTTTGATGGCATCGGCGCCGAGTGGAATGAGCACACGGCCCACCAAGGTGCCCTCAAAAAGATCCAGATCGGAACTGTCCTTGGAATTGAGCACGGATCCGGAAGATGCCAACCCGTCCACATAGGAGGCCCGCACCCCAATGAAGAGATTGATCGGCTGGCCCTGGCTGAGGTAGCCAAATTCCCCTTCCAGTCCGTAGCCGATTTCCTCGTCGTATTCCGTGCCGGTGAACACCCCGGCTCCCGCCCCGACTTGGAGCTCGGCCGTAGCCGTGGCCAAGGTCAGGGCCGAAAAAAGTGAAATCAGAGGACGGACAGAGAGGAGCGGTGTCATTTTATGTTGCCTGAATTTCAAGAAACCTAAAATAATTTACCGCAACTGTCAAAGTTTTTAGAAAAAACCTTCGGGAAACTCCCCGATCCCTCCATCATGGCTGACCGGCATCCGGGGGGTAGAGCAAAATAGCCTCACAGCGCTGACGGAAAGCGGCTTCATCGGCAGCCCAGAGGCCGGTGATCTCATCCAGCGTTTTTTTGTCCCGGATGGCTTGCAGAGTGGGGGGGTGAAAAAGGAGTTTTTCCACCTTGTTGAGTTGGAACTGGTCACCGTACTCCTCATGCAGCGCCTTGACGATAGCGATACCGAGCCGGACCGGCTGGAAGCTCCGGGCATCGGAAACCGCCAAGTGCACCCCGTGACAGAGTTCCCCGGCAAAGACGCTGGCATTGGGTTTAAAGTCCACCACTTCCACCCGCACGCCGGGGGTGGCCATCTCCATCAACCGGCGCGCCAAGGCCTGCCCATCGACCCAGGGAGCTCCGATGACATTGAAGGGCTGTTCAGTGCCACGTCCCACGGAGACATTCGAGAATTCCAGCAGGCCAAGGCCCGGATAAAGCAGCGCCGCCTCCGGCGACCGCATGTTGGGAGAAGGATTGACCCAGGGGGCGAGGGTTTGACTGAAAACAAACCGGCGCTGCCAATCCCCGACGGGTACCACGGTGAGTTTAAGGCCCGGTAACTTCTCGCGGACGAACAACCGCGCCAGCTCCCCGGTGGTCAGCCCGTGGCGGACGGGCAAGCTATGGCAGGCCACAAAGGGATTCCCCACGTCCACCGGAAACGGGCCTTCCACCTTCACCCCGCCGAGCGGGTTGACGCGGTCCAGGACCACGAAGGGCAATCCGGCGGAAGCGGCGGCTTCCATACAACCCAGCATGGTGGATATATAAGTGTAAAATCGCGTACCGACGTCCTGGATGTCGAAAACCATGAAGTCCACTCCCGCCAGCGCCGCGGCCGGAGGCTTCCGGTTGGTGCCATAAAGACTGATCACCGGAAGCCCGCTGGCCGCATCCGTGGAATCGGTGATGCCTTCCTGATCCAGCTTTCCCTCCATGCCATGCTCCGGGCTGAAAAGGCGGACCACTTTGGCCCCTTTGATCGTTTCCAGCGCCTCCAGAGTTCTACGGCCGTCCGTGGTCAGACCGGTCTGGTTGGTAATGAGGCCTATCTTTTTTCCCTCCAGCAGGGACAGCCCGCTGGCGGCCACGCGATCTGCCCCGGAGATGACCTGCCGCGCCACGCCCATGGCCTCGGCGGCCAATGTCGACGTCTGCCACCGCAGATTCTTGACGCTGGCTTTTTCGTTGGGGTGGTTCCGGTTGGTCAGCAGCACAAAAAAGCACCGGGCTTCAGGATCAATCCAGAAGCACCCGCCAGTCCAGCCGGTATGGCCGAAAGACTTGGGCCCGAAGTGCGCGCCTTTTGGGTCAGAAAAGCCGGAATCGACATCAAATCCGAGGGTGCGCCGGACCCCGCCGGGCAAGACAGGCTGCACTGCGGTCATGGCGCGGACGGTTTCCTCTTTAAGGATCACCCGGCCATCCGGGGTTTTCCCCCCATCCAGCAACATGCGGCAATAGCGGCCGGTATCGCGGGCATTGGTAAACAACCCGGCATGACCCGCCACTCCCCCCATCCGGCGGGCGGTAGGGTCATGCACGATGCCATGCACCACTAAATCACCCTCGCGGGTGGTCGGGGCAATCCGGTCTTTCTTGAGGCGGGAAGGGCGGAAGCCGGTGTCCCGCATCGACAACGGTTTGTAGAGACGGCGCAGCACGAATTGGTCCAATGTTTCTCCGGAAACCCGCCGCACCACTTCGCCCAATAAGATAAAATTCAGATCGCTGTAATGGAATTCGAGTCCGGGCGCCGCCTGGACCGGCTCCGTCATGGCCCGGGCGATGCCCGCCTCATACCCTTCCCAGGCCGGACCCGGACCGATCCCGGGCTTGAGTCCGGAGGTGTGGGTCAGCATCTGACGCAACGTGATCTTCTCTTTTCCTTCACCGGTGAATTCCGGCAGCCACTGATGGGCCGCAGCCTCCACATCCAGCTTCCCATCCTGCACCAGCAGCATAATAGCCGGAGCCGTGGCCATGACTTTGGTCAGGGACGCCGCATCGAAAATGGTGTCAACCACCATCGGCCGGGTCACCGGGTCGAGCGAGCGATAGCCGAATTCATTCCCCCATCGCTTGCCTTGGCGCTCCAGCCAGACCACTGCACCGGGGATTTCTTTGCGCTTCACGGCTTCCGCCAGGCTCTGATTGAGTTCCTTGAGTTTGCCAGGGTCAAAACCGGGATCGCCGGAAAACTGGGCGGGTGCATGGCCTGCGGCAAGGAGAATCAGTCCCGACACCAAACCGAGGCAGGACAAAATGCGGTGAATTTTCATAATACTGGAACCAGGAAACGGCCGGATTTTAATATACCCGCTTCCTCTTCAGTTGCCTGCATTAATTTCAGAGAGGGAAACATAGGCGCTCTCCTGCAAAACCGACTGTTTGCGGCCGCGCAGCAGCTTCACCCACTCCCGGGCACAGCCCAGCACGATGATGGTGACAAAAATCAGAAACAACCCGGTGATGCCCGCATCGAAGTAGTTGTTGAACTCCGCCCGCACATTCCCTTTGGCGGCCGCGTCGCGGGCACTCCAGAGAAACCCCAGGGAGGAAGCAGAGAAAATCTTCATCAGCCCGGCGGTGAAGGTCACCGCCGTCAAAAACACCAGCGGCCCCACCGTACACCACGCATACCGTGCCCGCCCCATTTTGATGATCAGGGTGGTCCCAAGGCAGAAGGCAATCACCGCCAGCAACTGGTTCGCGATGCCGAAAATGGGCCATAGGCTTTTAGCGATGCCATCCGGATCGACCGCGCCCTGGTACATGAAAAATCCCCAGGCCCCCACCAGCAGCGCACTGGTAATCACATTGGCCGACCATGATTTTGTATCCCCCAGCACCGGCATGGCATGGCCCAGCAGATCCTGCAGGATGAAGCGCCCCACCCGCGTCCCGGCATCCAAAGTCGTCAGGATAAACAGCGCCTCGAACATGATCGCGAAATGATACCACAGGTCCAGGCCACCCCCCGGCATCACCTTGGCAAACATCATCGCCATTCCCACCGCGAAGGTGGGAGCCCCACCGACCTTGCCAATCAGGGACGGTTCTCCCATCTCCTTGGCGAGCTGCTGCATTTCCGGCACTGACGTCGCAAAAGCAGCGGCATGCGGACCGGTCGCCATGGGCGCGAGCGCCGTGTTCACCTTGGTCACCGCCGCTTCCAACGCCACCGGCGAGAGATCGGCCACCCCGGTATTCATCGCAAAATACTGCGCAGGCGGCAGGGAGCAGGCCGCGATGATGGCCATCAGCGCCACCAGCATTTCCGTCACCATCGAACCGTATCCGACCAACCGGATATCCTTTTCGCTCTTCATCAGTTTCGGGGTCGTCCCGCTGGAAATCAGCGAGTGGAATCCACTCACCGCCCCGCAGGCGATGGTAATGCACACAAAAGGAAACACTGGCCCCGGCACCACCCAGCCGCTGCCGTCCACAAACTTTGTCACCGCCGGCATCAGCATCGGTGGATTCAGGATCACGACAAAAATTCCCAATACCGCCACCGTCCCCAGCTTCATGAAGGTGCTCAAATAATCGCGCGGGGCCAGCAGCAGCCATACCGGCAACACACTCGCCGCGAAGCCGTAAATCATGATCGCCCAGCACAGGGTGGTCGAATCCAACGTCAAGGCCGCGTTCATCTCCGGCGTCAGGTAACGCCCGCCCACCACACACGCCATCAGGCCTACCACCCCGGCTACCGTCACCGGACCCACTCCCGCCCGGCCGGTCTTGATCGCCAGTCCCATCACAATCGCCAACGGAATCGTCATCGCGATGGTAAACAATCCCCACGGACTGTGCGCCAGCGCCTTCACCACCACCAGTCCCAATACCGCGAGGATCACGGTGATGATCAGCAGCAGACTGATCATGGCCACGAGGCCGATGAAGGGATTGATCTCATCTTTCAACATCTGTCCCAGCGACTTCCCATCGCGCCGCATGGAACCGAAGAGCACCACCGCATCATGAACTCCCCCGCCCAGGGTCGCCCCAATCAAAATCCAAAGCGTCCCCGGCAAAAATCCGAACTGCGACGCCAGCACCGGTCCCACCAGCGGACCCGGTCCGGCAATAGCCGCAAAGTGATGCCCGAACACTACCCACTTATTCGTCGGCACAAAATCCTTCCCGTCATTTTTCGTCAACGCCGGCGGCGCACGGTCCTCATCCAGCACCAGCACCTTCGTCACCAGCCAGATGCTGTAGAACCGGTAGGAAACCGCAAACGAACACACCCCCGCGATCACCAGCCACATCGCATGCACCGGCTCCCCGCGCTGCAGCGCCGAAATCAAAACCGCCAGCACCCCCAGCGCCGACACCCCCACCCACAGCAGTATTTTTGCAATCCGGTTCATATAAAAAATGGCTTGATCATCCGGCCCCACCGCACCGCCGTCAATCCCCCTTTGCCTTGACGATCCAAGTGAGGTGGGCAGCGTAGCGGAGCTGCCTCCAGTATATCGTTAGGCATTCCGATGGGAATTTTCAGGATTCGACGCAACGAAATTGGACGGTTTCTTCTGACCCTCCAATTCTGGGCGAAGAGCGCAAATGTCCATAAGACAATCACACAGAATTCGATCCCAATAAGAAAAGGCGCATCGCCCCCCCAGCTCCCGTAGCACGCCCGGGATCATAAAATAATGGACCGCACCCGCGCTGAACAAGTGTAAACGCCATCGATACTGCGGCTCAAAACGAAACGAATCCCCGAAAAAAGGGGATGCCATCGCCGTTCCTCAGAGCACCTATCAACCAGACATGAAGCATGTGGAAGAAAGTGTTGCCGGAACGCCGATGTTTCGGAATCGGCGGTGAGCCGTTTCAGACCCCCTATCTCCCCGTTCCCACCAACGACGCCATCCGCTAAGAGCAAATTCCTTTCAGAGGCATGCCCTGGCCGATCACGGCGATGACGCGGCCACCTTCAAGGCGTTCACCAAAGATTATTTCTCGTATTGTCAGGCAGACCCCGTGCTCGCGGCGAAAGCCTGCCGGGAACTGGAACGCGTCTATCGCCGGTCCATCGGACGCGGCAACGGCAATTGGTTCGATCTCACCAGCCAGAACTCCGCCTGGCGCGCCGTGGCCGCCAATTGCAAAGCGGCGGGCGATACCGGGAAAGCCGAT
>CAIZWU010000258.1 GCA_903936775.1 uncultured bacterium | reverse complement strand
GCTGAATAACACGATCGTCCGTACCACAAGGTCCGGCGGCATCGACACCGGATCCGGCGTGGTGAACTTCGACGACGACAACGTGACCGGCGAAGGCAAAGGCATGTATCTCGAAGGGAACCTGATCTGGGAGGCGGAAAGCCTGGCACGGAATTACACCCCCGCCCTCAGCCAGCTCACGTTCAACACCAACCTGCTGCCGTTTGCCCCACCGGCTGGGGCCGCCTCGAGTGGCAATGTGGTGACGGACCCGATGCTCAATCTCGCGCTTATCACCACACCGGCCACCGCCACCGCAGAACAGGTTATTGCCGCCCTGACGCCGCAACTCTGCTCCCCCGCGATCGGCAGTGGGCTGCTGGGCCGCACCCTGGGGGCCGACCTCTCCCGGACCGGCATCACCGTGCAGGCCCTGCCCGCCTCCACCTGGCCTTCCAGTGTCACCCTCGAGGTGGGCCCGGGCGGCAGTTTCACCCCCACCGGTCAGGTTGCCTGGACTTACGGCTTCACCCACTACCGCTACCGGCTCGATGGCGGGGCGCTCAGTGCCGAGACCCCGGTGGCTACTCCCCTGACGTTGACCGGCCTGACACCTGGTCCGCACATTCTGAGGGTCGAAGGCAAAAACGATGCGGCCTTCTGGCAGGAAACGCCTACCGAGATCGCCTTCTCGGTGGCGGCCAATGCCCCGACCGTGGTGTTCAGCGAAGTGCTGGCCGACTCCACCACCGGACCGGACCTGATCGAACTCTACAATTGGGGCTCCACCGCCACTGATGTGTCCGGCTGCCAGATCTCCGACGATCCCGCGGTGCCCGGTAAATTCACCTTTCCAGCCCTGACCCCACCGATCCCGGCTGGCGGCTATCTGCTGCTCGACTTCACGCAACTTGGGTTCAATCTCAACAATGGCGGTGAAACCCTGCGCCTTGGCAGTTCATCCGGTGAGGCGCTTGATTCCGTCGTCTTTGGTCCCCAGCTCACCGATTTCTCCATCGCCCGCAGCGGCAAGTCATGGCGATTGGCGGTGCCCACTCCCGGCACCCCCACGGCGGCCGTCTGCAAGCTCGGGTCCGGCCGCACGCTCCGGGTGAATGAATGGCTCGGGTCCAACAGCATCATCGTTCCCGGTGATTTTGTCGAACTCTACAATCCTGATGCGCTCCCGGTGGATCTCGCTGGTTACAGTTTGAGTCAGGACTTCCGCAACCAGCCGGCCCAGAGCCAATTCCCGCCCCTAAGTTTCATCGCGGGGAGCGGTTTCCTTGAACTCAACGCCGATGGGGATGCGGCCGCAGGGGCAGATCACCTGAGCTTCAAGATCTCCCGCATCCGCGACGCGATTGCCCTGCTCGATCCCTCCGGCAACGTGGTGGACAACGTGATCGTGCTGCCGGGTAATCCTGATGTATCCCAGGGACGCACTCCGGATGGGTCTGCCACCACGACTTACCTTGCCCTGCCCACCCCGGGCTTCTCAAATGGCAGTGACCTCACCGCCGACACCGCAGTAATGAATGGACTGCGAATTACCGAAATCATGTTCGACCCGGCCGCCGGCCCGGAATACCTCGAGTTCAAAAACATCAGCAGCACGCCCCTCACCATCACTGGCGTCAATTTCAGCAATGGCCTGACCTTTACTTTCCCCGCAACCATCATCGACGCCGGGGGGTATGCGGTGATCACACAAAACCTCGCGTCCTTCAATTTCCAGTATCCCGGCGTCACCGCAGTGCAGTGGTCCGCGGGCCGTCTTGACGGCAATGGGGAAACCCTCCGGATCACCACCAGCACCTATGGCCTCGGTATTCTCGACTTCCGTTATGAGGGCAACTGGTATCCCGAGACCCGCACCGGAGCGTCTCTCGAAATCGTCGATCCGGCCGCCGCCCGCACCTCCTGGAGTGATCAGGCCAGCTGGCAACCCAGCCAGCCAAGCCCCGGCGGCCCCCCGCCTTTCGGCGTTCTTGCCCCGGCCGATGTTATCGTGACCCTGCCCCGTCCGGCCATCCTCGGGGCCTGGGTCTCTCCCGGCACCTATGCTGTAGGCGACATCGGCCTGGCATGGAGGAAAGTCAGCGGCCCGGGCTCTGTCTCTTTTACCGCTCCGGCCAACAAGATCACCGACGCGGTCTTCTCCCTGCCCGGCATCTACGAATTGAGCATTACTGCCACCCCGCCAGGAGGCGGGCCGGAAACCATCGATAGGGTGGTCGTCACGGCCGTGGAGGACTACGAAACCTGGGCCACGCGGCGGCTCAGTTCTGCCAGCGCCGCCAACCAGGAACGTGAAGCGGATGCCGACGGGGATGGTCAGGTCAATCTTATCGAATATGTAATGGGCACCAATCCCGCCGCATGGAGTGCCGGACCTGAACTGCTCCTCAGCGGCGGCCAGCTGGCGCTGCGCTATCCGGTGTCCAGATTGATCGATCCTGCGATCCAGATTATCCCGCAGGTTTCCTCCGATCTCGCAAGTTGGTTTGAAGGCACCGCCTTCCTGGTGGATACTATCACCCAACAGACGGATTCCATTGAGACGCATCTCGTCCAGGAAGTGAATCCGCTTGGACAGGGTGGCCGGAGATGGCTGCGCCTGAAGGTGGTCGCCCCTTGACCAGGGATAGCTCGGAGCAGACCGCTTCCTATCCTGATTTTGCGGCGTGCTGTCTGAAAAGTGTTGCCTTTGTCCCAACTATCTGTCCAAATAGTTACACAAACAGTCTTGTGCTTGATTTGATTTGGGAACCTGACCATCCACAAAATACCTTGTCCTTCCAATAAACCCTCTCTCATTACTCTTGGCACCCGCCTGTGAAAAGCCGTCAAGGAATGGATTTTTGCCCCTCAACGCCTTTCTCTCAAATCTTCATCAGCAGGAATACCCCCCCGATCCCCCGGCCAACACTATGAAACTTCCCTCAACTTTTCCAATCTTTGCCGCCTGCGCCACCGCAGCGCTTGCCTTCAGCCTTCGCGGTCAGGCGCAGCAGTTGCTGATCCCTGAAAACCAGTCCTGGACCTTCCTGCATCCTATGGGCACGCTGCCCCCGAGGGCAGACACGACTCCAGACCCGGATTTCGACACTTCATGGTATCTGCCGGAAGCGCAGTTTCTGACCGCCTATGACGGCCCCAGCTTCTCCGCAGCCACTTTCGGGGATCCCTTGATTCCCAACAGTGCGGACTCTGGACCCGGCATCGGACCGTTCGCCTACGGTGGGGTGGACGGGATTGCCGCGCCAGGCACCGCCCTGACATTACCCGCAACCGGCAACCGTTACGCCTCATATTACCGCACCGGATTCACCGTGCCTGAGGGAGGGCTGATCGAACCTTCAATCCGGATGATCTGTGACGATGGCAGTTTCATCTATCTGGACGGGGTTCTCATCGCGACGGCGAACGTTACGGATGGCGTAACCGACACCTACACTTCGTTTGCCACCGATGCCACAAACACCGAACTTGGCTTCACCATCCCATTGCGGGTCGCGGATTCCCTGCCAGGAGGCTCCCCCGGCGATGTAAAGGTCATCGTGCCCATGCCAGCACTCACCGCAGGAGTGCATACCTTGGCGGTCTCCGTCCGCAACAATGCCGCCACCTCCAGCGATATGGGAATGCTCTTGGAACTGTCCGCCCTCGACCCTGACACTTCTACCATCCACGCCGTGGTTACCGATGTGGTGCGCGACCTGAAGGGTACCCCGGTCGATGTTTCGGACGACGAATTCTCGTTCAAAGTCACTTTGAGCGGGAATAATACGGGAGCGACTTGGACCAGCGATAATCCCGTCGTTACCGGGGCCTACGGCGTAACCACCCCGATGGGGCCTTACAGTGCCGCCGGCCCGGCCTTTGTCACCTTCACGACAGCCGCAAATGCCGCCAGCCAGACCACGGTCACCGTGAATCCGCCCACGGCCTTCACCACTTTAGTGAACTACAATCAAAGCTGGAAGCTGATGAATCCCCTAGCCGGAGTCGTGCCGCCCCGCCCAACCGGGGACGCGGACACCAATTTCGATGACACGTGGCATCTCAAGGAAGACAGCTTCCTCACTCAATATGACGGACCGAACTTCGGCGCCAACGGGGTCGCAGGAAGCTACGAGGCCATCACCGGGCCCGGCCCTTTCGCAGTCGGGGGAGTGGACGGCATTGCGGCCGGCCAGCCAGTGGGGGCGGCGGGCACCACCGTGACACTGCCAGCCAGCCCCAAACGGCTCACCAGCTATTACCGGACCACGTTCACGACCACTCAGCCCATGAGCCTCGTGACCTTTGACCTGCTCTGCGATGATGGTGTTTTTATCTACCTCGACGGCAATCTGGTCGCGCAGGAAAACATGCCGGGGGCTCCGGGCTTCACCTCGCTGGCGGCCGCTGCCCGCGGGGAAACGCTGATCACCACAATTGATCTCTCGCAGCCCCCCGGGGGCAACGTGATAGCCACCGTCCCCGGACTGGCTCCCGGCGTGCACACTCTCGCGGTTTCCGTCCACCAGAGTACGAACACCTCCAGCGATTTGGGTCTGGCCCTCAAAATGTCGGGCATCGAAGTGGTGGGACAGCCCGTGATCGAGGCCTCGGTCTCCGATGTGGTCCGCAACGAAGCAGGCACCCCGGGAGTGCCCGATGATGACACTTTCACCTTCAAAGTAAACGTTACCGGCGCCAACGCCGGATCGACTTGGACGAGCAATTCCGTCCCCGCCTCCGGCAGCTATGGCGTGGTCACGACCTTTGGACCTTTTCCTGTCGTTGAGGGCACCAGGACGGTGCAGTTTGCAGCGTCAATCAACTCTGGCATTACCACCAGCATCACCGTCACCCCGCCAGCCAGTACCATCGCCGCCGTTTTCAGTGATATCATCCGGAATAACAATGGCACGCCGGTTGATCCCCGTGACGATACCATGACCTTCAACGTGACCGTCACTGGCACTTTCCTGAGCACCCAGTGGACCAGCAATGTCACAGCGCCGAATGCCGGAAACTACAATACGGCCACCCCGTTTGGCCCCTTCCCAGCCACCGCACCTCTGGCGGTAGTCCTGACGGATTCGATTGATGTTGTCCGGACCGTAAGTTTCACGGTGCAACCCCCGCGTTATATTCCGCCTGTCGAAATGATTCCCTATTCCCAGTCCTGGAAAGTGATGAACCCGCTCGGCGGGGTGCTGCCGGACGGCCCTGAGGGTCCTGATGACAATTTCGACACCACTTGGTTTCTCCCTGAATCCGCCTTCGCCGTTCAGTACAACGGCCCCACTTTCGGCGCCGGCGGAGTAGCCGGAAGCTACGAGACCCTCGAAGGCCCCGGTCCTTTTGCGGTCGGCGGCATTGATGGTCTGGCCGCAGGCACCACCATCGGCCCAGTGGGGACGGCCATCACTCTGCCAGCCACCGCCAGCCGCTTCACCAGCTATTACCGCACGACTTTCACCACCACTCAGGCGATCGATAATGTAAAGTTCGATCTGCTCTGCGACGACGGGGTCTTCATCTACCTCGACGGCGTCCTGGTAGCCAAGGAAAACATGCCAGGGACCGACACCTTTGCCGCCCTCGCCTCCGCAGCCCGGGCCGAGACTCTTATCAATACCATTGATCTCTCCGCACTCCCGGGAGGCAATGTGGTGGCCACCGTTCCCAGCATCCCGGCCGGCACCCATACGATCGCCGTGTCAGTGCATCAGAGTGGCGCCGATTCCAGCGACAAGGGACTGGCCCTCACCTTTTACGGGCGGGCGGCCACCGGCGTCGTGGTCACGCCGGTCCTCGGCAACGTCACCCGTAACCTCAATAACACGGTGACAACCGACGACGATACCTTCCGCTTCCCCATCACGGTCAATGCCACCAATGGAGGAACTGCCGGATGGATCGGCAACGAGGTGCCCGCCAGCGGGAACTATGGAGTGTCCACCGAGTTCGGCCCCTTCCCGGTCAGTTCGTCTCCGAAATCCCTGACGTTCACCGACACCACGGATGACCTCGCCCGGGCCACCCTCATCGTTACCCCTCCGTCCATCTTCGGGCTAACCACGTTCGGAGGCATCATCAACCCGATTGTCCCCACCCTTCCGCTGCCAGTCAATTGGACGGCCAATGGAGCCACCATCGCCCACAGCACCAATGTAGGCGTCGCCGCTCCTGGCACCCAGATCTCCTCAGAGGTGGTGAACCTCTCCGGAGTCACCGGTTCGGTTCAGTTCCGGATGGATCTGGTGGCAGCCGACACCAGCGCAGGCTCGAACTTTGAGGCGGCAGACACCGTGTTGGCCGAATTGGTCCTGCATAATGGCGTCAGCGAACAACGGATCAACCTGATCTCCAACTTCGACAGCAATGGCGACGGCGTCCTAAACGGGTTCACCGGAGTGGATGCCGCCGATTACAATACCAACAAAGACCAGGATGAACTGAATGGAGCATTTCTGAATGCCGAAGACTCCGCCAACTACACCTTCGCCCTCTCCAGCGTTATTCCCGACGACATCATCTCGGCCCAGGTCGTGGTCACAGTCGTCTCGGTAGGTGGCACAGAGTCCATCACCCTGTCGAATGTCACCTTCGGTTCATTCGTGGCGGAAGTGGATACCGATGGCGATGGCCAATCGGATGCGTCGGAAGCCCTCGCCGGCACCAACCCGACCGACCCCGCGGACGTCCTGCGGGTCACCGGCCTCACCCCCAACGGAACGGGCCTTTCCGTGTCCTTCCCGTCCAAAACCGGACGCAATTACCGAATTGAGACCAGCACCAGACTGGTGAGCGGCTGGGTTCCGCTGGGTGATGTCATCGTCGGCACCGGAGCGGACATTTCTACGGATCTGGCGGAAGTCCCGGTAGCGGGTGAATCCAGATATTTCCTCCGCGTCCGCGTCGTTCCCTAAAATTGTCTGAGCCAAAGTAATGAAGGGCCGGGAAGCGCACTCCCCGGCCCTTTCCTTTTTCCAGCTAACAAGTTTGAAATTCCGGAGCGGGACGGAAACCGACCCTCCTATGGCGACTCGAAGGAAACCACGATGGTTTCGTTCTGTTTCCAGCTGAAGGAAAATTCGCGGCCCACGTCATGGTTCTTGCCGGTCCTTTCTTCACGCAATCCCTTCACCTCGGAATCAAACTGGAGGGTGACCGGAATCGTGGCAGTCTTCAGTCCGACGGAATTGCCCCCACCAAGATCGGTGCCGCTGATTTCAGGATTCAGGCCGACAAAAAGGAGGATACGGGAGGGTTGCCCAGGAGCACCCGGCTGGGTCCAATAAGTGATTTCGTATCCGTGTTCACGGTCACCAGTGTTTTTGAGGCGCACCCAAGGGGTGATCCCGGCGGTCCGCACATGGCTCATAAAAACTTCCCGTTGCCCTGCGGGACCGGCCCCGGCCGTCCGGCAGGCATTATAGTATTGAGGAGAGAGATTCATCAGCACCGCAGTGCCGCGGCCATGACGGTTTGAAGTATTCACCGGCAGGGTGCGCACCGCCCGGTGGAACCCACTGGCATCCTTGAGGGCGGTATTCTGATTGGTGAGGAATTCCTCACGGGTTTTCCACGCGTAGTTCGCATCCTGATCGACTTCGACCCAGAGTCGGGTCCCGAACACATCGCCGGCTTTGAGTCCGGGGTCATGGCTCACCCCGAACAGGTCATCCAGAACGCCCCCGCTGGCACGCCCCTTGCCATGTTGGTCCCAAAGGCCAGGCAGGTAGTCGGCGATGACGGTGCCGCCCCGCTGGCAGAAATCCCGGATCTGACGGGCTTCCGCATCGGACAGGCACAGGCAGGCAGGTAGAATGAGGACTTTATATCCAGGATCAATACCGCGCTGGATGACATCGGTATAACTGAGATAGTTGTATTGCAGGCCGGAGTCGCGCAGCATGTTCTCCCACGCTTGCCGCACGTGGGCGCTGCTGCTGAGCCGGGCGTCTTCATTGCGATTAGTCCATGTTTTGCCGTGGGCTTCCGCATCGAGAATCCAGCCCAGTTGGATGGAGGCATGGCTGTAATAAAGCGCCACCCCATCATGCTTCCACTCCGCCCCGCTCATCAGGGGGCCTATTTTTTTCCCGGCTTCAAGCAGGGTGGGTGCCACCTGGGCATGCCATGGCTTGGGCGTTTGACCATCGAACCAGCCTTCCACCCAACCGATGTGGCCGCGGTTACCATGGGCGAGGTAGTACCAGGTTTGCCAGATGGTATCGTCCACGGAACGGTGGAACAGACTGGTCACCGCCGGAAGCGCGTTCCGGGGACTGAAGGAGCGGATGATGGCCTGGGACGAACCAAGATTGTAGGATTCAATAAACTGCACCTTGCGCATCAGCTTGGCATAATCATATCCCCCAAAGGCACTGGGGGCCTGCCCTCCCACGAAACCACAGGGCGTCGCAGGATCGAGCTTGTTGGCATACTCCACCAGCCCACCAAGAGTATTGGCCCATAATGAATCGTTGAAACTCCACTGGTCCATCAGCGGACTGGCATCAAACTCCCTGACACTCCACTCCGCCAGACGGCCCCGCAGATCCTCATAACTGATCCATTTCTCCCGGACCGGGGCCTTGTCTCCATAGACCTCCCGGAGCCACCGCGGATAGGCTGCGGGGTCATCCGTCACCTGCCACATCGCCGGATGGACAAAATGTCCCCAGGATGGTTCATCATCGAGCGCATACGCGGCGCGCCAAGGCGACTCCTTCACCGCAGCGATGTTCTTGCGCAGATGCTCCTGCAGTCTGCTGCGGGTGGCCTCATTGAGCGGAACCGGACGGACGCCGGTGCCGTGCAGCTGGTCAAGATGAGGCTTCACCGCATCGCCATCCCACAAATGCAGCAATCCCTTGTCGGCTGCGTGATCGACATAAAACCGCAGCTTGAACTGATTGATCCAGTCCAGCCTTCCCGTTTTCACTCCGCCGGCCCCGATCCCATCGCGGTCCACGAAGGCTCCATTGTAGCCGTGGTCCACGCTCCAACGGCCGGAGTCCTGGGTAAACCCCATGGTCCATTGATAGGTCCAGGGCATGAATGTCCACCCAGGAAACGCCTGCCAAGCCCATGCCTTGTCCTGCTTCACCGGGCGGAAGTCCTCCGAATTTTTTACATACGACTCATAGGCATCGGCGGCCCGCGCCGGCGGCAGGGTCGCCGACAGGCAGACGAGACCCGTCAACAGCATGAATGGGAGTGGTGGGGAAACCATAAGAGAATAGGCAGACAAAGTGGATTTTCAGGCGTGGGTCATACGTTGCCGTTATTTCGCCAACGCTTTGGCCAGCACTTCCTTCAGCAGAACGGACTTGCCCCCCTGACGCTTGCTTTCGTCGGCGGCTTCCATGAAGGCGAAAAGCTCCTTGGTTTCCGCGATATCCACCGGGGATTTTTTTATCTGGAAGAATTTGACGATCTCCACGACCAGCGGGGCATAGCCATCGAAGGCTCCGATGGGTGCTTCCCCTTTTTCTCCCACCGCGGTTCCCCCGTAGGTGTTGCTTTCGCGGAAAACGCCCTGCCTCCCCCCTTTCCATTGACCGACGACTTCAATCTTGCCGTCCGCGGTGGTGCGGCGTTCGACGGATTCACAACCGGTACCCATGACGGTGAACAGCGACTCGCAGCCATGAACGCCGTACCAATACAGATCCGGGTGCGTGGCCTCCAGATGCGCCGGGCTGGTGGTCACGGCGCTCAGCACCTTGCCGATGCTGCCGCCACTGACGGCCTGGGTGGCTTTTGCAAAACGCAGAGAGGAGGAAGTGAACAATGGCACGCCGGCTTTTTCCGCTAGACCGATGATCTCCAAGGCATCCTTCAGGGTGCCGCCGAGCGGTTTGTCAATGTAGAGCGGCTTGCCGGCGGCGATGACAATCCTCGCCTGCGCGAGGTGCGGGCGGCCATCCACGCTCTCGATCATCACGGCGTCCACCTCCCGGCAGACTTCCTCAATGGAGTCATGGATCTTCACACCGTATTTATCGCGCAGCACGGCGGTGTATTCCTCCACCCGGCCGATACTGGAGGGAATGTCAGGACTACCGCCCCTGAAGGCGGCAATCACTTTGGCGCCAGGGACGTGGTCCTTGTGTGACGCGTCATTGATGAGTTCCGTGAAAGCGGTGCAGTGCGAGGTATCGAGCCCGATAACACCAAGCTTCAGATCCCCGGCATGGGTATGGAGACGGAGCATGGTGGCGAACAACAGGGTGGGGATAGTTTTCATAACAGGGGTTATTTGGTGATCGGCTGGGATTGACGGAGATAGGCGAACAGGTGCTGGATGTCCCCATCGCTCATGCCCTCCAGCAGACCGGGAGGCATGAGGCTGAAACCGGCGGGTGTGAGCGTGGCCACCTCGTCGCGGCGGAGATTGATGTCGGCCCCGTCGAATCCGCGCAGCACCAGGTTTCCGGCATCCTGATCCGCCAGGAATCCACTGAGAGTGCGGCCATCCCTGGTGGTGACGACATGATTGGCAAAGCCTTCCCGGATCTCCGCGTTGGGATCGATGATGCTGACCAGCATGGTGCCGAGGTCATCGCGCTGATAGCTTGTCAGGTCCGGGCCGATTTTTCCGCCTTTGAAAAACAGGGTATGACAGGCGGCACATTTTGCCATGTAGAGCGGCTCGCCCTTGTAGGGGTCTCCGGGTTTCGCCGCGATGATGGCAGCCACCTCCTGAATGCGCGGGCGCAGTGCCGCGCTGGCCGGAGGAAGCGTCGCGGGGAAATGCTCGTTCAGCAGCGTCCTCAACGCATCGTCCTGGTGCAACCGCAGGCGCCCGAGCACATCAGCGGAGAAACCCACCTTCGCCACATGGCCCGTGACCACGGCCTCCAACAGGAACCGGCTCCAGGCGGGTCGGCTCGTCAGTAGATTGAGCGAGGCGGATTGGACCGGGGCCGGAAGCTCTGTCCATGAGTGCAGCACCTGCTCCGCAATCAGGGAATCATCATAGATTTGCAAGGCAGTGCAGGCCGCTATCCGCAGTTCCACCAGACCCTCGGCCTTGGCAATGCCCAGCAATTCGGGAACTGCGGCCGGATACTTTACTTCACCGAAAACCCTGACCACGGCGAGCCGGCCGGCAGGTGTCGCTTTGGCATCCTTGAGCAGAGCCAGAGCCTCTGTCAGGGCCGCCGGTTCCACCTGACGCAGCCGCATCGTCAGGGTCATCTGGCCACCCGCTGCCAGCGCCTTCAGGAGTTCCTCCGGCAGCACCGGCAGAGACCGGCCTTGGAGCGCCTCACCAAACCCCTGCATCAACGCCTCCCGCTCCGCCGCGCCCGGTGCCCGGTCCAGCAAGGTGGCGCAGGCGACCCATTCCCGGCGGGTCCCCGCCTCCGCAAAACGCCGCATGATGCGCCATAACAGGTGTTTTGCCACCAGCGGCGAACGTTGGAAGGCGGGATCTTCAAACAAAGCCAGCACCGCCTCCCGGTCCCGGGCACAGTGCGATTCGATGACAAACCACGCCATCAGCGGGATAAAGGCATCTTCTTCATCCCCACTGCGGCTTGCGACCACTTTAGTTAGAGCGAGGGCGTCCATCACCCCCAGACGCCGGGCCGTGGAAAGTATCTGGCAACGCACCTCCGCATCCGGTTCCGTGGCAGCCAACTGGGAGATGGCTTCCACCACACCCCGGGAAAGGCGTCGTGTATCCCCGAGCAGGCGGATCGTCCAGGCGCGCACCATCGGCGCGGGGTGCCGCAAAGCGCGCAGGGCCAGCGGTTCGGTCAGGCTTCCCATTTGACCGAGAGCCCAAAGCGCCTCCAAAGCGGGATGCGTGGATTCCCCCGCCAGCTCCGCTTCCAGCAGGGGCGCGGCCTCACGTTTCGTGGCCAGCAGGCGCACCGCCGTCTGGCGCTGCCACACATTCGGATGCGCCAACAGTTTCACCAACTGCTCCGCGGTCTTTTGGGACAAGTCCACCTCCCGCTCCAATGGCAGATCCTTGCCGCGCAGCCGGTAAATCCGGCCGGTCGCGGGATCGATCTGGCTTTGATAGTTCTGGCCATGGGCGATGTATTCCTCGCGGAAATCCGCCACCAGCAGCGAGCCGTCCGGCGCATTGGCCAGATACACGGGCCGGAAGGTCAGATCGTCCGAGTGCAGGAAATTCCCGGCATCCGTGGTGTGGAAGGTGGAGCCCTCGCGGTACCGCCCCGCGGCTACGATGTTATGGTGCAGCGGATCCGCGGCAGCGAATTGGCCGCGCCAACGCGCTGGCAGTGCGGTGCCTTCGGCCATGAGGGTCATATGGGAGAAGCGGGCCACCGGATGGGTGCTTCGCATCATAGGGAGCTCGCCGAAGGCATAGGGATTCGGGGCCGGGCCGAATTTACCGGCATCCTTCCCCTGCTTCAGATAGAGTCCAGCCTGGATATGATGCCAGCCCCGGGTGTCGCCGCCATTGTGTCCGGTGAAAAGCCGGCCTTCGGCATCAAAAGAGATCCCGAAGGTATTGCCGCTGCCGTCCGCGAAGATTTCGTAGAGGCGCTTTTCCGGATGATACCGCCAGACCATGCAACCTTCCACAAAGACGCCAGGTGACCCGGCGGCATCAAGGCCGGGACGCGTCACCCTGCTGGTGGTGGTACTGCCCTGGGCGCCATAGATCCAGCCATCCGGTCCCCAGGCCAGGCCATTGGCCACACTGTGGGTGTCCTCCAGACCAAAACCCTGGAGCCGCACCTGCGGCGGACCATCCGGCACATCATTACCATCCGCATCGGGATAAAAAACCAGATAGGGCGGATTCATCACCCAAATCCCGCCCTGACCCGTGAGCACCGCATTGGCCATATTCAGACCTGTCAGGACCTGTTTGTGGGCATCATACCGGCCATCGCCATCCGTGTCCTCATGCACCGAAATCACATCCGCACCTGGAGACTGGTCCGGCGGCGGGGGCGGCACGCGGTCATACTTGGAACGATAGTATTTGTCCCGGCTGATCATCTTCACCCCGGCCGGATAGGGATACTGCCGGTATTGCGCCACCCAGAGCCGGCCCCGGGCATCCCAACTGACCTGGGTGGGCTGGGCCACCTCCGGTTCATGGAGCAACTCCTCCACCACCAGGTCCGGCTCTGTCTTCAGCAGCCGCAACGCCTCTTCCGGCGGCACAAACTTCCCGCGCTCCGGGTTGGGGTTCGCCTGGAGCACGGTGCTACCCGGTCGGAAGTCGCTCTCCGTATACGCTGCAGAGGCAGGCGCTACCGACGTCGCCATCAACTCAGCCGGAGTGGGCTCTGTTGTCGAAAACTGCCATGGACGCTCCAGGCAGACTTCGTCAAAATACCCTGCAAAAACCGGAGCCACCGTGAGCCCCTGCGGCGCGGCGGTGCCCTGACAGCGGATCACCAGCGCATTCCAAGCCGCCTTTTTCAGAATGCCTTTGGGTACTTTGAACCGCCGCGGCTCATCCGGCAGGTCCACGGCTCTGATGATCTCCACGCCGTTCAGTGAAACAGAAACATCTCCTGGCAGATGCTGCAGGGTCAGGGTCATGGAGTCGCGCCAGAGATCGCTCCCCGCCGGGTCCACCATATTGTCCGGCACCTTGAGCCAGCTCCGCAGCCACACCGGCCCCTCCGGCAACCCCTCCGGCAACCCCTCCGGCTGCACCGCCACCGCACGCTCGCGCCACACCACCTGCCCTATTCCAGTCAGTGGACCAGCCAGCAGGACAAACGCAGGAAAAAGGACCGGACTAAAATGGGAAGACCACCTCATTGGTTGATCATCCCTCATGCCCGGCCCTTGTGGCTACGAAAAAATTTCCTGCGTGAGAGGAACTATCTTCGGCAGCGTTGAAAGAAGCACCGGAGCTCATCGCTGGCACTGGTCACTTCCTAATGGCATGCCTGCGCAGCCAGGCCGGATAGTCGCGGTTCAGCAGATCTGCCGGCGCATCCGTGAACCAGGCATAACTGTTCCGCTTTACCTTGACTTCGCTGAAGGAAAACCGCCTGGCCCCATCCATATCACTGAAGAGCGGCCGGTTGGTATCGATTTCGTAAAACCGGGCCCACTGCGGACCCCGGGTGCCTTTTTTCCCGAGGGCGGCGGCTTCAACAGTCGATCGGCGCAGCCAGGCAATTCCGGCCTCCACCGCCCGCCTGACCTCCGGAGCGGGATTCCCCAGGGACATCAGCAACTTCAAAATCCCCACCGTCTCACCACCACTGAGCGAGGCCAGTTCATAGGCACGGGCGCCGACTGGCGCAAGACTGACCGGATGATGCTGGGCACACCACGCCGTCAGGGTGCCCTTCACCCGGATCTGGCAATGCAGGATACATTCAATGCCCCGTTGCGCCGCAACTTCAATTTCAGTGCGCAGCTCCGCACTGATGAACTGCCACGGAGTTTTGCGGTTTTTGATATTTCTCAACTGCTCGAGGACGCGGACCATGGCGTCGTCATTGAAAGTGATCATATCATGATAGGTGCCCTGGAGCGGAAAGACCTGGGGCCAGCCTCCGCCGGGCATCTGGGCGGCCAGCAGATAACGCAGGCCACGTTCCGCCCCGGCCGCATAAGCCTCCTTGCCGGTGGCAGTGGCCATGCGGGCGAGGAACTCGATCTGGGAAGTGGTGGCCTTGTTGTCAATCGTGGCCACATAACCCCAGTCCCCCCAGGGCGACCAGCGCTGGCCTGCGATACGGGGGCGGCGGGTCATCGCGGTGTTCTTGGTCCAGCCGCCGGAGGGACTCTGCCAGGTCAGGAGGTTGTCGGCGATTTTCCCAGCCTCGGCGCCCGCGAACCAGGCCGCTGGTTTTTCCGGCACCTCGAAGCCAGCCGCCCCCTTGGCCCGGGGGGCGTGACGGCGGCCGGATTTGGCCAGTTCAAATTCGAAGACTTCGATTTCATGCTGCCGCAACCGGACTCCCTCCGCCAGCCATCGGTCCCATGGTGCTTTCGTCCGGGGAGGAAGCTCCAGATAATAAGGATCCCACATCAGCTTCCCACGGACCCGGTCGGCCTCTGCTCCCTGGCTGCTCAGCCAAGCTGGCAGGCCGAGGGCCATGAGAAAAAAAGATCGGCGCTTCAAGCTTAGACCTGTTCCATGGACGGGAATAAATGCGAGGCCAATCTCGCCGCGCCCCGCCATCCCTACTTCCCGGCAGCCCAGGCCACCGCGTTCTTCAGCAGGGTCTGGAAGGCAGGCAGGTCATGCGCCCGGGCATCGTGACCGAGGGCGATGCCAGCAATGCGGGCCTTCCCGTGGCGCACCGTGAAGATGTTGGGAAACACCTTGCCAGTCTGCGCGCTGATGGCTTCTCCCAGCACTTCGATCGGGGAACCGGCGGCATCCGGAATCATGTAGTAGAGTTCATCCGTCAGGGTGAAGGAGGCAGGCACGCCCTTCATGATCGGATGTTCCGGTTTCGTAACTTTGACTTCGAAGGGTTTCGACAGATTGTCGTGTCCCCGGGAGCCGCCACCGGCATAGATTTTATTGAATTCAGGCCAGTCCTTGAAGTTATACCACAGTCCGGCGTGCAGCAGGACGATGCCTTTTCCTTTGGCGGCAAACTGTTCCAAGGCGGCCCGGAAGGAGATGTTGCCAAAGGTCCCCTGATTGGTGCTGAATACCAGCACATCGGCTTCCGCCAATTTGGCAGCAGCCTCCTGGAAGTCTTCGGTGTATTGCACCGCGTAACCGGCTCCCTTCAGGATGGCGGTATCCGCTTCCTTGAAATACTTCTGGAAGTCGTGGGAGGAGCCCCCGCCGGCCAGCAGCACCCGCGTTCCTTCTCCCCAAACCTGGGGAGCTTCGGCCGCGGCCGTTTTGGGGGCCGGAGCCGGGGCGGCCGCAGGCTGGGTCAGAACACCAGGAGCGGGAGCACCGGGTTCCGCTAGTTCAGCCGTGATGGCCAGGGTGGTGGGAGCGACGCTGTTGGCGAAACTCTCCAGCACCACACTATTGATGGCACCGGTCCGGCTGAGCAATTTGGTATACCAGCGGAGTTGCGCTCCGTTTTTCAGCAGGTCCGGCACGTAGCGGGAGCCCGGAACTTCAAAGCGGCCAATGTAATCCGCGAACTCCACACCATCGTGGGCCAACAATTCCTCTTTCTGGCCATCGGCAAAATTCACGGTCACCTTGAGGGCGGGTTCCCCCTTGCCTGGGTCCTTGGCACCCCATCCGGCGATACCACCGAGGAAGTGCAGGCGGTTGGCCTTGAAGCCACCGACCGCCACTTCCACGCGCTGGGGCATGGTGCGGGCATAACCACCGCCACCTTTCAGCACCACCACGTTGCCGGTCACACTCTTTTCAGGGGCCAGGATATTGAAAGGGATTCCTTCCACATTCACGGTGCCGGTTTTTTTCAGGATGATGGTGTCCTCCTTGTTTTCCGGGCTGAGATACAGGCCCTGGGCAGTGTTGGCGGTGTAGGCCTTGCGCAGATCCAGGGTGCGGAATTTCCCGCCGTCCACCGAAACCATGTAAGTCAAGATATCCCGCAGCACTTCCTCGCCCAAGCCGTCAAAACCCTCCGGCATCAGGCTGCGGCCGGTGTTCACACGGCTCTTGATATCGGCTACTTTGACTTCCTGCTGTCCAGCGAGGCTCTTCAGGGTGATGCTGGAGGGATTCTCCCGCACGATGATCCCGGCATAGAACTGCCCATCCTTGGTTTCGATATTCCACGTCAAGAATGAGGGTTCCACCTCACGGTTGGGATCCACAATGGCGGTGAGCAGTTCGGCAGGCCCATGGCTTCCCATGCCGGTGAGGCCAGGCCCGATTTCGGCTCCAAAGTCCGCGAACTTGTGACAAGTCGCGCAGGTGGCCTGGAACATCAACTTGCCGCGGACCGCATCGCCCGGTTTTTCCACCAAAGGAGCCAACTTGGCGATGATTTCCTCCTTGGCCTTGGCCATCGGATTCAACTGATCCAGCATGTCGTTGGCGCGTTTGGCGACGGCCTTGTCAGGATAAGTCCGGAGCCGGAAGGCATTGGCCGGGCCGAAGCTGGCGGGGTCAACCTGTTTGGCCGTGATGGCATCCAGGAAGGCGAGGGTCCAGTCAGCGCGCTTCAGCAGCGTCTCAAAGGTGATACTCTGCACGTCGGCAGGCAGTTTGCCGTAAACCGCACAAATGACCGCACCGACGGACGGTTCATTAAGTTCTCCCAGAGCAATCACGATGCCGCGCTGCAGGCCCGCCGGGGCATCCGTGCCAAGAAGTTTGGTGACGGCGGCCAGCGATTCCGGATTGGCGGACCGCAAACCGAGCAGACTGCGGGCGGCGGCCAACCGGGCTTCCCCGGCGGCGCTGGCATTTGTCAGGGTGGCAGCGATGCCGGTCGTAATTTTGCTGATCTCCGCTTTCAGGGAGCCATCGCGATCCCATTTGGCAGCCACCGGAAGGACGCTGCCGGATACGCCGCTGGCGAGCAGTTGGCCAAGTGCCGCAGACAATTCCGCTGTCATGGCAGGAGCATCCTTCAGGGACTTGCCCAGGGTGTCCAGGATGGAGCGCTTCAGGGGATCGGTGGATTCGGGTTTGGAGGCGATCAGCGCCACCAGCTTGGCGGCCGCCGCGGTATTATTGTCGCGGGCGATCGTATCCACCAATTGGGACACGAGGGGAATCAAGTCCGCGGCACCGGCACTATCCAAAGCGGCGGCAATGCTGCCGGCAGGATTCCGGGAGGCGGCACCGACGGCGGCACTCCGCTGGAAGTCGTCGTCCAACTTCGGCCAGGAGGCGATGATCTGCCGGGCCGCGGCATCGCTGATCTCCATGGAACCGAGCGCGCGCAGGGCAGTGACCCTGACTGTGGCGTCCGGATCACCGATCAGACCGGCGACTTGTTTTTCCGACTGAACGGAGGCGGTGGACGCCTCCGCGACTCCGGCGGCATTCCGGCGGACCGTCAGGTCAGAATCAGCCAGCGCGGCGGTGAGCAATTCAGGACTGACGGACTTCAGACCACTCAGGGTCCAGAGCGCGGCGATTTTTGCCTCGGCGTTGCCCTTCTGCAGCAGGTTGACAATCGGAGCTGCCGGGGCTCCCTTTTCAATCAGGAGCCGGCTGGCTGTCAGGCGGATCGCCCGGTTGGGATGAGCGAGGGCAGCGGTCAGCTGGGCGGGATCGGCTTTGGTGAGGTTGGGCACTTCAAGCTTCATCGCCTGTTTATGCTGAATGCGCCAGATGCGGCCGAAATAGTGGTCGCGGTCCGGGCGGACCGCAGCGTTCACCTGATTATGGTCAGGACCGCGGGTGTCATTGTGGATGACGGCTTGGTTGTAAAAGTCGCCAACATACATCGCCCCGTCAGGGCCGGTGCGCACTTCGATCGGGCGCCACCATTTGTCGGTGCTGCGGATGAATTCGGTTTCCTCCCGGCCAGGCAGCTTGTGCGCTTCATAGCTGGTGGTCTTTGGTGTCAGGCGCTGATGGTGGATCAGGTTGATGGTGGGTTCGGTGGTGAAGTAGTCGCCGTTGTATTCGGCAGGCCAGGCACCTCCGTCATAAATCACGGCTCCGGCTCCGGCGGTGAAGTCACCCACCCGGTCGATCTGCACGTAGGCAAGTTCTTCATACTTGATGGACGAGTAGCTCTTTTGGCTGCCGATGATGGTGTTGAAGCTCGGGGTATTGCCGACCTTGCCGCGGGCGAGGGCATACTCGGGCAGGACGACCTGATTGAGCAGGGTGCCGCTGGTAGGCTGCGTCCACATCACCCGGTTGTCGCCGGTGATGGTGAGGCCCCAGGTATTGCCGCCTTTGGACGAGTATTGCTCGATTTTCGAACCGTCCGGTTTGAAGCGCACCACGCCGCTGCCAATATTGCCAAAGTGCAGGCTGCCGTCGCCGTTGGTGACATCCGGGGAGGCGCTGTAGCCGTGGGTGGCGTAAATCCAGCCGTCCCAGCCCATGCGGGGATTGTTGATCACCGCATGGGTGTCGCCAGTGCCAAGATTGGTGTAGAGTTTCTCGACCTTGTCGGCCTTGCCATCGGCATCGGTGTCCCGCAACCAAAGAATGTCAGGGGCCTGGGTGACAATCACGCCGTCCTTGTAAAATACGAGACCGGTGACGAGGTCGAGTCCTTGATGGAACACTTCCTTTTTGTCCATCACGCCGTCGGCGTTGGTGTCGGTCAGGATGCTGACCTTGTCCATGCCGGGGCGGTCCTGGATACCGGGCTGGGGTTCCAGTCCGCCGTGATCCTTCCACTCCTTGCCGCGATAGTCCGGGCGCATGCCGCGACGGCCATTGGGGTATTCCGGAGTTTCAGCCACCCAGAGACGACCGCTGGCGTCCCAGTCAAAATTCATCGGTTTTGTAATCAGCGGCTCGGCCGTGACCAGAGTCATGTCGAAGTCAGGATGCACTTCCAGGTTCTTCAGGGTGGCTTCCGGTTTTTGCGGCCCGCCTTCCGGATAGGTCAGGGAAGACAATTCCTCCGGCGAGCAGAATTCATCAACGCTGGTCCGTTTCCCGGCCCAGGCCAAGCCCCGCAGCAGGATGGCGCGGTAGTGTGGTTTCTGGAACGTGGTGTAGAGATGGCCCGGAATACTGACAAACGCACGGTAGGGCTGAGTGCCGCCTTCCATGGTCCGCTCGTAGGTCCACATCTGCGGCTGGATGTCGTAGATATGGGCCTTGCCGCCTTCCGCCGGTTTCTTACCGTCGCGGACGTTGGGGGTGTAAGCGGTGGCGAGGACACGCACGTCGGGGGAGACGTCCATGTCGTAATAAATCTCGTCGTCGATGTGGAAGTTGGAGGCATTCCGCGTAATGGGGTGGCCGCCGTCGATCCGCTGGTTTTCCACGTAGTAAAGGTCCATCGGACCTTCCTTCCACTTGGTGGTTTTGCTCCGCCAGCATCCGCCCGTGACCGCCTTCCAGTGATTCTCCTCTCGGCTGACCGCAGCCGTATGCACCACCACCAAGCCACCGCCTCGCTTCAGATATTCATCAAAAGCGGCCCACCGCGAAGGAGGCACCGTGCCGCCGTCCTGGGCGTACATCAGAAGCACATCGGTCTGCTTCAATTTGTCGTCGCTGGGCAGATCCATCCCACCGTCCACCTGCAGCCCCCGCGAGGCGAGCAGCGGTTGCCAGTCCTTGAGGAACTGGGCGTGTTCGTGGGCACCCGGAGCGTGGGTCTTGACGCCGCCACGGATAAAGACCCGCAGCGGGGCATCAGCAGCAAAGGCCGATAGTCCGGACAGGACCAGCAGGCCGAAGGAGAATAACTTGAATTTCATAGGAATAAACGGAAGGAAAATCGCCGGGCGGGAACACCGGAATCACATCAATACTCACGCCAGGCATGGAAATACCCGCGGTTGGAGGTGCTTTTATCCCTCAAACTTGGTGACTTGGCAACGCTACGGGCAACTTAAGCGAAAATTATATCGGCCACTGCGCGGGATCGTAGCTTTCCCGGAGGGGATCAGGGGTCACTCCGGATGCGTATTCAGCGCCAGCAGGGCGGCGGCGGCGGCCTGCACCCGGGAGCGGTCCACGGGATTCAATCCACTCAGGAGCGGCAGGATCGTGCCCATGTCGGCCACGCCACTGAGCGTCACGGCCTCGTGCAGCACGCGCACCGGGTTGATCTCATTGCGCAGATCCTCCAGCAGCTCGAATTGCTTGCGAACCGCATTCGCTCCGGCCCAGTCCCCTTTTTTGGCCAGTTGCAGGACTTTCTGGGAGAGCACGGGAGCCACACAGCCGCAGCCGGTTGTAAAACCGCCCAGTTTGAACTGGTCCAGATGCACCAGGGCCGGCTGTTCGCCGATCCCGCTGACAATCAATTGAGGGTCCACCCGGTCGGCCAATTCGCTTAACACCGCATCCTTGGACGGATCGTCGCGGACGATCGCGTATTTAATCCAGGACACGAGACCATCCTTCACCAGTTCCGCAACCAGTGCTGGCGTGATGTAACCTTCGTTTTTCATATAAACCACGATCGGCCGGCCGAATTTTTCCGCAAAATGCCGCAGCCCGGTCGCCACCCCATCGGGGGTATTCAGGCCCACGTGGGGCAGCACCATCGCGGTGCGGAACGGATGGGTGCGCAGGATGGCCGCCTGATCCATCATCATGCCATACGCCGGACCCGCCGAGGGCACGATCTCGGTCTCCGGACCCGCGGCATCGGTCAGGATCGTCAGGGTGGAGGCAAACTCCGAAGGCCGGATGTGATAAAAATTGGCATTGCCTCCATACAGCAGGATGCGCACGCCTCCGCTTTCCATGTGGCGGATCAGGCGGGTGTTCTGCACTTGGCAGACCGTGCCATCAGCTGAGCGGGCGAGCGGGGGAACAGCGATGACGGACGTTTGATAGGAAGCAGCGGTCATGGGAAAGGGGAGCAAGGGTTGGACGTGGGAGAGGCTTAAAAGATATCAGGTTCGGGCGTTTCCCCGGCGCTGGCAAGAAATTTGAAATCGCAGCCTTCATCCGCCTGGGTGATCTCATCAAGCAGCAGGCGGCCATACCCGCGATGATACCGCGGAGGCGGCGCGGTCCAGGCGGCCCGGCGGGTGCTGAGTTCATCCTCATCCACCAACAACTCAAGGCGGCGCCCGGCCACATCCAGCGCGATCAGGTCACCGGTATGCACGAGGGCCAGCGGCCCGCCCACTGCCGACTCCGGCGCGATGTGCAGCACGCAGGTGCCATAACTGGTTCCACTCATGCGGGCATCGGAAATTCTGACCATATCCCGGATGCCCTGCTTGAGCAGTTTTTTAGGGATCGGCAGCATACCCCACTCCGGCATGCCCGGACCACCCAGCGGCCCGGCGTTGCGCAGCACCAGCACGGTGTCCGGGGTGACGTCGAGGTCCTCGCGGTCGATGTTCTGTTTCAGCTCCGCATAGGTGTCAAAGACCAGCGCTGGACCGGTGTGGCGTTGCAGACGGGGATCGGCCGCGGCGGGTTTGATCACGGCACCGTTCGGACAAAGATTTCCCCGCAGCACAAAAGTCCCGCCCTGCCCCGCCAGCGGTTGGTCCAACGGCCGGATTACCTTTTCCTCATAGACTTCAGCCCCGGCAATGTTTTCACCAATGGACTTCCCGGTGACGGTGAGGGCCTCGGTAAACAGCAGACCCCGGATGCGCTCCAGGAGCGCACACAGCCCGCCAGCGTCGTGGAAATCCTCCATCAGATATTCACCGCTGGGCCGCAGATTGGCCACCAGGGGAGTGGTCAGGGAAAGCCGGTCAAAGTCCTCCAACGTGATCTCCGCCCCGGCCCGCCGGGCCATCGCCAGCACATGCACGATGGCGTTGGTGGAACCGCCCAGTGCCATGTCCGCGATGATGGCATTCTCAAAACTCTGTTTCGTCAGGATGTCCTTCGGCCTGAGATCCTCCCAGACCATCTCCACAATCCGCCTTCCGCAGCGCGTGGCCATCCGGGCGTGTTCCGCGTGGGCGGCCGGGATGGAGGAGGCGTTGGGCAAACTCATCCCCAGCGCTTCTGCGATGCTCATCATGGTGGCCGCCGTGCCCATGGTCATGCACGTGCCCGGACCGCGGGCGATGCCGTCCTCCAGTTCTGCCCAGGCATCGCAGCTCAGATTGCCGGCCCGCCGTTCGTCCCAATATTTCCATACATCCGACCCGCTGCCGAGGGTGGTGCCGCGCCAGTTCCCTTTGGTCATGGCTCCGGCCGGCAGGTAGATGGATGGCAGATTCATCGTGATGGCTCCCATCAGCAGAGCCGGAGTGGTCTTGTCACAGCCTCCCATCAGCACCGCGCCGTCCAGAGGATAACATCTCAGGGTTTCCTCCACCTCCATCGCCACCAGATTGCGGTAAAACATCGAGGTCGGTTTCATGAACATCTCGCTCAGGCTCATGATCGGCAGTTCCACCGGAAACCCGCCGGCCTGCCAGACCCCGCGCTTCACTTCCTGGGCCCGGTCGCGGAAGTGTGTATGGCACGTATTCAAATCCGACCAGGTATTCAGAATCCCAATCACCGGTTTCCCGGCAAAATCCTCCGTGGCATAACCCATCTGCTTCGCCCGCGACCGGTGGCCGAAGGACCTCAGATCATCCGGCCCGAACCAGCGGTGCGAACGCAACTGCTCCGGGGTGCGGCGGGGACGGGGGAATAAGTTAGTCATAAAACCATTAAAACAGGCTCCCCCGGCCGGGGCAAGGCCTTTGCCGATGACCAACTGACCGCCACTTCCGCGAGGAAAAGCGTGACTTTGTTGCCGGATCCTGTTTGGTGCAGGATTCAACTCCCCTCCTCCCACTTATGTTCCTGCTCCGCTACTTGCTCATATTTTCGTGCCTGGAGATCGCCTCCGGGGCCGGAAACACGGCGCTGGAAGGCAGTCCCTTTACGGCCCGGGACACCCTGGCCGCGGATCTGGAACCGCAGCCGGATGCGGCAGCCTGCCTGGCGGGACTGCGGTGGACAGCAGCGGACTTCCGCGTCAGCGCCACCGCGGCCCCGAGGGACTCGGACTGGTTATTGCGCTTTCCGTCCCCCTTTCCCTCAGGGGACTCCGCCAACGATGCCGTGGCCTTGGAATGGTATGTCCACCGGGATGCCCAGGGTGCGCCGGTGAAGGCTCCGGCGGTGGTGGTGATTCATGAATCGGGACGCGGCATGGCGGCCGGGCGGGCCTTTGCCCGCGGTCTGCGCTTCACGGGCTGCCACACATTTCTGATGCATCTGCCCGGCTACGGAGCCCGCACTTCGCCTCTGACCGGCGATATGAAACAGGTCTTCCCCGGCCTGAGGCAAGGCATCGCTGATGCCCGCCGGGCGCGGGATGCGGTGGCGGCCCTGCCCTTGGTCGACAGCTCCAACATTGGAATCTGCGGGATCAGCCTGGGGGGCTTTGTGACGTCCACGGTGGTTGGACTGGATCGCGGCTACGACCGGGGATTCATCCTGTTGGCGGGAGGGCATCTCGCCGACGTGGTCTTCAAAGGGGAAAAGGACGCCGCCACCCTGCGCCAACAATTACAGGCAGCAGGTGTCACCGACGATGCCGTGAGGGCCGCGATCTGGACCATCGAACCCCTGCGGCTGGCCCACCGTGCAGACCCGGACAAGGTCTGGCTTTTCAGTGCCAGCCAGGATGAAGTCGTTCCCCCGGCCTGCTCGGCGGCTTACGTGAAAGCCGCCCGGCTGCCGGAAGGCCACCATGCGGAATATGCCGCCGGCCATTACACGGCGGCGTTGTTTGCGCCTCACATGATCCGCCGGATCTCGGAAGTGATGCTCCCGGTTCCGGTTGGCATCCTCCCGTCAAAACCGGAGCGCTGAGAGGCACCCGGATGCTTCAACCCTTTCATTTCGACTCCCTCACTTTTCCCCATGAACCCTCCGTCTTTCTCCTCCACCTTCTCCCGGCGCTCGTTTCTACAACAATCCGCCAAACTTGGGGCGATCAGCCTCACCGGAAACCTGACAGCTGAAGCCCAGCCTCCCTCCACTGCCGTGAAACCGGCCCTGCCGGACTTCTGCCTCTTTACCAAACATCTCATCGGGATGGAGCCCCCCGCCCTGGCGGAACACGTGGCGGCCCTGGGGTTTGCCGGAGTGGAAGCCCCCATCCGGCTTGGCGGCCATGTCGTGCCGGAGCGGGCAGCGGAAGATCTGCCCGCCTTTGTCGAGGCTCTCCAAAAAGCAAACCTGAAGCTCACCATCCTGACTTCCGGGATCAACGCCGTCTCCGCAGACCAGCATACCGAAACCGTGCTGCGGACCGCGGCGAAGCTCGGCGTGAAATATTTCCGGATGAATTGGTATCAGTATGACCTCAAAAAGCCCCTCCCACCACAGTTGGACGAAATCCGCACCAAGGTCAAAGATCTCCTCATGCTGAGCCGCGAACTCGGGATCCGGCCGCTGTCCCAAAACCACAATGGGCCGCACTACGTCGGAGCCTCCATTTGGGACTTGGAGTCGGTGATGCGGGACTATCCCACGGAAGACTGGGGATTTGCCTACGATATCATGCACGCCACCGTGGTCGGCGGCACCTCGTGGCCCATCCAGTATCACCTCGCCCGTCCCCGGATCGGAGCCGCCTACTTCAAGGATTTCAATTGGGCCAGCCGGCTCAAACCCGAGACCTGTCCCCTGGGCGATGGCATGGCCGCTGGTCCCGAATACGCCAAGCTGCTCCGGGACAGCGGCTTTGCCGGCCCCGTCAGTCTGCACATTGAATACCTCAAAGCGGAAAAAATCACCAACGCCGCCGAAATCCGGCTCGCCCATCAGGCCGCTGCCCACGATTTGGCCAAACTCAAAGCGTGGTGGGCTGCTTGATTGCTCCTAAAATGAGAATTCCCGCGGACTCTGGAAAATATCAGGCAAGCCTTTTGGATGGCGGTTTTATGGAGCAAATCCCGCCGAGTCTCGAAAACAACTCAAATTATTAAGTTTTGTTGATATTTCAGAAATTGCAGCTCATACTGGCCAGGTGAAAATCCAGCCCAGCCTGCTCCTCACCCATTTTTGCATCCTTTTGGCCACTGCCGGGGCACTGGATGCCCAATCCCCGCAGCCGCGCTTCGGATATGGCAGCGTGCCAAGCGGAGCCTATGTGATCCCCGCGCCCAAGAAAATCGCCCAACCCGGGGGGGCGGCAAAAGCAAAACCGAAGCCCATCCCGGTCTCCTCTCCAGCGAAACCCAAGGTAACCGCTTCCACCAAAACCAGCGCCAAACCCGCGGCAGTTAAAACTGCCACCGCCAAAACGGTCACAAAACCCGGCACCACCGGAACATCCACCAAAGCAGTAGCTTCCACCAAAGCAGTAGCTTCCACCAAAACCAAAGCCACGCCGCCCCCCGCCAAGCCAGCGCCCAAAACGCAACTGGCCAAGACCCTCCCCACCACCTCCAGGAGCAAGTCCCCCGCCCTTTCCGCAAAAACCGATCCGCAGCCCGCTATCGCCTCCCGCACGGCATCCGCCCCCTCTTCCGTTGGCAGCAAACCCGCACCAATCGCCTCGAAGAAAGTCCCCACCGCTACGGTCGTGGTGGCAGCAGCCACGTCGGCCACCCATTCTGGCCTGCCTGACCTCACTCCACCGGTTTCCGGCGGCGGATTTCACTTCTTCGGCGCTCCGGTGCCGGTTCCGGATATCGCCCCGGCCCCAACCGGACTCCAACCTGCCGATTCCAGTCACTTTGTGGACGTGATGGCCGCCCGTCATTCCTTGGAGGAAGGGCTCCCGCAGCCACCGGTGCCCCCGACCACCCGGCCGGTGCAAACCGCTTTTGTCCCCGCCATCGCGCCACGCGCTGCCGAAGGCCACAAGTTCCAGCCCGCCGAAAGCGCCCGGGAAACCACTGCCACTCCCGTAAAACCCGCCGGCTATTCCTTGACCACCCGCAGCGCTGGGCCCAGCGACTCGTCGGATACGTTTGCTCAAGAACTGCCAGCTATCCGTGGTGCCAACGGCATCGTCGCCTACCACGCGGCGGCCCCTGCCCCGGAAATTGCTCCCCAACCCCTCGCCCTGCAGAATTTCCAGCCTTCCGACCCACTGGCCTCCACCAGCCCCGTCGACATCCCGGAAGAACCCACCTTCTCCCACAGCGTCCCCGCCAGTCTCAGCCTGGCCGTCAACAACCCGTCCAAGGAGTCCGCTCCGGAAGCAACCTTGTTGGACGAACCAGCCCTTCCCGCCCCGGAACTCTCCGTCAATACCACGCCGGAAGCGCCCCAAACCGAAACCAGGCCCGCCCAGGAGATCGAAGCACCCCTCCCTTCCAAAGCAGTCACTTCTGACCATTCCTCTCTGGAGCAGGAAATCACCAAAACCGCTGACGAAAATGACCTCTCCGATCGCGAGCGCGCCTTTGTCCGCTCCCTCGCGGAAGCCGCCGGTAACGTCACCACCGCCAGCGGCCAGCTGAATACCGAGCTGCCCTCCACGATCGCCACTGCCGCGACCGCGGTGATTGACCAGATCCCCGCCGAAACGGTCTCCACCTTCCGGAGTGTCGCGGCCACGGCCAAAAAGGCTGCGAAAAAAACCGTGACCGATCTCGCTCCCGAACTGCCCATTGAGATCAGCACCGACCTGATGCCCGCCACCCCGGAAAAAATGCCGGACCGCCTGCCCGAATTCAATGCCCCTGCCAGTGGCAAAATCGACGTACAATCCGACCGCCAGGCGGATTACGACCAAGCCAATAACAAAGTCATCTTCACCGGAAAAGTCGAACTGAATAGCGCCGCCATGAGACTCCGGGCGGAACGGGTCGAGGTTTTCATGAAAAAGGGCGGCGGCGGCATGGAGCGGGTCGAAGCCACCGGCAACGTCCTGATGCGCACCCAGGACACCGCCAACGGCCCCGGCCAGATGGCCAGTGCCGGCCGTGCCAGCTACAACCTCAAAACCGGCGAGATCACCCTCTCCGATTGGCCGAAGATCCAGGAAACGGGCAAAGCCCACATTTCCACCGATCCCTCCACCAAAATGTATATGTTCACGGATGGCCGTCTCCGCACCGATGGCCCGAACCGCACCATCATTGGCGGTTAGCCAGCACGCACCAAGCAGCCGGCCAGGATGGCTCGCCTGAACGCGGCCATCGGATGCAACCGGTGGATTTGGCAGTCCAGGTTCCCGCTTAGCCACGTTTGAGTGCCATGAATCATCGCAGGTGAAGGCGCTGCCCCGCCTTCCCTCTCTCCATCATTTACCCCGCATCATTCCATCCGTGGATTACCTCACCAAAGCCCGCACCGTGATCGACCTCGAAATCGCCGAGGTTCAACGTCTGTCCGGGCGGATTGGCCAGTCATTCATCGACGCCGTGGAACTCCTCCGCTCCACCGTCAGCGCCGGCCGGAAAATCGTCATCTGCGGGGTCGGCAAATCCGGCAACATCGCCAACAAAATCGCCGCCACCCTGAACAGCACCGGCTCCCCCACCGTGGTTCTCAACGCCCAGGACGCCCTCCACGGCGATCTCGGACTGGTCGCCCCGGGTGATGTGATCCTCACCCTCAGTTACAGCGGCGAGACCGATGAAATCCTCAACCTCCTGCCCCACCTCAAGCGCCAGCAATGCCGCCTGATCGCCCTCACCGGTGGCCTCCAGAGCACCCTCGCCCAAGCCGCCGATCTGGTCCTCGACGTCAGCGTCCAGCGCGAAGCCTGCCCCCTCAATCTGGCCCCCACCAGCAGCAGCACCGTCATGCTGGTCCTCGGCGATGCCCTCGCCATGGTCCTGCTCGAAGCCCGGGGCTTCCAGCCCGGCGACTTCGCCCTGCTCCATCCCGGCGGCAGTCTCGGCCGCGCACTCCTGACACTCGTCTCAGACATCATGCGCACCGGCGACCGGCTCCCCCTTGTCGCCCCGGATGCCACCGTCCGCGAAGCCATCCGCACCATGGGCCGTTGCCGGGCCGGCTGCGTGATCCTGACAAATCCGGACAACACCCTCGCCGGCATCTTCACCCAGGGCGACTTCGCCCGGGCCTTCGAGACCAATCCCAATCTGGCCGGCGAACCCGTCCGTCAATTCATGACCCCCGGCCCGATCACCATCCAGGCCAGCAAACTCGCCGCCGAGCTCCTCAATCTCCTCGAGCGCCATCCCGTGGACGAACTGGTGGTCCTCAACCAGGAAAACCACCCGGTCGGCCTGGTCGATACCCAGGATCTCAGCCGGCACCGGATTCTCTAACTCCCGGATCCCCACCGCTGAAAATTGAACGGAAACCTCCCCCGGGGGTTCTATGGATAGGGTCTGCCGTCCCGGCAGTTAGTCATTCGTGGTCTTGCCTATCCTCCGGCCCGCAGCTCCATCATGGTCCCCCGCCTCCCCCTGCTCCTGTTGATGGTGCTGTCTGCCGTGTGTTATCACGCGGCCTTGCGGCTGGAGCATCCCGGATCCGTCTGGCTCACTGCCGGCTGGGCGGTGGGGCTCTGTGCCTTGGTCCGCGCCCGGACCGCCCGGCGCGCCTTCTACGCCGGGATCGGGGCGGCCCTGCTGGTGGCCGTGCCGCAACTCTGGTTCCTCACCGGCATCTTCAAATCCATGGCCATCCCCCTGTGGCTCACCCTCGCCATGTGGACCGGTTTTTTCACCGGCACCCTGCATGTCATCCACCGGAAGGGCGGCATCGTCTGGACCATTGTCCTCGCCCCGGTGCTCTGGATGGGATTCGAGTTTTTCCGCACCGAAATGTGGATGTTGCGGTTTGCCTGGCTCACCCCCGGCTTCGCCCTGCCCGCCGCAGACATGGGCTGGCTCTTCCAATCCCTTGGCGTCTACGGCAGCGGGGCTCTCATCGTGATGGCTGGCACCGCGATCGTATTATTGAATCACCGCACGGCCCTCGCCACCGCCTTCCTCCTGCCCCTGATCCTGCTGACCGGCCAGCGTCCCGTCATCCCCGCCGGATCGGTCAGGATCACCGGCGTGCAATTTGAAGAAGCCCTGCCGGAGCAACTCCTGGAAGGCCTCGAAGCCGCCCGCACCGCGCATCCCGGCACGGCCCTCTTTGTCCTGCCCGAATACAGTTTCAGCGGCCCTGTCCCGGAGGATTTCATGCGCTGGTGCCAGCAGCACCAGGTTTATCTCATCGCCGGCGGCAAGGACTACCTCCGCGGCCGCCAGAACCGCCATCGCGAGCCCGCTTACCACAATACCGCCTTTGTCATCGGCCCGGACGGCACGGTCCAGCACCGCCAGTCCAAGGCCATGCCCATCCAATTCTTCGACGACGGCGAACCCGCCACCACCCAAACCGTCTGGCCATCCCCTTGGGGCAAGCTCGGCATCTGCATCTGTTACGATCAAAACTACCGGATGGTCACCGATCCCCTCGCCTCCCAACAGATGCAGGCCCTCATCATTCCCACCCTGGATCTGCAGACCTGGGGACCTCATCAGCATTGGCTCTCCGCCCGCCTCGCCGCCACCCGCGCGGCAGAATACGGCGTTCCCGTCATCCGGCTCGCCAGCAGCGGCATCTCCCAATTCCTTGATTCCCAGGGCCGTATCCTGGCCTCCGGGGCTCTGCCGGGGGATGGCGAAATCGTCTCCGCGGAAATCCCCCTCAGCGCCACTGCCCGCCTCCCGTGGGACCGGTATCCCGCGCCTTGGGCCATCTACCCTGCCACCGCGATGCTCCTTTGGGCTCTCACCGTCAGCTTCATCGACAACCGGCACCGTCTGGCCCTCCCCCTTCCCGCTCAGGCCGCTGGAGGAGAGGGCGCCCCCGCTTGAGGCGGCGCGGCGAAGAGTTCCCGGCGGATCCGCTCACTTTCACGGTCGATCTGCTCGGGGGTGGCGCTGAGGTTTTGAAGAATATATTCGGTCATGGACAGGGCGACCTCGCCTTCGCCGGAGAAAACGCTATTGGCTCCGACATTCGTGAGTTCATGGGCCTCGCGCAGGTAGGCGGTACGGGCAATGATAGGGATGGCGGGATTGAGGCGGCGGGCTTCCATGATGAGATCCCGCGCGCCGGGACCGGAAGAAGTGAGAATCAGGACCCGCGCATCAGCGAGGCCGGCTTGCCTCAGCGTCTCAGGGTGGGTGGCATCGCCAAACAGGGCCGTGATGCCCTCGGCATGGAGGCGGTGCACCGTATCCAGATTCATCTCCAGCACGACCGGCACGATTTCATTGGCGCGCAGCAGGCGCACCATGGTCTGACCCACCGGACCGTAACCGATCACAATGGCATGGTGCTGCTCCCGGGTAGCCACAGCAGCCGGGCCATCATGCTGCTTCCGGCCGGCCACCAACCGGGCCAGCCAGGGGCGGCGCCGCGCCCAGCGGTCGGCCGGACCCGCGGCACGGTAGAGCAATGGCGTCAGGGTGATGGACACGAGGGCTGTGGCCACGAGGGCATTGAAGGCCTGATCACTCAGCACGCCCAGACTGCGCCCCATGGTGCCGACAATGAAGGAGAACTCGCCGATCTGTCCCAACACTGCTCCGAGGGCCAGAGCAGTGCGCAGCGGATAACCGAAACCGGCCGTGATCAGGATGGCAGCCAGCGGTTTGCCCACGATCACGATGGCCATGGTGGCCAGGATCAGGCCCGGCGTGGCCAGCATGGTCTGGAAATCAAACAACATGCCCACGGAAACAAAAAACAGCACTGCGAAGGCATCCTTCATGGGCAGGGCGTCGGTGGCGGCACGGGTGCTGAATTCCGAGCGGGCCACCACCATGCCGGCGAGGAAGGCGCCCAGCTCCATGGAGACCCCAAAAAGCTTGGTGGCGCCCACCGCGATCCCCAGCGCAATCACCAGCACGGCAAGGGTGAACAGTTCCCGCGATCCGGTGCGGGCGATATAGGAGAGGAGCCGGGGAATGGCCCAGCCTCCGCCCACAAAGGTGAAGCCGACGAGGGCCAGGATTTTCAGCGTGGTCCACAACATGGCGAGGGCCAGCCCGCCGGAGCCCCCTGAAGCCCCCGGCCCGAACAAGGCGGGCAGCAGCACCAGCACAAAAACCGTGAGCAAATCCTCGACCACCAGCCATCCGATCGCGATGTGCCCGGTACGGGTGTGCAGGTGATTGTTATCCGAGAGGACGCGGGTGAGCACCACAGTACTGGCCACCGCGATGGCCATACCGAAGACCGCACCCTCCGCCCAGCTCCAGCCAAAGCCCCGCATCAGCAGCATGGCCAGTCCAGTGGCGGCCGCGCTTTGTCCCAGCGCCCCGGGAATGGCGATGCGTTTGACTGCCAGCAGCTCCTTGAAGTGAAAGTTCAACCCCACCCCGAACATCAGCAGAATCACCCCGATCTCCGCCATCTCCTTGGCCAAAGCATTATTGGCCACAAAACCCGGCGTGTGGGGTCCCACCAGGATCCCCGCCAACAGATACCCCACAATCGGCGAGAGGCCGATCCGGCGGGTCAACAGGCCCAGAGCCAGGGCAGCGGCCAGGCCGCCAGTCAGGGTGAGGATCAGATCAAGATGATTCATCCCAGGAAAAATAGCATCACGGAACCGGAAGATACGCGGATGTTTTCCCCTGGCCAGAAATTATACCGCCCCGCGGTAATTTGCCCACGGCATCAAAACGGAATGCTCAAGGTCAGCGAGACCGACAAAGAGATCGTTTTCAAAATAAACCCTGAAGGTGCCATGGTTGATCGGGTCCGGCGGAAGGGACTGGACCGGAAGGTCTGCGGCAGACAAGGGCGTGGCCGCCAGTCTAAATGAAAGAAAAACCGACCGGAGGTGGATGGATTGCATAGAAGGGGGATGACGAGCGCCGGGTC
>CAIZWU010000257.1 GCA_903936775.1 uncultured bacterium | reverse complement strand
GCATGCCGTCGAGCCGGTGCACATGGCGGGGTGGCCTGCGGGTGCGGGTGGGACTCGCGGCTGGATGCGGCGTGCCGTCGAGCCGGTGCGCGTGAAGGGTGGGCCGCCCCTCGCTCAATCTCCTGCTAGAGCGCCCCCTTCCCGAAGCTCGGGACCAGGTGTGGGCCGGCGATATCACTTATATCCCAACCACCAAAGGCTGGCTCTATCTGGCTGTGGTGAGTGGTCTCTGCTCCCTCCGGATTGTCGGTTGGGTGGTCGCCGGCCACCTCCGTGCCGGGCTCGTCACCCATGCCCTCCGCCAGGCCCTGCACTCCCGCCGCCCGGCCTGCTGCGGTATCCACCAAAGCAGGTCCGCCATGGCCAATCCCTATCATGATTTTTGGGCGGAATCATTCATGGGCACTCTGGAAACCGGAATGCCCGAGGACGGCTGCTTCATCGACGCCGCCGATTCCCGGACCGGACTCTTCGGCTATATCGAATCCTCCCACCACCACCGGAGGCACTCCTGCCCCGCCTACCAAACCCCGGCTCAATTCGAAGCCCGCAAACTCTCTCCCACCTAAATCAAAATGGGTCCAAGAATCCGTTGCGTCTCATCGCCGCCAATCGAGGTGAGGCTGGCGGGCAGGGACAGCTACCCTCCCTCACCGTTCCCGGCCCCGCCCATGCCGTCACCCGCGAAAGGCAAATTCCTTTCTGTGGTAATTTACGCCTTAGGACTCTTCAGGAGGGTAATGCATTGGAATCAATGAGCACAGCCCCGGCCGGAGTCCTTTCGCGATCACGAAATCGAACGCGGAAGACCCTTGCTAACGCTACAGTACTGTGCTGCTCAACTCAACATGGCCTCCCAAAGCGTATCCTCAGCCAGGTTTTGGTCAGTGGCCCAGCATCCAGGGACGGGAAGTCGCCTTACCGGCCTGGAGGGCTCCCAATCCGGTTTTCCGCATCCGTTTGGGTTTGATGGAGGAGGACGGAGAGCATCCACAGCCGCTGCCGCAGGTGTGGGCGGAACTGACTTTGGGTTCGTGACGGCTGCGCTCGTTGGTGGCAAAAGCCTTGCGCCGCTGCGGGCTCATCAGGGCCAGCGCCGGGGCCAGGATCATGCGGGAGCCGGTTTCCTGGCAATCCGGGCAGCGCGCACGGGTATTCCTCTTCGCCATGGGGCGGAACAGGCGGAAATCCCCGCAAGCGGAGCAGGTGTAATCGTAAAGCGGCATGGTGGCGTGGGTGTTGGGATGAATGGGCCCGGGCCCCCCGGTGGGTGGACGGAGGCTCCCGGGCGCGGATCAGCCTTATTTGACGACCGCGAGATCGCTGGTGGACGGGATCTTGATAATGGGTCCGTTGCCGTTTGGGGAAATATCGAAGTCGAAGATTTCCGTGGGCAGCCAGAGGGTGGCGCAGGCATTGGGGATATCCACAATCCCGCTGATGCGGCCTTCGACCGGCGCGGTCCCGAGGATGGCGTAGGCCTGCTCGCCGGTGAAACCGAACTTCTTCATGTATTCGATCGCATTGAGGCAAGCCATCCGGTAGGCCACGTGGGGATCGAGGTAATACTGCTTGCCCTGTTCATCGACGGAGATGCCTTCGAAAATCAGGTGTTTGGTGTAGTTCGGTGAGAGGGGACTAGGCATGAAGAGCGGATTCCGGATGGCGTATTTCTCCATGCCGCCCTTGATGATGCTGACCCGGAGGTCAAGGAACCCCGCCATTTCGATGGCCCCGCAGAAGGTGATTTCACCATCTCCCTGACTGAAGTGGATATCGCCCATGGAGAGGCCTCCGTCCTTCACATAAACCGGGAAAAAAACCTTGGAACCTCTCGTCAGGTTTTTGATGTCGCAATTCCCGCCATGCTCGCGGGGCGGCACCGTGCGGGCTCCTTCCGCCGCAGCGGTATCGCGGGCGGAGCCGCTCAGCCGGCCCATGTGGGCGGTGGGCGCGTAGGGCAGGGCACAAAGCGCCGGAACCCGTTCGGGGTTGGTGTCGAACAGTTCCTTCTCACGGCTGTTCCACAAGCTGAGCATTTCCTTGGAAGGGAGGCAGCCGATCAGGCCGGGGTGCATGATGCCGGCAAATTCCACATGAGGGATGTGGCGGGAGGTGGTGTAGATACCGTGAAAATCCCAGCAGGCCTTGCGGGCGTCCGGATAGTGTTCCGTCAGGAAACCGCCGCCGTTGGTCTTGGCGAAAATCCCGGTGAACCCCCAGTCGGATTCCGCGAGAGTCCCGATGTCGAGGATGTCCACTACTAGCAGATCGCCGGGTTCGGCGCCTTCCACGCCGATGGGGCCGCTCAGGTAGTGCACTTTGGACAGATCCACCACTTCGATGTCCTTGGCATCGTCGTCGTTTTTGATCTGCCCGCCGGTCCAGTCGATGCACTCCACGCGGAATTCGTCGCCGGGTTTGACGTAGGCGACCATGGGGAGGTCCGGATGCCAGCGGTTGTGCAGATAGTCCTGGGACTCGGGGGTGGCGTTGAGGTCAACTTTGATCAGTGTTTTCATGGTGTGATTGCGGACTTTGGGTTGGTGTTGGAAAAAGAGTCAGGCTCAGACCGAAAGCATGGCTTTGATCTGCCCGGCATCGACATCGGCCCGCCGGTCTTCCCGGATGAAGCGGCCGCGGTCGATCACCTTGATGTTGTCGCAGGTATCGAGCACGAAGCTGAGCACCTGCTCGCTGACCACGATGGTCAGATTCTTCAGATCACGGATTTCGCGCAGGCTGCGCGAGATGTCCTTGATGATGGAGGGCTGGATGCCTTCGGTGGGTTCATCCAGCAGCAGCACCGACGGATTGGTCATCAGGGCGCGGCCGATGGCGAGTTGCTGCTGCTGGCCACCTGACAGATTCCCTCCTTTGCGTTTTTTCATGTCCCGCAGCACCGGGAAGAGCGCATAGATTTCGTTCACCGCCTCCTCGCTCACTTTTCCCTGCACGCCGGAGATGAGGTTTTCGTAAACCGTCAGATAGGGGAAAATCATGCGGCCCTGAGGCACGAAGGCCACGCCGGAGCCGACCCGGCGGTGGGGCGGCTGCCCGGTCAGTTCCTGGTTCTTCAGGTGGATACTGCCGCTGCGGGTGGGGATCATGCCGATCAGGGCGCGGAAGAGGGTGCTTTTCCCCATGCCGTTCCGGCCCACGATACCGAGGATTTCCCCCGGGGCAGCGGTGAAGCTGAGATCGGGGATCACCAGGCTTTGCCCATAACTGACGGCGAGATTTTTGACGGAGATCATAGAGGATGGATAAAGTTAGTGCCCGATGTAGACTTCAATGACCTTGGGGTCGGCGGAGACCGTCTCCATGGATCCTTCGGAGAGGATCTGGCCGAGGTGCATCACCGTGACGCGGTCTGCAATTTCGCGGACAAACTCCATGTCGTGCTCAATAACGATCACGGAGCGGTTGGCGCTGATGCGGCGGATCAGGGCAGCGGTTTCGGTGCGCTCGCGCACGCTCATGCCGGCCACGGGTTCATCCAGCATGATGATTTCCGGCTCCTGCATCAGCAGCATCCCTATTTCCAGCCACTGCTTCTGGCCGTGGCTGAGGATGCCGGCCTCCGTGTCCAGTTTGTCCTGCAGGCCGATCTGGGCCGCGGTGGATTCGATCTGCTGCTGGATCGCCGGGGTGCGGCGGAAGAGCAGGCAGCCGAAGATGCCGCGCCCCGCGGGGTGGGAGATTTCGAGGTTTTCGAGGACCGTCAGGTTTTCGTAAATGGAAGGGTTTTGGAATTTCCGGCCGATCCCGGCACGGACGATGCAGTATTCCCGCATGCCCCGCATCTCCTTGCCTTTGAACTTCACCGTGCCGCTGGTGGCCTTGGTTTTGCCGCAGATCAGGTCCAGCACGGTGGTCTTGCCGGCACCGTTGGGGCCGATGATCACGTGGACGGTGTTGGCATCGAGGTAAAAGTTGAACCCATCCACGGCTTTGAAGCCATCGAAGGAAACGCCGAGGTCCTCGACTTCCAGAACGTAATCTTTAGGGGTGCTCATTTGGCGGGTTGGCTGGCGTTGGGGGTGGTGGCGGAAGCCGGACGGAAGCGGGCCAGCAGGGCGGCGGCCCGGTTTTTGATGGTGCCCCACTTGGTGAAGAGTCCTGCCAGTCCGTCAGGGAAGAACATCACCACCGCGATGAAAGTACCGCCCATCAGGTAGAGCCAGAGATCCGGATAGGCTTCGGAGAAGGCTGATTTGCTGAAGTTGACGAGGAGACAGCCCACCATGGCGCCGACCACGGAAAGCCGGCCTCCCACGGCGGCGAAGATCACCAGTTCGATGGAAGGCACGATGCCGATCAGCGAGGGCGACATGAAGCCGACCTGGAGCACGAAGAGGGCTCCTCCCAGTCCCGCCAGCATGGCTGCCACCGTGAAGGTGAAGGTGCGGATCATGGCCACGTCATAACCGGAGAAGCGCACCCGCTCCTCCTGGTCGCGCACCGCCATCAGGACGCGGCCGAAGCGGGTGTTGATGATGTATTTGGCAAAAAGGGCGGAGCCCAGCAGCAGCAGCACACAGATGAAATACAGCACCTGCTGGGCATGCTCGGAGCGGATGTCCCAGCCCATCAGGGTGCGCAGGTCGGTGATGCCGTTGCGGCCTCCGGTGTATCCCTGGTTTCCATCGATCCCGAGGGACAGGATCAGGGCGATCGCCTGAGTGATGATGGCGAAATAAACGCCGCCCACCCGCCGGCGGAACATGGCCCAGCCAATCAGGAAAGCCACCAGACCGGGCACTACAAAAATAGCCAGGACGGTGAAGGGAAAACTGTGGAAAGGCTCCCAGAATTTTGGCAGGGCGGTGAGCTGATTCCAGTCCATGAAATCCGGGATACCCGGGGTGGATTGGATGGCGGTAGTGACCGGGTCGGAGGCCTCCAGTTTCAGAAACATCGCCATGCAATAGCCGCCGAGGCCGAAGAAGACGCCTTGGCCCAGGCTGAGGATGCCGCAACGGCCCCAGAGGAGGACGAGGCCGATGCCCACGAATCCATAACTGAGGTATTTCCCAACCAGATTCAGCCGGAAGACCGGCAGGGCCAGCGGGAGGATGACCAGTATCAGGAGGGCGAAACAGGCGAAGGATACCGCTTCGCCGCGGGTTTTGAAGAGCGTCCGGAAGAAGGCCATGGTTTGTGTTGGGAGAATGGGTTGAAGGGCTGGTTCAGTGGCCGCGCACCTTGCTGGGGAAGAGTCCCTGCGGGCGTAACATGAGGGCGACTACTATCACGAGGAGCGTGGCGACTTTGCCCTTGGTACCTTCTAGGAAGAACTCGAGGATGGACTGCGCCTGGGCGATGCCGAAGGCGGAGGCGACACAGCCCAGCATGTTGGCAGCTCCGCCGAAGACGACCACAAGGAAGGCATCCACGATGTAGCGGCTGCCGCTGTCAGGGCCGGTGGAGCCGATGGTGGTAAAGGCGGCTCCGGCGATGCCGGCGATGCCGCAACCGAGGGAAAAAGCCACCCGGTCCACCTTGCCGGTGTTGATGCCCACTGCACTGCTCATTTTCCGGTTCTGGACGGTGGCCCGTAGGCGCAGGCCGAACTTCGACTTATACATGAAGAGGATCATCACAAAGGTGACCAGCAGGGCGAGGCAGAGCACAAAGACCCCGTTGATAGGGATATCGAGACCCTCCTTGAGATTGAAGGAGCCCATCAGCCACTCCGGCAGGGTGGGGGTGACCTCGCGGGCGCCGAACAGGGAGCGGTAGGTCTGCTGCATGATCAGGCTGAGACCCCAAGTGGCCAGCAGGGTATCCAGCGGCCGGTGGTAGAGATGCCGGATCATGAGGAACTCGACCAGCGCGCCGACCAGGGCACAGACCAGAAACGCGATGCCGATGGCGCAGATGAAATAGTAGGGACCGAACGCCGGGGCGTATTGTTCGGTCAGGGTGGAGCAGAAATAGACCGTGTAGGCGCCGAGGGCCATGAACTCGCCATGCGCCATATTGATGACGCCCATCTGGCCGAAAATCAGGGCCAGGCCAAGCCCCATCAGCAGCAGCACGCTGAACAGGCTGAGGCCGGAAAAGCCCTGCATCATGAAGATGTTCTGCAGTTCTTCAGTGGTGTATTCGCTAAACATGCGCGGGATGGGGTTGGAAGGGAGGAAGGAGCCGGTGGGGGAAACAAGGTGGGGCGGGGCGGTCCGGGGACCGCCCCGCCGGATCTCGGAAATCGGTTATTGATAACCTTTAGGGAACGGATTGGGCTCAAGCAGTTCGGATTCGTAGAGCACCTTGGCCTGGCCATTTTTCTGCCACTGGCCGATGCGGAGTTTGCTCCAGAGGTGGTGGTTCGGGTGAAGTTTGACATACCCTTCCGGCGCGGTCTTCAGCTCGAGATCCGGAGAGGCGGCCACGATCTTGTCGATGTCGAAGCTCCCCGCCTTTTCCACGGCGGCTTTCCACAGCCATGGGCCCAGATAACCGGCCTGGGTGACGTCCCCGATGACACTGGCGGCGCCATACTTCGCTTTGAAGGCGGCGACGAACTCCTTGTTGTTCGGATTGTCGAGGCTCTGGAAGTATTTCATTGCAGAGTAGAACCCGGCGAGGTTTTCCCCGCCGATGCCGAGCACTTCGTCCTCGGTCACGGAAATGGTGAGGAGGGTCTGTTTGGTGCCGTTGATGCCGGCCGCGGCGAGCTGTTTGTAGAAGGAGACATTGGAACCGCCCACGACGGCGGCGTAGATGACGTCAGGCTTCTTGAGTTTGATCTTGTTGATCAGGGAACCGAAGGAGGTGCTGCCGAGGGCGTAGAACTCCTCGCCTACCACCGTGCCCTTGAGCACGTTTTCAATGTGCTTTCGCGCAATCTTCATCGACGTGCGGGGCCAGATGTAGTCGGAACCCACCAGGTAGAAGGTTTTGGCCTTCTTTTCCTTGGCGATCCAGTCGATCCCCGCGAGGATCTGCTGGGTGGCTTCCTGGCCGGTGTAGATCACGTTTTTGGACTGCTCCAGCCCTTCGTAGAAAGTGGGATAGTAGAGCATGCCGTTTTCCTTCTCGAAGACCGGCAGCACCGCCTTGCGGGAAGCGGAGGTCCAGCAGCCGAAGACGGTGCCGACCTTGTCGCTGACCAGCAGCTTTTTGGCTTTCTCGGCGAAGGTGGGCCAGTCGCTGGCCCCATCCTCCTTGATGACCTTGATCTGGCGTCCCAGCACGCCGCCCGCGGCATTGATCTGGTCGATGGCAAGCTGCTCGGCCTGGATGGAGCCCGTTTCGCTGATGGCCATGGTGCCGGTGGCGGAGTGGAGCTGCCCCACCGTCACGGTGGTGTCGGTGACGGCGAGCCCGGTGGTGTTGACTTCGCTGGTGGGCGGCGGAGCGGCCCGGAGGGAGCTGGCCGCCAGCAGGGCAACGGCAAGCGCCGCATGCCCTAGGCGGGACAAGGAGGAGGGTGTGGTTCTTATCATGGTGACGATGTGATTGAGTTTCCTTGGTTGAGGTGGACCTGACGATATTTGAACCGTGAGGCATGTGACTCATCAGCACTCCGGCTGCCATGAGGGGGTAGGTCATGATGAAACGATTTCGTGTTGCAGGGCTGCCGAAAGGGGTTGCGGAATCTGTCAGGAGGCTGCCGGCAGCGGAGAAAGCCGGCTCGTGTCCCCGGTCAGGGCAGGGCTGGCATGGGAAGTGCTCAGCGAGGGCAAGTTGAATTTTATTCCTCCATGCCCCACCCCCCTGCTTCCGAACCCGCTTCCTCCGGGCCGGAGGCCGCCCTGGATTCACGCCGTCTCCATTTATTTGTGGTATCGGCCCGGGAGCAGAGCTTTGCGGTGGCGGCCCAGGAGTTGAATCTCTCGCCTTCCGCGATCAGTCATTCCATGAAGGCCCTTGAGCAGGATCTGGGGTGCACCCTGTTCCGCCGCATCGGCCCGCGGGTGGAACTGACCGCGGCCGGGCAACGCCTGTTGCCGCTGGCTGAGGGCCTGCTGCGGCAGATGCAGCGGCTGCGCCAGGAAGTGGTGGCGCTGGAAGCCGCCACGCGTCAGCTCCGGGTGGCGGTGCCGGCCATGGTTTGCAGCGGGCTGCTCCCGGTGGTGCTGCCTGATTTCCAGGATTGTTTTCCTTCCGTGCAACTCCAAGTCCTGACAGGTATCGAGGCGGCCACCGCCCTGGCCGCGGGCGAACTGGACTTGATTCTCACCCAGCCGGCCGAGGTACCGGCGGAAATGGTGCAGCGGGAGCTTTACCGCGAATCCCTTGGGTTTTACGTGGCTCCCTTTCATCTGTTGCGCCAGCCCGGGCAGACCGGGCGGACGGCCCTCGCCAAACACCTGCTGCTGGTGACCGACGAGGATTCCCGCCGGCGGGTTCTGGGCGGATGGCCCGGAGGGGAGCCCCCCGGGCGGATCTGGTTATTGCCCGGCCTGCACAGTGTCAGGGAGCTGGCCCGGGTAGGGCAGGGGGTGGCGGTGCTGCCGGAGTGGACCCAGGGGCCGGCCCAGGATGGATTGGTCAGGTTGCCCGTGGACGACTTTCCGCTGGAGCGGGCCTGTGTGGCCTGCTGGCCCCGGGAACGCCCCCTGCCATGGGCCGCCGAGGTCCTGCTCAGCCTGATTGAAATGGCTGCCGCGGAACGCCGGAGCCCCGGTTAGGCCGGGGATTCTGCGGGTTGGCCCCCCGCCTCCTGCCGGTGGTTCCCGGGGAAGCGGGGGAGCAGTCCTTCCGCCAGGGTGGCCGGCGATTCCTTCGGAGCCAGCACCTGCCATTCGATCAGGGTCTGCAGTTCACGGGTGAGCCAGGCCTGGTCCGGCGCAAAGTCCGGGACGCCCGACCCGGAAGGCCCGGGATAACGGGCTGCGGATTGCCGGAGCAGTTCCGGGGTGAGTTGTGGCCAACCGGCGGCGGTTGCCCACGAGGCGGTTTCCAGGAAGGCGGCGGGATCGGTCAACTGCCGCCGGGCCGCCGCGCAGGCCTCCGGAAGTTCCTGACATATCTGCGGCGCCGCGTCGCAGACGTTTTGCTGGCACACCAGCACGACCTGCTGGGCATAGGCGCCGGTTTCGAAGGGCACCTCCAGTCTCCCGCAGCCGGCGGCTTCTGCCAGCAGACCCCACGGCGCGGGCGCCACAATGCCATCCATCATACCGGCTTCGAGGCCTTTGAGCATCAACTCCATGGGCAGCACCTTGAACAGTGGCCGGGCCGCCCCCGGGATGGCGCTGAGCCACAAGGCGATCTGCAAGCGGGACAGGGAGCGCTTCGCCTCGATGGCAAAAGTCAGGCGGCGCATCTCCCGGCTGCTCACGGGACCGCGGGAGGAAAAACAGAGGCGGTGCGCCGCCCGGCTCAGCACCAATTCCATCGGGCAAGCCTGGATCACCAGCGGGATCGCCCATCGGCCGTCCTGCCCGGGCCGGGTCAGGATTTCGCTCACAAACAGCTCCCACGGCAGAATTCCCGCCTGCAGGTCTCCGGTGAGGAGATGCCGGATGATCCGGCCGTAGCCCGGACAGCCCTTGAATTGCAGGCGGCGTCCGTGCTCCCGGGCGCCCGACAACACCGGCAGCACCTCTAGCGAAGGAACAAATCCACAAATGAATGGGTCAGGCAATTGCATGAAGGAAGGGGGCCGGGAAGGGGGAGGCCGCGGTGCGAAGGAATTCCGCCGCGGGACCGGTCAGCGAGGGGGGGGCTGAAAGGGT
>CAIZWU010000256.1 GCA_903936775.1 uncultured bacterium | reverse complement strand
TTTTGCGGCCCCGATGATGGATTATCCCCACGGCTTCTCAATCCGGCAAACTCCCAGATCCTTATGCCATGGAGCTGTGAATTTGCCAGCGGCTGGTTTGCCCAGCGCCGGGTTGATTGTCACCATCTGCAGTCGGACGGAGCATCTACCCTCCGTCCGCCCCGGGAAATCCGCAGCGAACGGCTTCCTCCCTGATTTGCTTCTGGACACGCCGGGTTCTTTCCTGACATGGATAAGCCTATCCTATGAAAACAGCCTTCGCCCTCACCGCACTCTCTCTGCTTGGCTGGCCGCTCCAGGCCGCCGTGGTCACTACGGCCGATAACAGCAGCCCGGCCGGCGACGGCCAGACGTCTTTTCTGGAAGCGCTCACCAACCTGACGGACAATGAAACCATCAGTTTCAACATTCCAGGGGCGGGGCCGCACTATCTCCTCACTCCACCCGGCGGCTATCCGCTGATCGAAAAATCCGGGGTGACGATCAATGGATATTCCCAGCCGGGAGCCAGTGCCAACACCGCAGGACTGCGTCAGCCGAACACCGCATCGCTGCGCATTGTGCTGGACAGCCGCACCGCAGTGGAGGGAGAGCGCCGTACCGTGATCGATTATCCCGGTTTTGGCACCAGCGAGAGCTGCATCCTCGGGCTGCTGGACGCGGTCAATGCCCGCATCCGCGGGCTAGCCTTCATGGGAGTGGCCGGGACCGGCAGCGATAGCGACGCTTCCGTTTACAACATTGCCCTGATCAAAGCCTCCACCGGAGTCAAAGTGCAGGGCTGCTGGTTCGGCATTGACCCCGGCGTGGCCAGTTGGGTTCCGGACAGTGCCGGAGTGGTGCCCGGAGTATATGGCGCCCGCAGCGCCGTGGCTTCATTCAAGTGGAGCGACGGCTCCAGTTCCGAAGGCCTGATCTTCGGCACTGATGGAGATGGCACCGGCGACCCCGGCGAATTCAATATTTCGGTGGGGCAGCGTCTGGCGGTGCATCTCCAGACCCCCCGGGTGACCGTCTCCGGGAATTGGTTCAATTTCCTGCCGGATGGCTCCGTCCTGCGGCCTGAAACCCAGGGACTGGTGCTGGAGGACGGGACCATGGAAGCCATCGAAAATGGCGACGGCGCAGAGATGCGCATCGGCACGGATGGCAATGGGGTGAGCGACGCGAACGAGGGCAATCTGTTCGGCCCGGTCGTCTACGACGTATTTGTGGAATTCTGGCGATCCGCTCCGGGAGTGATCTTCGCCGGCAATTCCGTGGGGGTCGGCCTCGACGGCTTCCCCCTCTTTTCCAGCACCGGCCAGAGCCTGATGGTGGTGCGCAAAGACAGCAGCCTGCGGATCGGATCGGACCTGAACGGCACCGGAGATGCCGCAGAAGCCAATCACCTCAGCGGCCTGGGACTTCCCTTCATTTTGTGGCATGGCAGCAACAATGACGGCGGCAGCACCCCGGCGAGAATCAGTCTGCAGGGCAATGAACTCATCGGCAATGCCGGAGGCATTCCGCTGGACCCGGGAGCGGCGGTGACGCCGGATCGCGTCTACGCCGACGTTATGCTGGATCCCTTCAACCCGGCGGTCACTCTGGGCAGCGGCTCGACGACCACCGTTCTGGAAGGCACCGCCCCAGTGGCGGCGGCAGGCCTGCCAGCTCCCCTGATTGAGGTCTACCTGGCCGATGCGTCCGGGCTCTACCTGGACCCCGCCGCGCCCCAGGGCCGCTTCCGCCTGACCAGTTTTGTGCTGGATGGCCCCCTGGACCTCAATGCTGCCCCCGGCGCGTTCCGCGTGAATGTCGCGGCCCTGGGCCTGAGCACTGTGGAACTGGGTGTGGTCACGTTGACCGCCAGTTACCAACTGCCTACCAGCGAGCGGGTGACCACTTCCTTTTCCAGCACTTTGGCCACCCTCACACCGCCCCCGCCCTTGAGCGCTTTCCTCGTGAGCCCCTTAGTTACCGGCGTGTCCCTGCAGTGGACCGGCGGAACGGCTCCCTTCCGCGTTCAAACCTCGGCGTCGCTCGCCGGCACCTGGAACGACCTCGCCACCACCTCCTCGCAGAGTTACTCCGCGGCCTTTGACGGACCGCGGCGCTTCTACCGGGTCCGGGAAGGTGCCGCCCCACGGTAAGCTCCAGGAAGCGAAGTGTCACCAGGCAGGAGATCGCCCCCGGAGACGACTTCATTGCCCCCCCCTACCCCGAATGCGGTAGCCAAAATAATCTTGGCAAGCCGTGAGGGAGCGTCATGCTCGCTCACCGTGCCCTTTTCTTCCCGGGATCACTCTGCCAGCCCGGCCGGTTCCGGAGAATCCTTCTTTTGCTATCCCGCCCATGCCGCTGCACCTGCCAACAAAAACCCAATCAGACTTTGCTCCACCGGCGGTGATCCGTTGTTTTGCTTTCGTAATCCCGCTCCTGCCTTCCGCCCTGCTCCATGGGCAGATTCCCGCCTTCCCCGGCGCGGAAGGCTTTGCCGCCCATGCCACCGGGGGCCGCGGCGGCGACGTCTATCACGTTACGAACACCAACGGCTCGGGAGCAGGATCGTTCGCCTACGGACTCACCACCGGCGTCCCCGCGGCGGGCCGCACCATCGTTTTCGACGTGAGCGGTTACACTACCATTTCGAGCACGCTGCGGGTGACCGCCAACAAGATCACCGTCGCCGGCCAGACTGCGCCGGGCGATGGATTCGGGCTGAAAAACGAGACCTTCCGCGTTTCCGGCAATAACAATGTGTTCCGTTTCATCCGCTTCCGCGACGGGCGCTCGGGCGACGCCATCGACATCGACAGCACCGCAACCAATACGATATTCGACCACTGCGACGCCATGTTCGCCCACGACGAAAACTTCTCCAGCTTCAATACCCCGCCTGACAATCTGACTTTCCAATGGTCCAACAACGCCTGGGGACTGGCCAGCCACTCGGCCGGCGGCCTCTGGGATGTGAACCGCGCCACCGTCCACCATTCGCTCTGGGCTCACAATCACACCCGCAATCCCAAGGCACGGCCTGACGGTCTGCTGGACTGGGTGAACAACGTGACCTTCGACTGGGACATCGGCTTCATCCTCGGCGATTCACAGACTCCGGCCAATTGGAAAACCAACGTCGTCGGCAGTTACTTTATCGCCAGTTCGTCCTCGGGAAGCCCGTTTGCCAGCGCCAGCAAGGACAGCAACGGCAATCCGAACTTCTCCGTGTTTGTCGGCAACAACCTTTACGACAGCGACAAGGACGCCATCCTCGACGGCGCCGACCGCGGCAGCAGCCTTCTCGGCAGCAGCCTGGCGAATGTGAACCTGCTCGCCAGCCCGGTCGCCCGCACTGCCGGCACGCCCGTCACCGAGGATGCCGGCGCGCTGCTTGCTTACAAAAAAATCGTCTCCGCCTGCGGCCCGCTGCGGCTTGATGCGAATCCGAACCGCGCCCTCCGCGACGAACTCAACACCATCCTCACCAACAACCTCGTCACCCAGCGCCGCCACCGCATCACCTATGGGTCCCTCGGTGGATCCGGCGCCACCAACGGCGGGTTCGGCACCTTGATCTCCAGCCCGGCACCGGCCGACACCGATCAGGATGGGATGCCCGATTATTGGGAAAAAGCGGTCGGCTACCGCCACACCACCGCCACCAACACTACGGTGATGGCCAACTCCGGCGGCATTATTACCGGCACCACCTGCTTCCCGCCGGGCACTCCCGCCGGCTACACCCAGCTGGAGGAATACCTGCACTACATGGCGATCCCCCATCGTGCCGTGCTCAAAGACAACGCGCTCGACATCGACCTGAGTCGCTACACCAAAGGTTTTGCCAGCGGCCCCGTGTTCACCGTCACCAACATCACTGGTGGTGCGGTCACTCTTTCAGGTCCCGGCAGCTCGCAGGCGCACTTCGTCCCGCCAGCCAATGCCACGGGCCGGGCCATGTTTGATTTCACCGTCACCGACGCGCAAGGCAGCGCCTGGACGCAGCGTTTTGCCATACTCATTTCCGGTGATCCGCTCCCGGTTGATCCGGTTTCCGTGCCTTTGGTTTGGAAAGGCAATGGCACCTCGCACACCTGGAACAACACGGCGGGCAACCGGATGTGGCTCGACGGGGAAACCCCCGGCAGCTGGGGCGACACCGACACCGCGACTTTCGACGACACCGGTTTCAATTTACCAAGCATCACGATCTCCGGCACCGTGCAACCCTCGGCGGTAACGGTGGACTCATCGAAGAACTACAACTTCACCGGAACCGGAGGAATCGGCGGCGCGTCATCGCTGACCAAATCCGGCACCGGCACCCTCGCGTTCTATAACACTGGTGCCAACACCTTCCCCCTGGACGTCCTCATTGACGGCGGCACGGTGGTGATCGGCGCCGGTTCCAGCATCGGCAACGGCCCGCTGGAATTCCGCAGCGGCACCCTCACTTCGCTCTACACCGCCAACCATACCCTCCCGAACATCGTCACGATTCCTGGCGGCAGCAACGTGTCCGTGAACCTGTCGCCGCAGATGAAGCTTGGTGGCGTCAGCGGCGCGGGCACCCTGAATCTCAAGGTCACCGCCACCGCCACCCAGGCTTCGCGGCTGGCCGGCTCGTGGGCGGGTTTCACCGGAACCCTCAATCTGGCGGCCACCGGCACCCAGGGGGTAATCTGTGCAAATTTCAACGGTGACGCGGCGATCGGTTCGTTCAACAACCTCAACGCGGCCACGGTCACCCTCGACAATGTCAATCTCGGCGGCCGCGACAATTCGGGCGGCAACACTTTCACCATCGGGGCGCTTCAGGGCACTTCTAGCGCCAAACTCGGCGGAGCGCATTACGCCGGCGCCCTGACCTACTCAATCGGCGCCCTGAACCGGAACACCACCTTCGACGGATCCATCACCAACAGCACCAGCTCCACCGATTCCGCCAGTGGATCCGCCACCGTCCTCACCAAAACCGGCACCGGCACCCTCACCTGGAACGGTCCCGGCAGCCACACCGGTGCGACCAATATCAATGCGGGCACCTTCATTCTGAACGGCACCTTCGGCCGTACCGCCACCACCGTCGCCAGCGGCGCCAGACTTGGCGGGGCCGGCCGGATCGGCGACTCCGCCGGCGGATCGGTGACCGCCGCCAGCGGCTCCTCCCTCGCCCCGGGCGCGGCGGGACAGGCCGGACTGCTGCGGTTGGCGGCGCTCACCCTCAACGGCACCACGCTTTCCTATGATCTCTCCGGCACCCCCGGCGGAAGCAACGACCGCATCACCACGCAGAATCTCCTGAAGATCAGTGGCACGCAGAACTTCCTCTTCACCCTCTCCAACGGAAGCCTCGGAGCGGGCACCTACACGCTCATTGACGGCGGAAACAACACTACCCTCACCTCCGCCGCCTTCACCCACAACCTCCCCGCCACCACCCGCCAGAGCTTCGCCCTCACCAGTTCCGCCAATGCCGCGACCACTCCGTTCGTGCAACTCAACGTCACCGGAAATGCTGAAAGCCTCATCTGGACCGGCACGGCTGGCAGCACGTGGAATCTCAACAGCTCCGCCAACTGGTCGCTCTCAGGAACCGCTTCCACCTTCTACAATCTCGATGCCGTCACCTTCGACGACAACGCCGCCAGCGGCAATGTGACCCTCACCGGTGCGCTGCAGCCGCAAGGAATCATTGTCACCAATAACAATACCGCCTACACCCTCGGCGGCACCGGCAGCCTCACCGGTTCGGCAGCCCTGACCAAAAACGGTTCCGGCACTCTCGCCATCAATACCGCCAACACCTACACGCGCGGCACCACCATCAATGGCGGCACCGTTTCCCTGGGCACTTCCACCGGGCTGGGCACGGGTTTCGTCGCGCTGAATGGCGCCACCCTCCATCTCGCCCCGGCCGCCCTCACCTTCGCCAACGAACTCCGCCTTTCCGGCAATTCCACCTTCAGGATCGCAGGCGGCAACAACACCCTCACCGGACCTCTCACCGGCACTGGCGCACTCGGAATCCATTTTCCCGCCGGCGGACTGATGACCCTGCAGGGCAATCTCGACGGTTTCGCCGGCGGCATCGCCCTGACCGGCACCGGCGGCACCCTGCGCTTCAATCCGACCTCCGGCAAGGCATGGGGCAGCCCTGACATTGCGTTCGACGCCGGCACCGGCGTCATCAACAACCGCGCCCCCGCCGATGTTGTCGTTTCCCTCGGGGCGCTGAGCGGCTCCGCCGGCTCTCAGCTCCGCGGCAGCGACCAGGCCGGACCCGCGTTGGACACCTACCTCATCGGCGCACTCAACCACGACAGCACCTTCGCGGGCAGCATCTCCGACGGCAACCACGCCACGCCGCACACCACCGCCCTCACCAAAACCGGCACCGGCACCCTCACCCTCAGCGGCACCTCCAGCTATGGCGGCGATACCGCTGTCACGGCCGGAAACCTTGCCGTCTCCGGTACCCTGACGAGTTCTGCCAACCTGGACGTGTCCAGCGGAGCCACCCTGAGACTGGCTGGAGGCACCGTGGCGATGGATCAGGTGGTGATTGATGCCGGGGGCTCGCTGCTCGGCTGTGGCACCCTCGCCGCCGACCTGATCAATCACGGCACCGTCCAGTCCGACTGCGGGGTAAAACTCACCATCAACGGCGACGTGGTGAACCACGGCACCTTCCGGGTCACCAGCGGCACCGGGTTTGAGCTCAACGGCAGTTTCACCAACACCGGCCTCCTCGACCTCCTCACCGCGGAAATCCCCCCCACCATGCTGCACAACATTGTAAACCAAGGCGTCATCCTCGATTCCAGCATGGTCCAGGTCGCCAGCGCCAGCCGGACCAATGGCTTCACCGTGACCATTCAAGGCTACACTGGCCACAGCTACCGCCTGCAACGTTCCGCCACCTTGATCCATCCCGACTGGGCAGATATCGGCACGGCGCAACCGGGCAACGGATCTATCCTGACATTCACCGATTCAACCGCAGCCGGCAGCGCCCTGTTCTATCGTATCGCCGTCCTTCCTTAGCCCTTTCGCCGGACCGGACTACGGCCATTTCCGCATGGCCCCGGGGGGGGGGAGGCTCGTGGCCTATGGGACCGGACTTGTGCCGCTCCGCCGGACGGCGGGATTACACCATCGTTTTCTGCCTCGCGCGGAGTCCCGTCCGCCCGGGTACCGAAAAAGCACCGGAGCGGTCAGGCTCGACCGACGGGAAGCGAAGGCGCCCACCGGGCGGGTATTGAGCGCGTCGATGGAAGGACCGTTTTTATCAATTACCGGAAGCACGGCCGGGAGGGGAAGCTGGACGTACCATGAAACCACACCCACCTACCCAGACCACCACAGTCCACTCCAAACGTGAGGCCGCCCCCACGCGCTCCCTGCGGCGCCTCTTCATCATGCTGGGCCTCACTTTTGGGCTGGCAGGCTCCGCCGATGCCGCGGGCACCCTGACCCCCAAGAGATCACCCGACCAGCCGGTTCAGATCCGCGATCACCACCTCGAAGTCACGCTTAACAACGGTTTTGCCCGGGCCGAGGTGACGCAGACTTTCTACAATCCGAATGACAAGGACTTGGAGGCGGTCTACCGCTTTCCGCTCCCGGAAAGCGCCAGCCTTTCGGAGGTGACCATGATGCTGGGCGAACGGGAGATCCACGGCGAGGTAGTGGAAAAGGGGAAAGCGCAAACGATCTACGAGACGGAAAAACAGGCGGGCAGTGAAGCCGGCCTGACAACCAAAAATGGTTACCAATCCTTCGACTTCCGCGTGCATCCGGTCCGGGCCAAGGGCGAGACCCGGCTGCGCATGGTGTATTACCAGCCGTTGGAGGTGGACGCAGGGGTCGGCCGGTTTGTCTATCCTCTGGAGGAAGGAGGCACGGACGAGGTCGCGGCCAGCTTCTGGAATCCGGTGCACGACAAAGTCGAAGGCTTGTTTTCCGCCGCGATTGAATTGAAGTCGGCTTGGCCGGTGGCGGATGTCAGGGTGCCGGGTTTTGAGAAGGAGACCGTGACCGACAAGGTCGCGGAGGGGCACTACAAGGTGCGGGTGGAAAAAAAGGACCACGCGCTGAATGGCGACCTCGTGTTTTACTACCGCCTTGCGGATGACCTGCCGGGCCGGGTGGAACTGATTCCATTCCGCAACGGCGGGACTGGTCCGGGAACCTTCATGCTGGTGGTCACGCCAGGGCTGGACCTGAAGCCGCTGACCGGCGGGGCAGATTATGTTTTTGTCCTGGACACCTCAGGCAGCATGGCGGGGAAACTGCGCGTCCTTACCGATGGAGTGAGCCAGGTGCTGGGCAAGATGTCTCCCCAGGACCGCTACCGTATTGTGACTTTCTCCACCTCGGCACAGGATTTGACCCAGGGATGGAAGCAGGCGGACGAGGCGAATCTGCGGGGAACGCTGCAGCAAATCGCGGGCCTGCAGCCAAACGGAAGCACCAATCTTTATGATGGGCTGTCCCTGGCGATGAAGGATCTTGATGCCGATCGTGCCACCAACGTGGTGCTGGTGACGGATGGGGTGACCAACACCGGGATTGTCGATCCGGTGGCCTTTCACACCCTGACAAAAAGTCATGACATCCGCATCTTCGGATTCCTGCTGGGCAACAGTGCCAACTGGCCGCTGATGCGCACCGTTTGTGATGCCAGCGGCGGTTTTTATGCCGGGGTCTCCAACGCCGATGACATCCTGGGCCAGATCCTGCAGGCGAAGAGCAAGGTGCGGCACGAGTGCCTGCATGATGTGGAATTGAGCATCACCGGCGTGAAGACCTTCAACACCACGGGGCTGCTGCCAGGCAAGGTCTATCGCGGACAGCAGCTGGTAATGTTCGGCCAGTATGAAGGCAGCGGCACGGCGGAGTTGGTGCTGAAGGCGCGGATGACCGGCGAAGACAAAACCTACCGCACGCAGTTCAACTTCCCTGAAAAGGAAGTGGCGAATCCGGAGCTGGAGCGGCTCTGGGCCATGGACCAGATCGAACAATTTGAACGGCGCGCCAACACGGGCCTCCTGCCTGCCGGCGAATCAGATTCCGCCATCGGAGACCTGGGTGTGAAGTATCAACTGGTGACGGATCAGACCTCCATGCTGGTTTTGGGCGACGATGCCTTCGCACGGCATGGGATCGAACGGCACAATCAGCAGCGGGTCGCGGAGGAACACTCCGCGCAATCGGTCCGGACCGCAGCCCCGCAGCCCGTGAGCTACCGTGTGGATGCCGCCCAGCCGCTAACTCCTTCCAGAGCACCTTCCTACCGGAGCAGTGGTGGCAGTGGCGGGGCCGGAGCGTTGTCGCCGGTGACGGCGGTGGCGATGGCGCTGTTTTCCTGGCTGGCCCTGCGTCTGACCGGACATTCCCACAATTCCCGGAAAGACGTCTGATGACTGCACCGGACCATCGGGGATCAATGGTCAAGGCATGCCCGCCGCTGGCGGGCATGCTGCTGGCCGGCGGCATTATGATGGCGGCCGTGTTGATACAGTGCAGCACCGGATTGGCGGAAGCGCTGCAATGGCAGCGGAACGCTGGCACAGGCGTCAGATGGCTGACGTCCCACCTGTGCCACTGGTCGTGGAACCATCTGGCCTGGGACCTGTTCGCGTTCGGATTGCTTTCCCTGCTCAGTCTGCGCGTGGCGCCTTCCCGTTACCTCCCCTGCCTGCTGGCGGCGGCCATGCTGATCCCGCTCGAAATCAGGATCAACCAGCCAATGCTCGATTCATACCGGGGGCTTTCAGGGATTGATGGTGCCCTCTTCGGGCTGGTCGCAACGGCCCTGTGGCGGCAACCCCCGACAAACCGGAGAAGGGGAGCCACCCGGGTGCTGGCCGGGCTGGGAGGCTGCGGTTTTCTGGCCAAGACGCTCTATGAACTGACCACCGGCGGCACATTGTTTGTGGAAGCCGGTCCTGAGCCCTTCATTCCAGTTATCTCCGCCCATCTGATAGGCTTTCTCTGCGGGGTGGGTGCAGGAGTAATCAAGCCGATCCGCGCTTCCCGGTCCGGTCACCGTGAATCAATAACGTAAGCCGGCCATGAAGGCCACCGGTTCAGGAGGCGGGCACCGTGACCGCCTCGACCGCGCCTTTCCGCAACACATCAAGATACCCCCCTCGGGATTTCAGACTTTCCATCCCGCGCCCGAAGGCCTCGATAGGCTGCACGCGCTGATCCAGATCCATCACCTCCTCCCGCGCCCGCAGGATCACCTCTCCCGGGCTGATCTTCCCATGCAGCGGCGACGTCTCCGCCACCTGCACCACGAAAACGCCCCCCTTGTCAGGAAGTGCCAGCCGCATCCGCTCCGCCCGGCGTAATTCCCGCACGGTCAGACCCGCAATCTCCCGGCTCACAGGGGTTTCCTCGGATTCAAAAATCGTCTTCAGATCCACCACCGCCACCTTCAATTCCTGATCCGCCCCATCCCGCCGGATCCCCATGGCCAAGGTCTCTCCCACCTGCTTCTGGCGCAGCCGGCGGAAAAACTCCGCACTGCTCCGCACCGGTTCACCATCCATCGACTGAATCAGATCATCCTTCCGCAGCCCCGCCGCCGCCGCTGGCGAACCCTTGTCCAGCCCCACCACGAGGGCACTTTCCGACCGGCGCCCTGTTTGATAGGAAGCCACCGGCCAGTCTTCCACCGTCACCCCCAGATAACCCCGCGGCCGGCCTTTGTGGATCATCCGTTCATAAGCGTCCTGGACTTCATTGCCTGGAATCGCCAGCCCGTATCCCTGGCCGGAGGGGGATTCCGCCGGCCCGATCACCAACCGGGCATTGATCCCGATCAGCTCTCCTTTCAAATTCACCAGCGGCCCCCCGGAGTTACCGGGATTGATGGCACAGTCGGTCTGCAAATAGGTGTCCAGGGTATCGCTGACCCGGCGGGCCCGGTTGCTGATGATGCCCTGGGTGACCGTATCCGCCAGGTTCCGTGGATTCCCCAGGGCAAAGACAAAATGCCCCGGCCGCATCAGATCGGAATCCCCGAACGCCAGCCACGGGAACGGTTCGTCCGGCTGGCGTGGTTCAATCCGCAGCAAGGCAATGTCCACCGATTCGTCACGGTCCACCAACGCCGCCCGGCGCGGTTCCTCATCGCCGTGCAGGGTCACCCGGATCAAAACATCGTCCCCTTCCACCACATGCCAATTGGTCAGGACCAGACCCTCCTTGCTCACAATCACCCCGGACCCCACCCCCGGCTCGCGCACGGTGCGCTTCCTCACCTGGGGGCCCACGCCGGTCACGATGGTCTCCTCGATCACCCTCTGGCGGTCCACATGCACACTCACCACGCCCGGCAGGGTGCGTTCCACCACATTGGCCATCGCTTCATTCAGCGCCTCCGCAATGCCGGCACTGTCCGCCGGCGTCACTGCCGGTGGCTCCCCGGCTTGCCTTGGCGGGGCCGGGCCGGTCACGGGCGCGACCAACAACAACCGGACCAGTCCGGCCGCAGCCGCAAACACCCCTAAAGTAATGAACAGATCCCGGATCGGAAGTCGCATGGCAGGAAAGCCTCATCGGTAGCGGCCCCGCCCCACCTCTGCAAGCTGCTTCCACTCCCGCCGCAGATCGCCATTGGAAAACCAGCCCACCTCTTTTCTAGTCCTTCTTACCTGCCCGCCTCCCTGCCCCATGTTTCCTTTCTACACGCTCGACACCATCGCCGAAGCCACCCGCCTGTCCCCGCCCGCCCGGCTCAGCGTCTTTGGAGATCCCGTCTCCCATTCCCTTTCCCCGCAGATGCACGACCCCGCCCTCGCGGCCTGCGGGATCGAAGCCCGCTACGTCCGCCTCGAGGTCGCCAGCACCGACTTCCTCAAAGCCCTCCGCACCATCCGCGATCTCGGGTTCATCGGCACCAACGTCACCATTCCTCACAAATTCACCGCCCTCGACAGCGTCGATGAAGTGGACCCCGCCGCCCGCCGCCTCGGCGCCGTGAACACCATCCTCTTCCGCCCGGACGGCAGCGCGCTCGGCCGCAACAGCGACGGCCCCGGATTTGTCAGAACGGTCCAGGAGGAGTTCGGAGCCGAAGTCAAAGACCTGCGCATTCTCCTTCTCGGCGCGGGTGGCGGAGCAGGCGGAGCCGTCGCCGTGCAGAGCGCCCTCGAAGGCTGCCACTCGCTCACCCTCACCAACCGCACCGAAGCCAAAGCCGCCGCCGTCGCCGCCTCCCTGCGCGACCTCCTCCCCGGCGACCGCTGCCGCACCATCCCCTGGACTCCGGAAGCCCTGGCCGCCGCCCTTCCTGACATCGACCTCATCATCAACGGCACCTCCCTCGGCATGTCCCCGGAAGACCCTGCCCTCCTGCCCGAAGGCACCGTCACTTCCCGGCACTTCGTCTACGACATGGTGTATAAACCGCTCGTCACCCCCTTGGTCGCCACCGCCCGCGCCGCCGGAGCCAAAGCCATCAACGGCCTGCCCATGCTCCTGTGGCAAGGCGTCCAGTCCTTCGAGTGGTGGTTCCAGCGCCCCGCGCCGGTAGAGGCGATGAGGGCGGGACTGGAAGAGGCCGTGAGCAGGAGAATTTAGTGTGAAACTTTCCTGCCGCACCACCGCTTTCGACTGGATTCACAGCGGAATCCGACGATGCGCTCTTCGTCACTTTATTGCAGATTAGTTGCTATCAGACATGCATTGCGATGGCCCCGGCTGGCAAGCAAATCACCGCCACCCCCCGCCCGGGACAAAACCAGCTTGATTGCTTGATCGGCCGGTTAAAAAAACCTCTTGCAACCCGATCTGGACCCCTTATCTGTCAGACCCTAAAATTTCCCTGTATTCATCACCATGGCTAAAACCTGCTGGCTCGAGCGTCAAAAACGCAAATCTGCAACCGTCGCGAAGTATGCTGCCCTCCGGGCGCAGCTCAAGAAAGAAAAAGACTACATCGGTCTGACCATGTTGCCCCGTGATGCGTCCCCGACGCGCCTGACCAACCGCTGCCTGATGACCGGCCGTCGCCGCGGTTACTTGGCCCGCTTTAAACTTTCCCGTATCGCCTTCCGTGAGCTCGCTTCCGGTGGTCTGATCCCCGGGGTGACGAAGTCCAGCTGGTAAGCCAGCGGCTTGATTCCCAACGTTTTTCCCATCGCAGGGCCGGAATACGCACAGTGTTCCGGCCCTCATTCTTTTCCCCGCCCCCGGCCCGATTCCAGCTCTATGATGATAAATCAGCGCCGCCTTCCTGCAAAACTGCTGGGCGCCCCCTGAATCTATGATATTGTAACGTCGCTCGAGTCCTCCCCTTTTATCCTTCATCCGATTCCCCGCTGTGCCGATCTACGAATACATCGCCGCCGACCCTGAAAAGTCCTGCCGCATTTGCAGCAAGGGGTTTGAACTGATGCGCCCGGTGGACCGGGCTCCCCTGGAAATCTGCTATCTCTGCAAGAATCCGGTCAAAAAACTCGTCTCAAGGGTCAATACACCCAAGCTCACCAAACCACTTTCCGTCTCCGAGGCCAAATCGAAGGGCTTCACCATCATGAAACGCCGCGACAAGGGCGTTTACGAAAAACTCTGACCCCGCCGTTTTTCCCTGCCTGATCCGCCGCCTCCAACCGATTCTTCCGGCGGCGGATTTCCCCGAATGAACCCATCCGTTTTCCCATTCCCCACCTTCCTCGCGGAAGCCCTGCCCGCCACTCCCAGCAACGAGGAAATCGCGTGGCAGCTGCTGCTCGTGTTCCTGCTGGTGTTGTTGAAGGGCGTGTTTGTCGCCGCCGAATTTTCCCTCGTCAAGGTCCGCGCCAGCCAGATCGACGAGCTGATGCAGGAGGGAAAGGCCAGTGGCGCCGCGATGCGGGCGAAGGCCATGGTCCACAAACTGGAGGACTACGTGGGAGCCACCCAGTTCGGGATCACCCTGACGAGCATTGCGCTGAGCATGTTCGGGGAAAAATATATCGTTAAGTGGCTTGAACCAAAGTTGGGCGGAATGCTTTCCGACACCGCCACCCATGTCGTCGCCTTTATCCTCGTACTCGTGGTCCTGACTTTTGTGGACGTCGTCTTCGGTGAGCTCATGCCGAAATCCGTGGCTATCCGCCGCTCCCTCAATACCGCCCTGACCCTGAGCGGCCCGCTGAGCGCCTTCGAGTTTTTTTTCCGCTACGCCATCCGCCTGCTCAATGGCAGTGCAAACTGGCTGATGAAGCTGATTTTCCGTATCGATCCGGCTGCCGATGGCCTGCATAATATCCACAGTGCCGAGGAGTTGCAGATTCTGGTGGCCGAGTCCCAACGCTCCAACCAGGTCACGGCCACGGAGCGTGAGATTTCCATCAATGCCCTCGAACTGAGCGAGCTCACCGCCCACGATGTGATGACGCCACGCACCGAGATCATCGCCATCGACCCCAAGGAGGACTTCCAGACGAACCTCGCGATGGCGCTGGAATCGAAGCACACCCGTTTCCCGCTGCGGGAAAAAAACCTCGACCACTGCCTTGGCGTGGTTCACATCAAGGACTTCTTCCGCATCATCAATGACCCGAAACCGGACCTGACCAAGATCCGCCGGGAGATTATCATCGTGCCGGAAACCCAAGCCTTGGATGAGCTGCTCAAGACCTTCCTCAGCCGGCAGGCGCACATGGCGCTCGTGGTGGATGAATTCGGCGCGACCGTCGGCATGGTCACCCTGGAGGATGTGTTGGAGGAATTGGTCGGGGAAATCCAGGACGAATTCGACACCCCCCTGCGCGAGAATGGATTCGACCGCGTAAGTGGTGACGAATTTGAAGTCGACGGTAAAATGCCCCTTTATGAACTGGCCGAGCACTCGGATATCGAATTGGACAGCGAGGAAGTCTCCACCATCGGCGGCTACATCACCTCGCATGTCGGGCATCTGCCCGGGGTGGGGGAAACCGCGGAGATCGACGGCTACGACATCACGGTGACGGCTATGGACGGCCGCCGCATCCTGCGCCTCCATTTCAAACGCCGTTCCCCGGAAACCGCAGAAACCGCTGCCTCCAACGAATCGGCCGGAAGCTGATCCCGACCTGCGCCCTCTCATGACGCGGCAGGAAAAATTCGTGGTTTTCGCCCTCCTCGCGGCCCTGTTGCTGGGAACTGTGGTGCGCCATCTCCGGCGGGGCGGCGCCAATTTAAATCATCCTTCCTTGAACACCGGCATCAAATCCCCCTAGTCTGACGTAGACGAACTTATCCATTATGAGCAAGGTTCCCTTTGAACAGGCCGTCATCGAGGCCGCACGCCAGGATCCCCGTTATGCGGCGGATGCCTACCACTTTCTGCGGGATGCGCTGGACATGACCATCAAGACCATGCAGCAGGGGCGTACCGATGCCGTCAACCATATCTCGGGCGCCGAACTCTGCGAAGGGCTGCGGGACTACGCGCTGCAGCAATTTGGTCCCATGGTCCCCACCATTTTCGAAACTTGGGGCCTCGCCACGACCAGGGACATCGGTGAGATGGTCTTCAACTTGATCCGCACCGGAGCCTTCAGCCGCAGCAAATCCGACAAAGTGGAGGATTTCAACGATGTCTATACCTTCGCCGACGCTTTTGAAAAACCGTTCCTGCCCACCCGGGCCATTTCCCCGGCGCCGGCCCCCCGGCCAGCCTGAGCCCGACGCCCGACTCCCTGATTCTGGATATTTTCAGCACCACCTGCTGTTTTTTAACTTTTCTCTGGCGGACTCCGCTGCTCCTTTTCTTCCCATGCGACTTCTTCCACTGCTTTTTGCCGCCGGTTTGCTTGCCTCCTGCCGGAGCACGCCCAAACCGGTCGAACCCGTTACGCCCGGGGAAGCTCCTGCGGTGGCGGCTGCCGCTGGTGGCCTCGTCCCCGCAGCTGACGTCGCGGCCGTGAACACCTTCTTCAAAACAAATAAAACCAACAGCATGGTCCCTGCGGCGGACCAAACGCCTGCGATCACCGCCGCCAATTCGAAATTCATCGTCGACCTTGATGGGCAAAGGGTCTATTTTTATATTGATGACAAACTGACTGCGGCCACCTCCATCGCCAGCGGCCGGAAATACTATCGGACCGAGACCGGCGACTTCACCGTGGGCCAGAAAGACCTCAATCACCGGTCCAGCAGTTATGGGGATTTTGTCTCCAAGAGTGGGGGGACCATCATGAGTGATGTGCAGAACGGCTTTGACCCCACCCCGGCAGGAGCTCGTTTTGAAGGAGCCATGATGAAGTATTTCCAGCGCTTCCATTACAACGGCCGCCCTACCGCCATGGGCTTTCATCGGGGAGTCCTGCCCGGACATCCCGCCAGTCATGGCTGCGTGCGCCTGCCGGAGCGCAGTGCCTCCTGGTTCTTTTCCAAAGTGCCCCTCGGCACTCCGATTCTAGTCCGCGGCACCAAAAACGGCGTTCCCTACGGCGCCAGCCAAGGCCGCCCCAAACGCTCCCCCAAGGTTCATTCCAGCCTGAAAAACAAGCCGGTGGTCACCAAGCCCGCCGATCCCGGCGCGGAAAGTGCCACCGGAACCCCACCACCCGGCCCGGCCGCTCCCGCAGAGACCGCGCCCACCCCATCCCCCGCGCCAGAGCCCCCTCCAGCCGTGGAGACTCCTGCTCCGGCAGCACCCACCTCACCAGTCCCTGCCGCACCCGCCGCTCTGCCCACCCCTGACTCCTTGGGCCAATAAACCACCTCTTCCCCTACCGCGCCATGAATCAACGGTTTGCCCTCGGTCTTGATTACGGCACCAATTCCTGCCGCTCTCTCCTCATTGACCTCACCACCGGTGAGGAACTGGGTTCCGCCGTCTTCCCTTACCCCAGCGGTTCCGCGGGCATCCTCCTTGATCCCAAGGAGCCCCACCTCGCCCGGCAACACCCTCAGGACTATCTTGACGGCCTCACCGCCATCATCACCGGAGCCATTGCCCAGGCCAAGGCGACCCACCCGGCCTTTGACCCCGCCCGCATCATTGGAATCGGCATCGACACCACCGGCAGCACTATCATCCCGGTCGATGCCCAATGCACCCCGTTGGCACTGCTCCCGGAATTTGCCGGAAACCTGGCCGCCCAGGTCTGGCTCTGGCGCGACCATACCGGCTACGCCGAAGCTGCGGAAATCACCGCGCTCGCCGCCCGCATCCGCCCGCAATACCTCGCCAAGTGCGGGGGCACCTACTCCTCCGAATGGTTCTGGAGCAAGATCCTCCACCTCCAACGCACCGCGCCTGACGTCTTCGCCGCCGCCCACAGCTTTGTGGAGCACTGCGATTACCTCCCAGCTGTCCTCTGCGGCCTGACAGATCCTCTCACCATCCCCCGCAGCATCTGCGCCGCCGGGCACAAGGCCATGTTCAACAGCGCGTGGGGTGGCCTCCCTGACAAGGAATTCCTCAGCCAGCTCGACCCCTCCCTCGCCAACCTGCGGGACCGGCTTTACTCCAACACCGTCAGCAGCAACCACCCAGCTGGCCGCCTCTGCCCCGCCTGGGCGGAAAAACTCGGCCTTCGTCCCGGCATCGCCGTCGCCGTCGGCGCTTTCGATGCCCACATGGGAGCGGTCGGAGCCGGCATCCGTGAAGGCACCCTGGTCAAAATCCTCGGCACCAGCACCTGCGATTTGATGATCCATCCGAACCACCAGCCCCTCGCCGACATCCCCGGCCTGTGCGGCATCGTGGATGGCTCCGTGCTACCCGGCAACTACGGCCTCGAAGCCGGCCAGAGCGCCGTGGGCGACATATTCCTCTGGTTCGTCAATCACCTCGTCCCGGACTGTTATGGAGCCACCACCGACGCCAAATTCCAAGCGATGGAGGCCGCCCTCGCCCCCCTCCGCCCCGGCCAGACCGGCCTGCTGGCGCTCGATTGGAATAACGGAAACCGGACCATCCTTACCGATACCCGCCTCACCGGTCTCATCCTCGGGCAGACGCTCCACACCACCGCCCATGAGATCTACCGGGCGCTGATTGAATCCACCGCCTTCGGGGCCCTGACCATCATCAACCGCCTTGAGGAATACGGCGTCAACGTCCAGGAAGTCGTCAATACGGGTGGCCTCGCGGTCAAGAATGCCGCCCTCATGCAGATTTATGCCGACGTGATCGGCCGTCCCATGAAGATCAGCCGCAGCGACCAGACCTGCGCCCTCGGAGCCGCCATCTTCGGAGCCATCGCGGCCGGCACTGTCGAGAGTGGTTATGACAGCGTGGCCGACGCCCAGCGCGCCCTCTGCCGTCTCCGCGAAACGGTCTACCAGCCCAACCCCGCCAACCACGCCCTCTATGCCCGGCTCTACGGCCTCTACCGTCAGCTCCACGACGCTTTCGGCACCCAGCAGTGGTCCGGCCACCTCAGCCACGTCATGAAGGAACTGCTGAATCTGCGGGACGAAGTCCGCCCGGCCTGATCCTTGGTTTCGAACCGCAGGAAACGAAGGGCAACTCAAGAAAAAAGTTGTTCCTGAGTGGCATGCGCTCCATCCTCAGGGCAAATGCTCCGTGCGTTAAAACAACAGGTTCTTCAAGCCAACCTCCGGCTCCCATCCTCCGGCCTCGTCAGTCTGACCTGGGGAAATGTCAGCGGGTTGGACCCCGGAGCGGGCCTGATGGTGATCAAGCCCAGCGGCGTCGATTACGCCGACCTCCGGGACGATGACCTCGTGGTCCTGGAGCTCGCGACCGGCCGCCAGGTCGAAGGCAAACTCCGCCCTTCCTCCGACACTCCCACCCATCTGGTGCTTTACCGGGCCTTTGCAGGCATCAGCGGCATCTGTCACACCCACAGCCCCTCCGCCACCATGTTCTCCCAGGCGGGGCGATCCCTGCCCTGTTATGGCACCACCCATGCCGATCACTTCCATGGCACCGTCCCCCTTTGCCGGGCCCTGACCCCTCAGGAAACCGCCGAAGATTACGAGGGCCACACCGGCCACGCCATTGTCCAGACCTTCCGCGGCCAGCAGATCGATCCCCTTCATGTCCCTGGCGTGCTGCAGCTCCATCACGCGCCCTTCACCTGGGGCGCCAGTCCCATGGATGCGCTGAACAACAGCATTGCCCTCGAAATGTGTGCCCGGATGGCCCTCGGCAGTCTGCAACTCAATCCCTCACTGGCTCCCATCCCGGCGCACATTCTCGACAAGCACCATCACCGCAAGCACGGTCCCGGGGCCTACTATGGCCAGAAGTAGCCCCTTTCCCTCACAATATCCGAACCGCGGCGAGACGGAAATAGAGCGCTGCGCCTTCCGTAATGGCCAAGTGCACCCGGCAGCCTCCATCCGGCAGATTGATCACCTGCGGCACCGGCAACGGGTGCCATTCCCGCAATCCTGAGGAGACCTGGGGAATCAAATCAGCGTAGGCATTTTCCTTGAACCGGGGCCACCAGGTGATGGTCAGCACCTCGCCTCCGCCCACCGGATCGGGCTCGCTCACCGCCGTGAACGGAGCCTCGGCATCCTGCCCCGCCGGATTCCGGCCCGCCAAAACATACTCCATCGCATTGGGGATGCCATCCTTGTCAGGATCACTCAAGGGACCGCGCTGTTCCACGGGCAACCCGGCCTCCGTCATCCATTCCACATATCCCAAATCTCCCGGCAGACCCAGCACCTGGGTGATGATCTCGTGATCACTCAACCGCGCCTGGTCCGGCGCCATGGCCGGATACTTTTCGAGGAACGCATCCGCCACCACCTGCGCTACCTTCGCGTGGACCGCCGTGTTGGGATGGAACCCATCGCCGGAAAACAGATATCGCGGACGGCAGGCCTCGTCTGCCTGCTTGTAAAAAGTCACCCCGCCAATCTGGAACGGAGCCGGATCAAGGATCGCCTTCGTCACCGCATAGGTATCGGCAAAACCCACGTCCTTGGTGGCCGCAAAATCCCTGATCTCATTGTTCAGCACCTCCAGCATCTGCGTGAGCACCGCAGTCCTGACAGGATCAATCCCCACCTCCGCCTGCAGCTTTGGAGTGCAACCCACATGCGGCACAGCGCAGAGAATCATGGGGCCCGTAAAGCGCGGCTCCCGCGGACTGCCGTCACTGAAGGTCCGGGGATTGCGGAAAAACTCAATCACGGATTTCAGATTGCTCCGGATCGAATTCTGCATCCTAAGCGGACTCGAGCCCTCTCCAAAAGTTCCCGCGTAGATTGATTCATAATCGATCTGCCTCGGCTGGCCCTCCACCACCGGATTGGTCTCAGGATCACTGTTCCCGAGCGCCAGATCATTCCCGCCGAAAAAGATCACCACCCGCTGCGCCTGGCCTGTGTAGTTGGCGAAGGTGGTCCGCCAAGCAGGAAATAACGCCCAGAGGGCTTCTCCACCGCTGGAGGCCTTGATCTCCGCCCCGGCATCCGCAGTCTGCCTCAGGAAATTGCGGAACTCGCGCACCGTGCCACCCGGCTTGGCCCAGTTGAATTCATGTCCGGTCAGCCTCAAGTCAGAATATACCGACCAAATTCCCAAATCGAACTGATCATGGCGCCGGGCATCCAGGATCTCGATCCAGTTCCGCGCCTCCCACGCCGCAGGGTTTGACGGATAAAGCGCCGGGAACTCACTGCGGTATTCCTTGGTGAGGCTGTCCCCGGCCACCAGCACCTTTTCCCCCGCCCACAGAGGCCCGGATTTTGAAAGAACAAAAGCCGCCACCGGCAGCCAAACGAAACGGGAAAAACAACACAGGGACATGGAAAAGGGGGAAGGTGTCAAGGCAGAGCCGTCGCCCGCACCCGCAGGAAGCGAAGCGGTGCGGCCACGGGGGGCGCCCAAGAAAGAAGATACTCACCCGCCGTAGTCCGGCTTTCAACCGGTCCCGACCAGCCCGCCGCTTGCCAACCGGTCAGATCCGCCGACTGCTCCACGAAGTAGCCAACCCGGTCCGCGCCGGGCGGGACCAACAACGTCAGGGATTGCCCGGGACCCGTTCCTGTCCAAGAAAGTGCCGGCACCGCCCCCAGCGCGTAGACCTGCCAGGCCGCCTCCGTGGAGCCGGTATAAGCCACGGCATCAGTGCCGCCCGGCGTTCCATGCCGGGACACACTGCTGCGCCACCCGGATGCACTGCCCGCCACTCCGTCTTCGCGCAGGGTCAGGCTGTAACCAGCCCCATCCGCCGAGGACGGCCAGAGGCCTTTGGTGCCGTAGCTGATCCTCCACAGCGGGCTGCCGTCCGTTTTCTCCAAAAGCAGATTCCCGCCTGAATTCGATAGAAATCCCTGGATCACGCCACCGGCGGGAACCTCGGTGCCATAGCGCTGACCGAAGGCCGCGCGGCTCCGCACCAGCACCAACCGCCCACCCGGCGGCAGGCTCCAGCGGTCCGCCGCCGCGCCTTCCCACGCCGGCTGGCAAAGTTCCGGATCGAGCACCAGCCGGACATCATGCAGGCTCACTGTTTGGGCGCCCGGATTGTGCAGCTCGATGAATTCGAAATCCTCCCCATCGCTGAATCCCGCCGCAAGTTCCGCCCCCGATGGCGCCGCCGGATGATAATGAATCTCAGAAACTGTCAGGTTCGCTGCCGTCACCGGCACCGCTCCCACCGCAAAAACGACCGACACCGGCCCGCTCCAGTCCACGCCATTCCGGCTCCTCGCCGTAATCCTGACATCCCGGCTGATCACCAGATCCGACACCGCCACGGCCGTTGGAGAGACCGCCCCACCCGCCAGCCGGGGATCACTGCCATCCGTGGTCACCCACCATTCCGGCGCGCTCGAAAAAATGGTTACACTGCTCCCCGCACTTACGATTCCGCCTGCTGGCACCAGCACCGGCAGCGGAATAAAACTACTGTCGAAATAAGCCGCCCGCCCCTTCACCCACGTCTTCATCGCTGTCAGGCGCGACTGCCACTCCGCCGCATCGGAAATTCCCTGAAGCACGGCCTTGGCGGAAGTGATCTCCGCGGCTTGGCGGTCGATGATGGCCTCCATCGCCGCGTCGCTGAAGCCGCTGCGGCGCCAATGCGTCCACCGGTCGAGATAAGTCTGTTTGAAATCCGCATCCGCCAACAGCCTCGGGAACCACAACTGGCTGGAACGGTAATAAAGTGCACTGTCTGGGCTGCCCTGGTCGGTGTAGCCGCCCGGGGTCACATCCCAGATGGGACCCAGCCGCAGCTTCCGGTCGTTGCCCAGCCACGGATACACACTCAGCAAAAACGCATCGCTATGCCTCGTGAAATTGGATAGCAGATATCCCTCCGCCCAATCCCCCTCCACCAGCCACTTCCGCCAGCCCACCCCCGGATCGCGCCAGTCCACCGGATGATAGAGCGCCTCCTCGAATTGCCGGAACCATGTCTCCACCGCCGTCCGCTGCGCGCTCAGGATCCGATACCCCCCGGGTTGCTCGAAGTTCAGCACCGCACTGCTGGTCCCTGGCAAATCATCCCCAGCCAGCGTCAGGACATTGGGCGTGGTCTGAAAGATACGGTCCGGGCCTGCGGTCCGGAAAAACTGCGGCGTGGTGACCCCATTGTCCGCCGGGAAGCCGGTCTCCGGGATCGCATCCGGCCGGTTGATGCTCAGCAAGGCCCCCCCGCTGCTGCCATCAGCACTCAGCGCTGTAAAGTCCAACCGCTCCGTTCCCCTCGAGATTTTTTCCATCAGCACATAGACTCCCTGACGGTCCGCCAGGGCCAGATCTCCCCCGTTTTCATTCAGAAACAACTCCACAAACCGGAAACGCGGCGCATACCGCCCCAGCCGCCGGCTCAGCTCATAAATGAAGGTATTCGCCAGCAAGGTAGAGTCCCGCAGCATACCGGGATCTGGATAATAAAGCACCCAATCGTCATTCGAAGGCAACCCCAGCGGGGCCGCTCCGGTCGCAGCACCATCGGCCGACCGGCACTCCACCGCATAGGGCTTTTTCGACCACGTGCTCGACAGATACCCCCGCCCGCGGATGCCGATGTCTCCCGACAACTGTGGCAACCCGGTTATCGACGCCGCTCCCCCCACCCGCTCCTGCAGCATCCAAACCGCCGCCTGGGCCACCACCTGCTGGTTGGACAGCCCCTTCGCCGGAACCGGTCCCGCATTGAAGTTTTCGATCACCACCACCGGCAAGGGAGAGGTGTAGCCGGCGAGATCAGGAGCCAATCGCACCCAGGAGGCCCCGCTCACGCCCCCTATCAGCCCATTCAACCGCTCCACCGCCACCGCGCGCAGGCGCGTCGTCACCGGAACCGTGATGGGCCCCTCATACACTGGAGAAGTCACGGTGGGCACGGTGCCATCCAGGGTAAAATGGATTACCGCTCCACCGCTTCCCGTGGACAACGTCACCACCAGCGACCCGGTGAAGGTTCCCCCCGGTGGAGAGATCTCCACCACTCCCGGCATCGATGGGATCGGGTTATTCGGCGCTCCCGGAGTCGGTTGCGACATAAAAACCAGCTCCGTGCTTCCACTGCTGCGGTAGCCATAAGAAACGTCCTCCACCTGAGGCGGAAAGGACGGCACAAAGCCATTCACCACCTGCCCCTGCCATGTCAGGGCCAGGAATTCACCGCCTTTCGCGAGTGAAAAATTCGTATGCAGTGGGCCCGCGGGATCACGCCGGTCCTTCCCGCTGGCAAAAATCACCAAATACCCCCTCGCCGGCAGTATTACCCCGGGCAGCGGCCACTTGGCCGGATCGGCCGCATTATCCGTCAACGCCGCCCCCGCCAGGGAAATAGCCGCACTCGTGGGATTATGAAGTTCCAGCCAATCGGAGGCCGCTCCGTCCTCATCCCGCAGCCCCAGCCGGTTATCTGCCATCACTTCGTGGACCACCACCTCCGCCACTCCGGCCCGGACCGCGGGGGCGCCGGCGATGAGTCCCGCTATCGCAGCAAAAATAAAGGAAGGCAGAAAGGTGGACCCAGACACAGTTTTACTTTGTCACAGCGGAGTTTCGCTTACAATCCCATGAAAATGCGCCACTCCGGGCATCGTCTGTCCAGATTTCCATGACCCGCCGCCACTTTTTCCAATCCCTTGCCGCCACGACCCTGGCCCCGGCTGCCGGCGCGGCTGAATCAGGGGCGTGGTCCCGTAGCGAGCCCCACATGGGGTGCCTTTGGACCCTCACCTTGCCAGGACTCCCTGCCGCCTCCGCCACCGCGGCCGCCGATGCCGTCTTTGCCGAAATTGCCCGGCTCAACCTCATTTTCAGCGACTACGAACCCACCAGCGAACTGAATCGCCTTTGCACCAAGGCTGGCCAGGATGCCCCCGTGCCGGTCAGTCGGGAATTGTTCGACATCCTGCATCGTTCCCGTGAAATTTCCGCCCTCAGCGACGGGCTGTTCGATATTACCCTCGCCCCCTGCATCCGCCTCTGGCGCCGCAGCCGCCGCCGGAGCGAACTTCCAGAGCCTGACGCCCTCGCCCAGGCCCGCGTCCGCAGTGGCTGGCAGGCCATGGAACTCGACGAGGCCAACCGCACCGTCTGCCTTGTCAAATCCGGGATGCAACTCGACCTCGGCGGTATTGCCAAAGGCTGGACCCAGGACGCCTGCCTGAAACTCCTGCGCGACCGCTTCCAAATCACCTGTGTGCTTCTTGATGCCGCCGGCGAAGTCGCCGCCGGGTCCCCGCCCGCCGCAAAGGACCATTGGGAAATCGGCCTGCAACCCTCCGGTGAGGAACGCCCGGTCCGGATCGCACTGAAGGAAGCCAATGCCGCGACCTCCGGCGACCTTTATCAATTCGTGGAGATCAACGGCAAACGTTACAGCCACATCATCGATCCCCGCACCGGCCTTGGCTCCACCATTTCGCGTCAGGCCACCCTGATCGCTCCCACCGGCGCCATGGCGGACCCTCTGACAAAACTCCTCTGTTTGATGGACCCGGCGGAATCCCTCCCCCTTCTCACCAAAACCTGGCCCGGCCTCGAAGCCCGCATCACCTGGAAACCGGACGGCCAACCCCTCCAGACGAGGCAAACTCCTGGCTTTCCCCTCCTGCCCTGAGTCTTCCCGGACAGAAAAAGGCCGGAACGTGACCATCCATCACGCCCCGGCCCCTCCGGACTAATAACTAATTACAGATTCCTATTTTCTCACCAATAGATACGCACCCCGGCCAGTCCGGTCACGCCATCGAAATCCCCACCATCAGAACCGCCATCCATGTTGGAGAATTCCACTCCGGTCATGAGCTTCAGCTTGTGACCATACAGGAAATAGTTGATGCCGAGGTAGCCGGCATTGTAGGTATCGCCATTCCCGCCATCAGTCAGGTCTGGCGCGCGGCGTTCATAGCGGCTCTGGGCCCGGAGCACATCATCGCCACTCTGGGCGTAGGTGTAGCGGGCCACCACCTGGAGTTTCTTCGTGATATCCCAGGAGGGTGTCAGATAGAAACCCCACAGATCGCCTTTGTCGCCCTCGCCATAAACCGTTTCGGCAGTCAGACCCAACCGGCCCTGCTTCAGCGCCACGCTGGCCGCCAGACCATTGTCAAACTTGGTCAGGAGATCATCCTCGCCATCGTGTTCAGAATGCAGGAAATCGCCGCGCAGCACGGTTTTTTCCAAACCAGTGACGTCCTTCAGATCATAACTGGCGCTGGCGACGTAGCTGAAGCCACCGCCGAGGTCACCAAATTCGGATTCACCTCCCGGACTGCCCACATCATTGTTGAAGAACCCGGTGAAATAGCTGAAATTCCCCACCTTGCCGGAAACGGAGACGCCTGTTTCATAATCGATCCCGAAGTTGTTGATCATGATGTTCCTTTCAAATGTCAGGATTTCACGGGAAGTCGTGCTCCAGTCCAGGGAGAACCGGGGCTTCTGCTTGCCCACCGTCAGGTTGAAGGCGTCATCCGGTTTCCATGCAAGGAAGACTTCGGTGAACCCTTCATAAAAATCGCCACCTGAATTGAGATCGCCGAACATTTCAGCCTTCACTTCAAAGTCCTGGAACAACTGGGCATTCAATCCCAGACGGAACCGCCGGTTGTCCCAGTCATCGGAGTTGCCCTGATCGGAATCCAGCCAGCCATATTGTCCATGGTAGCGGCCTGTGAAGGCCAGTTTCTGGATCACCGGATTCTCCTTGTTCTTATAAAGCGTGGCCAAAGACCAGATTTTATCGAAGGTGGATTCCTCCTTGGGGGCTTCCGGAACCGGTGCCTTGGAAGCGGTCACGGTGCCGGCGCTGGCGGACAGAGTCAGGGTTGCGAGGGTAGCGGCAATGGTGCCGAGAGTATTTTTTGACATGCGATGGTAGGTTGAATCTACACGGCGGGGTGACCGTGAATGTGCCGTTTTAGCCACATACTGTCACACAGTCGATGGAATGTATGTGACGAAATCGTTGAATTCAGCCACCCAGAGGTCTTGGTCACCGGGGAAAATTGACTTAAGGCTGAATTTTCAGCTTTTAAACTGGCGTTTTTAGCCAAAGAGTTGAATTTTCAACCCATGACCCTGCCTGCCAAACTCAGCCGCCGTGAACGTGAAATCATGGATCTCGTTTTTGCCCTCAATCAGGCCACCCTGGGTGAAATTCTCGACCGCATGGAAGACCCACCGACCCGCCCAGCGCTGCGGTCCATTCTGACGATCCTGGAAACCAAAGGCCATCTCCAACACCGCAAGTCCGGACGCGAATTCGTTTATGCCGCCACCCATGAAAAGAAAGGAGCCGGAAGGTCCGCCCTGCGCCGCGTCCTGGATGTCTTTTTCGGCGGATCGCTCCAGGACGCTGTCGCCGCCCACCTTGCCGATCCGGGTGAAAAAATCGCTCCCGCGGAACTCGCCGCCCTCGAGAAACTGGTCGCCCAAGCCGCCCAAGGCCAAACCAAAAAAGACCCGTCGATCGCCCTGCCATGAATTCTTCTGCTATCAGCACCCTCACCGGATGGATTGATCCCGGCCAACTCATGGCCCTCGCCGACGCCACCGTAAAAAGCACCCTGCTGCTCCTCGCCGCCATGGCCGCAATTGCCCTCGGCCGGAAGCAGTCTCCCGCTTGGCGGGGTTGGGTGTTGTGGCTGGCACTCTTATTTGTCCCGGCCGTGTATTTCCTCTCATTTCTGGTGCCGGACTGGCAATGGGACGCCGCCTTGATCATGAACGGGACGCCCAGCCCCATTGAAAACTATCTCACATCAACGGCCTTGCCCGCAACGGACCCCGCCCCCATGAGGGAAGCCGTGCAACGAACGTCTGATCCCGCGTTGGCGGCCCATGGCACCACTTGGCCACGAATCGTTTTCCTGATCTGGGCTCTGGGAACCGCTGCCGCCGGCCTGTGGTTTCTGGTTAGCCGATGCCGGGGAATCATCGCCCGCCGGACCTGTCCTGAAGTGCATCGCGGCCTTCTGGCAGACGCCCTGGACCACGAGCGTCTGCGGACGGGATTGCTCCGTCGGCCGAAGCTGTTTGTCGGCGAATCGTGGGCGATGCCCGCCACCTGGGGCATCTGGCGACCCGCCATTCTGTTACCGCGGGAGGCGGCCTCATGGTCCGGGGAAAGGCTCCGCCATGTGCTGTGGCATGAATTGGCTCATATCGTCCGGAGGGATGCCCTCTCCTCAATGCTGGCCGTCCCCGCCACCATGCTGCTCTGGTTCCATCCCCTGGCGTGGATCGCCCGGCGGCTGTTGAATGAAAGCCGGGAAGCGGCCTGCGATGACTGGGTCCTCACCCGTGGGCAAGCCGAACCCGCCGCCTACAGCGCCGACCTGCTCACAATCGTCCGTCAACATTTTCATCAGGGCAAAGTCACCACTGGACTGGCGATGGCCCAGTCCAGCAAAGTAGGAAACAGAGTCCGCCGCCTTCTCGACAACAGCATTTCACGCGCTCCCCTGACGACAGGGCAGCGCCTGCGGCTGACCGCCGCCGGACTGATGTCGCTCGCAACGGCGACCCTGCTCATCTCCTGCCGCACCACCCGCCCATCGACCGCAGAGACGGCTGCGCCCCCCATCAACAGCCCCCTGCCCCACGGAGCGAAATTGATCACCAACGAAGTCCATTTCATCGAAAAGGAGCCGGACCAGAAATGGCCCGGCGACCAGCCTCTCCCTCAAAGATGCACCGCGGACCAAGCCGCCAAAATCCTCGCTCTCATGCGGGTAAAGAGAGGCCTGTCGATCGCGGGCTATCCAAAAACGACCACCCTCGCCGGGAAGGAAGTGGACCTGCGCAGCCTCATGGCCAAAACCTTTGAACGGCCCCGTCAGCCCAGCGAACCGGCCAAGGATGAGCATGGCAACACGTTCCGCTATATGGACTCCGTTGATTTAGGCACCCGACTGAAGCTGACCGGGCGGCCCTCAGGGGATTGGCTGATCCTGGACGTCATTTTTGAAGTGAAAGAAATCACCGGAGAAAAAACATTCCCTGGTGGCTTGCGGGCGCCTGTCGTGGGGACGGTTTCACAAGACAGCCGGATTGGCCTGGATAGCAACTTCACCTGCTGCTTCATCAACGGGATCAATCCACCAGGAAAGACACCGGGAACAGAAGTCTGCATTTTCGTCGCCACCTCGCAGACCGTAAATCCCTGATCCTTCCAGAAAAATGCCAGCATCTCCCCGCGAAAGGGAAAGACTGGCATCTCCGGCTTCAATCATCCGCCTTGTCGTTGTCCTTGATGACAAACCGCGCCTTCAGCGTAGCCACCGGTTTGGCGGGACCGGCACGTTCGACGCTTTTCAGGACTTCCGCAAAATTCTTGCAAGCGTCAGGAGACTCGTCGATCAGGTAGCGGCGGCAGTTGGACAGGATGTCGTTGGCGTCCATCTCCGCATCGACCGTCTTCTGGTCAAGGCGGCGGCCGGCTTCCTTGCGGCCGATGGCGAGGCCGGCGCCGTGGTTGACGGACCAGCAGCTTTCCCGCCACGACCGTCTCGCGACCCGCTTTGCCGCAGAACAGACTTTGGCCTGACCCGGGATGCCGTGATCCAGTGACTCCAGCCGCGGCTTTCCCTGACAGACTAACTTCCAATGACCAGACCGGCACGGCAGGGCAACAAGTTTCCAGA